>NZ_CP113062.1:2784346-3093718 GCF_026625765.1 Frigoribacterium sp. SL97
CCTGGGGAATGCCGTAGGCACCACTCGACCGGTTGGACGCGTAGACGTTCCAGCTGGACTCTTTCTGCCACAGCGACACCAGGCAGTCGTACTGGTCGGAGCCCCAGCCGCGAGCGGCCACGAGTTCGGCGGCGACAGCCTTCGCGCTGCCCGGGTCAGGGGTACCCGCCACGGGAGCAGACGACGACTTCTTGGCAGAGCCGGACGTCGCACCCGACGGGGCCGCGGGCTTCTCGGTCTCGGCCACCACGACGGGCGGGGGCGGCGGCGGCACGTACTCGGTCACGCCGTAGGCGTCCCGGTCGGCGACGGTCACGGCGGCACCGGCGACCGTGAGGGTCTGACCGGGGGCCGTCAGCACCGACGCAGCGCCCGGAACGGTCGTCGCGGCCTCGGCACCGGCCAAGGGGTTGACGAGCGAGGCCGACACGAAGGCGAACGACGCACAGAAACCGACGAGGGGAATTGCCACCCGTCGAGGGAATCCGGTTCGACGAGCGGCCGGTACGGCATCGCGGACGGGACCGGTGAACGCGAGGGAGCCGGCTGCGGGGCGTCGCACGACGCTCTGCGAGGCCGGCACGCGGATGCGCCGGCGGGTCGAGGGTCGTTCGACCGCGGCCGGGTGCTCTCGTCGAGAGGGACCGGGGGTCGGATTCGCTGCGTGCCTGCCCATGAGTCCGTCCAGGGTAACCGATGGGACGCCGGAGGGCCAGGGACGACCCGTCAGCGTGTCGGAGGCTCGGGGGAAGAGGAGAGGCCCGGCCGTGACCGTCAGCGGACGGCCAGCATGACGTCGACCACCGTGTCGAGCACCAGGTCGACCTGGCTCTCGCGGTAACCGCCGCGCTTCGCCCGGAAGACCGAAGCCCGGACGTCGTCGATGCTGAGGGGGCGGCCGTCGGTGAAGTAGCCGTGCAGCCGCCGGGTGAGGCGGTCGACGTCTCGCGGGTGGTAGCCGGTCGTGAGGATGCCCACCCTGTCGAAGCGGTGGCCCTGCGGTCGCTCGAGACGGGCCACGATGTCTTCCGCCCCGGAGCGCGCGGTCGAGAACCAGGTCGACTCGGCGCCCGACGAGACGGCCCGTTCGCGCTCCCGACTGGCGAAGGCGTCCTCGAGACGTTCGAGCGCGGCGTCGACGTGTGCCGTCGAGTACCCGTTCTTGGTCAACCCGAAGGCCGTGCGTCGGATGCGGGCGGAGTCGATGCCGAGGCCGGTCTCGCCGGCGTAGGCCTTCCGGGCCTCGACCAGGAACGCGTCGACCTCGTCGACGTCGTAACCCCGCTTGCCCTTGGGAACGATCGGGAATGTGCTGCTCACGGCCACCATCATGCCGCATGGGCCGATGGCAAGCCGCTGGACGCGCGGCCGGTCAGTACCGGCGGACGGGCGTCACGCGAAGAGGAGGTACAGGGCGTAGGCCGCGGCGGCCGAGGGCAACGTGCTGTCGAGCCGGTCGAGGAACCCGCCGTGTCCGGGAAGCCAGGTGCTGATGTCTTTGATGCCCAGGTCGCGCTTGATGAGGGATTCGGACAGATCGCCGATGGTGGCGGTCACGATGATGACGCCACCGAAGACGAGACCGAACCACCACGGCTCGTCGAGCAGGAAGACCGACAACAGCACGGCCGCGATGAGGCTGGCGGCCACCGAACCGGCGAAGCCCTCCCAGGTCTTCTTGGGACTGATGCGGGGCGCCATCGGGTGCTTGCCGAAGTTCAGGCCGGTCGCGTAGGCACCGGTGTCGACCGCGATCACGACGATGAGAGCCGACAGGGTCCACCACTGGCCGTCGGGTCGAGCAGCCATGAGGGCCATGAAGCTGCCGAGGAACGAGCAGTAGATCTGGACGAACGCACCGGCACCGAGATCACGACCCAGCGCGGAGGCGCCGGCTCGGTGCGACGGACGGGCCGTCTCGACGAGGCGCCACACGGAGACGACGACGATGCCGCCCACCAGAGCGGCCCACTGGCCGCCGGCTCCGCCGTAGAAGGCCGCGGGGACCACGGCCACGCCGGCGAGGACGCTCGGGAGGCGGGGCACGTCGCGCCCGGCGAAGCGCAGGGCACTGGCGAGTTCGAAGCACAACGAACCGATCAGGGCCGCCGCCACGATGATGAAGAACGCCTTGACGAAGATCAGGCTCAACAAGACCGCGGCCCCGAGCAGGACACCCACGGCGATGGCGGCCGGAAGGTTGCGACCGGTGCGCGCCGTCAACTTCTCGTTGCGCGAGTCGAGGCGCGCCTTGCCTGCCCGCAGTTGGCTCTCGATGTCGTGGCGGGCCGCTTGCGCTCGAGCGTCGAAGTCGGCCCGGCGACTACCGAGAGTGCTCTTCTGAGCCGGTGACGAGTCGTCGGGGCCGGCGCCGTCGGGTCGCTGTCTCATCAGACCTCGAGCAGCTCCGCTTCTTTCTTCTTCAACGCGTCGTCGATGGAGTCGATGTACCCCTTGGTGATCGACTCGAGCTCTTTCTCGGCACGAGCGACCTCGTCGTCGCCGACCTCGGTCTTCTGGGCGTCGAGCGCCTCTTTCGACTTGCGACGGACGTTGCGCACCTGCACCTTGGCGTCCTCGCCCTTGCTGCGCACGAGCTTGACGAACTCTTTGCGACGCTCTTGCGTCAGCTCGGGGATGGTGACTCGGACGATCGTGCCGTCGTTCGTCGGGTTGGCCCCGAGGTTCGGGAAGGTCGCGATGGCCTTCTCGATCTCTTTGAGGGCCGTCTTGTCGTAGGGGGTGACGATCATGGTGCGCGCCTCGGGCACCTGCAGCGAGGCGAGCTGGGCCAGCGGGGTCGGGGTCCCGTAGTAGTCGATCGGGATCTTCTGGAACAGAGCGGGGTTGATGCGGCCGGTGCGCACCGTCCCGAAGTCGTTCTTGGCGGCGTCGAGCGCCTTGTCCATCTTCTCGCGCGTCTCGGTGAGTACGTCGTTGATCGCCACTGGTGCTCCTTGTTCGGTTCGCGGTCGAGTTTAGTCGTCTAGTTGCTGACGATTGTTCCGATGCGTTCGCCGCGGATGGCGCGGGCGATGTTGCCCTCGCCTTCCATGCCGAACACGTGCATGGGCATGCCGTTGTCCATGCAGAGACTGAAGGCGGTCGAGTCGACGACCTTGAGCCCCTGCATCAGCGCCTCTTGGTACGTGAGCTGGTCGAGCTTGACCGCCGACGGGTCGTGCCGGGGGTCGGCCGAGTAGACGCCGTCCACGCCGTTCTTGGCGACGAGCACCTCGGAGGCCCCGATCTCGAGGGCTCGCTGGGCCGAGACGGTGTCGGTCGAGAAGTACGGCAGGCCGGCGCCGGCACCGAAGATGACGACGCGCCCCTTCTCGAGGTGCCGCTCGGCGCGACGGGGGATGTACGGCTCGGCGACCTGGGTCATCGCGATGGCGGACTGGACGCGGGTGGCAGCGCCGGCCTGCTCGAGGAAGTCCTGGAGGGCGAGGGCGTTCATGACGGTGCCCAGCATGCCCATGTAGTCGGCCCGGCCCCGGTCCATGCCGCGCTGACTGAGTTCGGCACCGCGGAAGAAGTTGCCGCCACCTACCACGATGGCGATCTCGACGTCGGTCGCCGCGTCGGCGATCTCACGGGCGATGGAGCCGACCACGTCGGGGTTCACGCCGAGCTGGCCGCCGCCGAAGGCCTCACCCGAGAGCTTCAGCAGGACGCGTCGTCGTCCGGTCGTTTCCGATGTCATGCGAGTCTCCGTCTCGTCGTGGCCGTAGCCAGGTTAGCGAGTTCGGGCTGGTCGCCGTCCGTCGCCGATGATGCACCCGACGTCGTCACCTCGGCCGGGCATGGGAACGGGGTCCGAGACACGTTCGTCTCGGACCCCGTCACGGTGCTGTCTAGGCGCCGACCTTGATGCGGGCGAAGCCCGTGATCGTCAGTCCGGCCTCGGCGACCACCTTGGCGACGGACAACTTGTTGTCCTTCGCGTAGGCCTGGTCGAGCAGGGCGATCTCCTTGAAGAAGCCGGTGAGGCGTCCCTCGATGATCTTGGGCAGGGCCGCTTCCGGCTTGCCCTCGTTCTTCGCGGTCTCCTCGACGATGGCTCGCTCCTTGTCGACCTGCTCGGTCGGCACGTCGTCGCGCGACAGGTACGTCGGCGCGGCGAAGGCGATGTGCTGAGCGATCGACCGAGCGGTCTCGGCGTCGTCACCCGTGTAGCCCACGACCACGCCGACCTGCGGGGGCAGGTCCTTCGAGGTCTTGTGCAGGTAGATGGCGAACTGCTCGCCCTCGATGCGGTTGACGGTGCGCAGTTCGACCTTCTCGCCCATGAGCGCGGCCTCGTCGTTGACGAAGGCCTCGACGGTCTGGCCGCCGATCGCGGCGGCGTTGCCCTCGGCGGCACTGGAGGCTCCGCCCGCGTGCACCGCCTCGAGGACCTGGTCGGCCAGGGCGACGAACTTCTCGTTCTTCGCGACGAAGTCGGTCTCGCTGGCGAGCTCGATCAGCGTGGCGTACCCCGAACCGGGCTTGGCGGCGACGAGACCCGCGGTGGTCTGACGGCCCTCGCGCTTGGCGACGCCCTTCAGTCCCTTGACGCGGAGGATCTCGACGGCCTTCTCGATGTCGCCGTCGGCTTCTTCGAGGGCGTTCTTGCTGTCGACCATGCCCGCGCCGAGGCGGTCACGGAGGATCTTGACGTCAGCGATGGTGTAGTTGGCCATGTGTCTGACTTCCTTTCGTGGAGTCGGAAGGGTGAAGGAGAGGACTACTTCGAGTCGGCGTCGGCCGGCTCGGCCGCGGTGGCCTCGGTCGCCTCGGCGACGGGCTCGACGACCGGCTCGCCCAGGGGCTTCGCGGCGACCTGCGCGTCGGCGTCGTTCTCCTCGACGGGGGCCTCGGCCACGGGGGCCTCGGCAGCAGGTGCCTCGGCGGCGGCGTCGGCGGCCTTGGCCTCGCCCTGCGCGAGCAGCTCGGCCTCCCATTCGGCCATGGGCTCGACGGGCTGGTCGGCGTCCTCGGGCTTCTGGTGACGCTGCACCAGACCCTCGGCGGCAGCGTCGGCGACGATGCGCGTCAGCAGGCCGACGGAACGGATGGCGTCGTCGTTGCCCGGGATCGGGAAGTTGATCTCGTCGGGGTCGCAGTTCGTGTCGAGGATGCCGATGACCGGGATGCCCAGCTTCTTGGCCTCGTCGATCGCGAGGTGCTCTTTCTTGGTGTCGACGACCCAGAGGGCGGACGGCGTCTTGGTGAGGTTGCGGATTCCGCCGAGCGTCTTGTGGAGCTTGTCGAGCTCACGCTTCTTGATCAGCAGTTCTTTCTTGGTGAAGCCCTGCGTGGTGTCGTCGAAGTCGATGTCCTCGAGCTCTTTCATGCGGGCGAGGCGCTTCGAGACCGTCTGGAAGTTGGTCAGGAGGCCACCGAGCCAGCGCTGGTTGACGAAGGGCTGGCCGACGCGGTTCGCCTGCTCGGCGATGGAGCCCTGGGCCTGCTTCTTCGTGCCGACGAAGAGGATGGTGCCGCCGTGTGCGACGGTCTCCTTGACGAAGTCGTACGCCTTGTCGATGTAGCCGAGCGACTGCTGCAGGTCGATGATGTGGATGCCCGAGCGCTCGGCGAGGATGAAGCGCTTCACCTTCGGGTTCCAGCGGCGGGTCTGGTGTCCGAAGTGGACGCCGCTGTCGAGCAGCTGGCGGATGGTGACGACGGCCATGGTCGTTCTCCTTGTTTCTGGGCACACCCGCGGGTGTGCCTGCTTGTCGGTTGTCGGGCGACCGGTCGGTCGCCACTGCCTGGTGCCCGGGCACACGTCCGCCGAGCCCACCGTGAGGCGGTTCGGACCGAATGGACGTGGAGGCCGGGAGCGGCGCGAGGCGACCAGGTCGCCTCGACGTCGGTGCGTCCGGGGACGCACAGGGCACGCGAAGTCAGCCTGCTGAGCAGGCTGCATCGCTCATGTTAGCACCACCACGGGCCCGGTGAGGTGGAGGTCGACCCCGGGCGGGGACCCCGACGTGCACGAACGTCCCGCCCAGGATCTGGACGGGACGTTCGTGGATCGTGTCGGGCTCAGGCCTTCGCCGACCGCCCCGCATCGGCCTGGACGGCCGAGGTGCCCATCTCCTCGAGCGAGCGCCCCTTCGTCTCGGGGATCTTCGCCAGCACGAAGAAGAACGACACGAGCGCAAAGAACGCGAAGATGCCGTACGACAGCGTGAGGCTGAGTGCGGCGAGGGTGGGGAACGACACCGTCACGATGAAGTTGGCGATCCAGTTGGCCATGCTGCCCACGCCGAGTGCCGTGGCACGGATGCTGTTGGGGAACATCTCGCCGAGCAGCACCCACATGAGCGGGCCCCACGTGGCACCGAACGACACGACGAAGAGGTTGGCCGCGACGAGGGCCACGGGGCCCCAGGCGCCGGGCAGCGACGGGTCGCCGCTCGCCGAGGTGGTCGCCTGGCTGAAGGCCAGGGCGGTGACGGCGAGGCTGACGAACATGCCGATGGAGCCGGTGAGCAGCATGGGCCGACGGCCGACCTTGTCGACGAGCCCGATCGCGATGAACGTGACCGCGACGTTGACGACCGCGGTGATGGTCGAGATGAGGAACGAGTCCTCTTCCTGGAAGCCGACGGCCTGCCAGAGGGTGGTCGAGTAGTAGAAGATCACGTTGATGCCGACGAACTGCTGCAGCACGGCGAGGATGATCCCGACCCAGACGATGGGCTGGAGGCCGAAGCGGGTGCCGCGGATCGACGATTTCTTCTCGAGCTCTGCCTCGGTGCGGATCGAGTCCGTGATCTCCTTCAGGCTCGTCTCGACCGTCTCTGCCGGGACGATCGTCTGTAGGACCTTCTTGGCCTCGGCCTCGCGTCCGTCACCGGCGAGGTACCGCGGCGACTCGGGCAGACGCCAGGCCAGGATTCCGTAGACGACCGACGGGACGATTCCTACCAGGAACATCCAGCGCCACGCGGCGAGGCCGAAGAGCGACGGCTCGGATGCGCCACCCGCCGTGACCGCGAAGAGCTGGTCCGACAGCAGGGCGGCGAAGATGCCGAGGGTGATGGCGAGTTGCTGGAACGACGCCAGGCGACCGCGGATCGCCTTGGGCGACACCTCGCTGATGTAGGCGGGCGCGATGACCGACGCGATGCCGATGCCGAGGCCGCCGATGACGCGCCAGAGGACGAGGTCCCAGACGGCGAAGGCCGCGGCCGCACCGATCGAGCTGATCAGGAACAGACCGGCACCGATCAGCATCACCTTGATGCGACCCATCTTGTCGGCGAGGCGGCCGGCGACGTAGGCACCGATGGCACAACCGATCAGGGCCGAGGCGACCGCGAAGCCCGAGGCGAACTCGGTGAGACCGAACTCGTCGGTGATCGACTGGACCGCGCCGTTGATGACGGACGAGTCGAAACCGAACAGGAACCCGCCGATGGCCGCCGCCACGGCCAGCGCGGTCACCCGCCTGTTCAAGCTCTTCGTCGTTGCAGTGGTGTTCGACACCTGTACTCCTTCACGGCTCGAGGAGCAGGGCTCGTGGCCACGACTCCCCCACAAACGATGTGCACGGGGTGTTCGTGCACGGGTGAACCTTACGCCTCGCCGAGAAAGCTTGCGCAACCGGCAAGGTGCCGGTATGCGCTCTCACCTGCGGCCGACGACGCGGCTTCTCGTCACCCTCACGACGGCGGCCCTCGTCACGGTCCTCGCCGGGTCGCTCTCGGTCACGCCCGCGGTCGCGAACCCCCGGACAGCGAATCCCCGGGCAGCGAGCGCAGGAGGCGCGGTGTGGGCCTGGCCGGTCGCCTCGCCCCATCCGGTGGTCCGGCCCTTCGTCGGGCCGCCGAACCCGTGGTCGCCGGGGCACCGCGGCATTGACGTCGGGACGGTCGAGAGCTCGGTCGTGACGGCCCCGGACGACGGCGTCGTGCACTTCGCCGGGGTCGTGGTGGACCGGCCGGTCCTGTCGATCGCCCACCCGGGCGGGGTGCTGAGCAGCTTCGAACCGGTGGTGGCCGGTGTCTCGAAGGGCGACGCCGTCACGCGGGGGCAGACCGTCGGTGTGCTCGAGCGAGGGCACTGCGCCGACCGACCGTGCCTGCACCTGGGGGCGCGGATCGACGGCGAGTACGTCTCGCCCCTGGTGTTCCTGGGCGGGATCGAGCCGTCGGTGTTGCTGCCGACGACGCCCCGCTGAACACCGCCCGGCACCGGCCGGCACCCGCCGGGTCGACGACCGCAGCACGGTCGGGTGCTCGGAGGGTCCTCGGGCGTCGTGGGCGTCGTCGGGTGGAGCGTCGTCAGGCGCGCGGGTGTGCCGACCGGTAGCTGTCGCGCAGGCGGTCGGTCGAGACGTGCGTGTAGATCTGCGTGGTGCCGAGGCTCGCATGACCGAGCAGCTCCTGGACGGCCCGGAGGTCGGCCCCTCCGTCGAGCAGATGGGTGGCGGCCGTGTGCCTCAACGCGTGTGGCCCCGCCGGCCCGCCGCCCGGGAGGTCTGCGAGCAGCCCGGCGACCAGTCGGTAGACGGCCCTCGTGCCGAGCCGCCCCCCGGTCGACCCCACGAAGAAGGCGCCGTCCGTGACCGGGGTGACGAGCGTCGGGCGGGCGAGGTCGACGTACCGCCCCAGGGCCTCGGCCGCCGGCACCCCGAACGGCACGACGCGCTGCTTCGCCCCCTTGCCGGTCACCCGCACGGTCAGCCGTTCGAGGTCCACGTCGCCGAGGTCCGCCCCGACGAGCTCCGACACGCGCAGGCCCGCGCCGTAGAGCAGTTCGACGACCGCGAGGTCCCGGCGTGCCCTGGGGTCGCCCGTGTCCGCCCGGACGGCGAGGGAGGCCAGCAGGCCGTCGACCTGCTCGCGCGTGAGGACGCGCGGCAGGCGACTCTCGGGCTTCGGCGCACGCAGTCGGGCACCGACGTCGACCGGTGTGCGGTCGGTCTCGTCGAGCCACCGGGTGAAGGCCCGGACGCTCGCCGACCGCCGGGCGAGGGTGGCCCGGGCGAGCCCGGCCTGCGTGCCCTGCCAGAGCCAGTCGCGAAGCAGGTCGAGGTCGAGGTCGCCCACCTCACCCGGGCGACCGAGCCGGTTCTCGGCGAAGGCGACGAGGGAGTCGAGGTCGGCCGCGTACGACCGCACCGTGTGGTCGCTGAGCCCCCGGCCGTCGTGCAGGTGGTCGGCGAACCGTTCGACCTCGCCCAGGAGGCGCGTCACGGCAGCGCCCGCCCCTCGCGTCTCGATCCCGGCTCGTGCATGCCGACAGGCTAACCATCGCGGCGCCCCCTCACTCGTCGCCACCCCGAGCCGGAGCGCCGGGCCGCACCCGACAGGTCGAGCTCGGCGAGCACGTCGCGGACCGTCTCGAGCGACAGCCCGCTTGCGACGGCCAGTTCGTCGGTCTCCCGGGTCGCCGTCGTGCTGAGCGCGTCCAGCACCCGCATCGTCTCGGGGTCGAGCCGTCGGCCCTCGTACGAGGCGACGACGAGGTCGGTCGACACCCCCGCGAGTGCGAGGACCTCGTCGGCACCCGTCACGCACTCGGCCAGACCGGACCGGATCAGGGCGTGGCAGCCGACGGACGACGGCGAGGTGACCGGGCCGGGCACGGCCCCGACCGGACGACCGAGCGACTGCGCGTGGGCGGCCGTGTTCAGCGACCCCGAGCGGCCGCCGGCCTCGACCACGACGGTCGCGGCCGTCAACGCCGCGATCAGCCTGTTGCGTTGCAGGAACCGCCACCGCGACGGCTTGCCCCCGCACGGAGCCTCGGAGATCACCAGACCCGTCTCGATGACGCGTCGCAGCAGGGCGTCGTGACCGGCCGGGTAGAGGTGGTCGACTCCCCCGGCCATGACGGCCACCGTCGTCGCCGAGGCGGCCAGGGCCGCCCGGTGGGCGGCACCGTCGATGCCGTAGGCGGCACCCGAGACGACCGCGAGACCCCGGTCGGCCACGCCGCCGGCGAGCTCGGCCGACACCTGCTCGCCGTAGGCCGTCGCCGCCCGCGAGCCGACGATCGCGATGCTCGACGTCGGCGCCGGAACGGACGCCGGACCTCGTGCCCAGAGGGCCACGGGAGTGTGATGGCCGAGGTCGTCGAGGGCCTCGGGCCACAGCGGGGTGCGCGGCACGAGCAGCCTCGATCCCACCACGGTCGCCGTGCGGAACGACCGGAGGATCACGCTGGTCTCGAGACGGGGCCGCCATCTCGTGAGCGCCCGTACGAGGTCGAGCCGCTCCACGTCGTCGCGGGTGGCCCCTGCCTCGATCAGGGCTCCCGCGAGCAGACCCGCGCGGGGGTCGTCGTGACCGACCGCCGCTTCGAGCACGAGGCGGAGCCCCACGGTCGGTCCGAGCAGTGACCGGACGACGCCACCCACCGCGTCACCCGGTTCGACCACACCTGTCCAGGCGCCCAGGGCGAACGCCTCGAGGGTCTGTGCCTCGCTGAACTCGTGGGCGCCGGGCAGGAGGGGCCGGACGAGGTCGGCCAGCTCGGCGGGGGTCGCCCGGAGCAGGTCGCTCACAGCGACTGCCGCATGCTCAGGGCCCGGACCACGTGACGGCGGACGGGGGCGGGTTCGTCGTCGAGGTCGGCGAGGGTCCAGGCGACCCGCAGCACGCGGTCGTAACCCCTCATCGTCAGGGCACCGGTCTCGAGCGCCCGGTCGACGGGCTGTGAGTCCGCCACGGCCAGGCGGTTCGCCGGATCACGCAGCCAGGTTCCCGGGACCTCGCCGGACGACCGCCAGGGTGTTCCCTCGAGTCGGCGGGCGGCACGGCCGCGCGCCCGGTCGACGCGTTCGCGGGCCTGGCGTGTCGTCGTCGGGACGACGTCGGCCGATGCGCGGAACTGCGACGAGCTGATGCGGGCCACCCGCAACTGCAGGTCGATGCGGTCGACGAGAGGCCCGGAGAGCTTGCCCAGGTAGCGACGCCGCTGGTGCGGGGAACAACTGCAGTCGAAGTCGCGGGAGCCGTATTGCCCGCACGGACAGGGGTTCGCCGCCGCGACCAGTTGGAACCTCGCGGGGAAACGCGCCACCGCCCGTGACCTGTGGACGACGGTCTCGCCCGACTCGAGGGGCTGGCGAAGACAGTCGAGGACCGTCTGTCGGAACTCGGGCGCCTCGTCGAGGAACAGCACGCCCCGGGTCGCCCTCGACGCGGCGCCGGGCCTGATGACCCCGCTGCCCCCGCCGACCAGGGCCGCCGCGCTGCAGGTGTGGTGGGGCGCCTCGAACGGCGGCCTCCGGTCGAGATCGCCCGTGACGGCGACCCCGGCCAACGAACGGATCGACGCGACCTCGAGGGCCGAATCGGCGTCGAGGTCGGGCAACAGACCGGGCAGACGGGCCGCCAGCATGCTCTTGCCTGCGCCGGGCGGCCCCACCATGAGGAGGTGGTGGCCGCCGGCTGCGGCGACGACGAGCGCCTCGACGGCGTCGACGTTGCCGATGACGTCCGCGAGGTCGAGTGCGGCCGGCACCGTCGGTTCGGTGCGCGATCGCGTGATGGCCACGACCGGCTCGGGTTCGAGCCCTGCACCGTGCCAGATCGCCGCCTCGCGCAGGCTCGGCACGGCCACCACGCGGATGCCGGGGACGAGGGCGGCCTCGTCCGCGTTGTCGGTCGGCACCATGACGGTGGCGGCCCCTGCCCGGCGCGCACCCAACACGGCGGGCAGGACTCCGTCGACGGGCCTGAGCCGGCCGTCGAGCCCGAGCTCGCCCAGGTGGACGACGCCCTCGACGGACTCGGCGGGGACGAGTTCGGCTGCGGCCAGGGCCGCGATGGCGATGCCGAGGTCGAAGGACGACCCCTGCTTGGGCAGCGACGCCGGTGACAGGTTGACGGTCAGCTTGCGCGCCGGCAAGGCGCACCCGGAGTTGGTCGCTGCGGACCGGACGCGGTCACGGGCCTCACCCAGCGACGTGTCGGGCAGTCCGATGATCACGAACGCCGGCAGCCCGGCACCCATGTCCGCCTCGATCTCGACCAGGGCTCCGTCGACGCCCAGCAGGGCGACCGCCCGCGTCCGCGCCACGCTCATGCTCCGGCCCCGCGGACGTGGTCGATCCGCTCGTGCCCCGCGCACCGCTCCACCGTGATGCCCACGACGTCGATGCGCACCCCCCGGGGCGTCGAGGTGGGATGCGCCTGGCACCAGGCCCCCGCCAGCCGTCGCAGACGGGCCAGCTTGGTCGGCGTCACGGCCTCGAGCGCGTGACCGTAGCCGGTGCCAGACCGCGTCTTGACCTCGACGACGACCACCTCGTCGCCGTCCAGGGCGACCACGTCGATCTCGCCCTCGCGGCACCGCCAGTTGCGCTCGACGACCCGCATGCCCTGCGCCTCGACGTACTCGGCCGCGACGTCTTCGCCGCGCCGACCCAATTCGTCCTTCTTCGCCATGTCTGACCTCCTGCCAGCAGGCTGGCGGAGGCGCGCCCCTCGGAGGGCCGGCGGAGCATCGGCTGGGGACGCCACCGACCCGGCCGCGGCTGGGGACGAGCCGAGTCGAGACGCGACGAGTCCCGCGCCAGGAGGTCGCGTGGCGACGGACGACTACTCGTCGAGTGCGAGTTCTTTCGGGAGCTCGAGGTCGCGGCTCGTGAGCTCTTCGACGTTCACGTCCTTGAAGGTGAGCACCCGGACCGACTTGACGAAGCGGTCGGAGCGGTAGACGTCCCAGACCCAGACGTCGGTCATCGACAGTTCGAAGTAGAAGTCGTGCTCGGTGTCACGCCGGACCAGGTCGACCTCGTTGGCCAGGTAGAAACGCCGCTCGGTCTCGACCACGTAGCGGAACTGCGACACCACGTCGCGGTACTCGCGGTAGAGCGCGAGCTCGACCTCGCGGTCGTAGTCTTCGAAATCGTCCTCGTCCATCGGAGTCGAGCTTACGCGGCCCTCGGGGCAGCGGACGCCGTCGTCCCTCTGCTGCCGGCGTAGGCGCTCGAGGTCAGTGCAGCCAGGTGAGGCGGTGCAGCGGCGACGGACCCAATTCGGACAGGGCCCCGTAGTGCGCCGACGAGCCGTAGCCCTTGTTGCCGGCCCAGGCGTAGCCCGGGTGGACGCCGTCGGCCTCGATCATCAGCCGGTCGCGTTCGACCTTGGCGATGATCGACGCCGCCGCCACCGACGCGCAGTCGCGGTCGGCCTTGACCCTGGTCGTGATGCGCGGAGGGGTGGCGAGCTGGGGTGACAGGTAGTCGTGGTTGCCGTCGAGCACCACCACGGACTGCATGATGCCGACACCGGCGTGGTGCAGCGCCGTGAGGGCACGCTTGCCGGCGAGCCCGAGGGCGACGACGATGCCCAGCCGGTCGACCTCGTGCGCTTCGGCGAAGCCCACCGCGTGATGGGACACCCACGACGTCGCCAGCGGGTAGAGGGCCTCGCGTCGCTTCTCGGACAGGAGCTTCGAGTCGCGCAGACCCGCGGGGACGTCGAGGCACTCGACGTGGACCGCCCCGAGCCCGACCGCGACCGGCCCGGCGATGGCGCCCCGACCGACCTCGTCGCAGCCGATCACCCAGGTCGCGCCGGCGGCGTGCAGCTCGCGTTCGTAGTCGAGGGTGGGGTCGACGACGGGGCTCATTCGCCCTCTCGCTCGGTGCCGCGGAAGACGTCGGGGTAGTCGCCGAGCCACGTCCAGCGCTCAGTGGGCCAACTGATGACGAAGGCGCGTCCGACGACGTCGCTCATCGGGACGAACCCCTTGCTCGGAGTGGCGCCGTTGTACCGGCTGTCCTTCGAGTTGTAGCGGTTGTCGCCCATCACCCAGAGGGAGTCGGCGGGCACCGTGACCGAGAAGTCGTCGGCCGAGACCCGGGTCTCGCCCGGGGGCAGGTTCACGTAGGGCTCGTCGAGGGGGACGCCGTTGACCGACATCTGGCCGAAGTCGTTGCAGCACTCGACGGTGTCGCCCGGCAGGCCGATGACCCGCTTGATCAGGTGGTCGTTGCTGTCTTGTGCGCCGAGCCCGACCAGCGTGAGGAACCACGAGAAGCCGTCGGACACCGGGTTGCCGGTGGTCGTGCTGATGGGAGCCGTGCCGTCGAGCCAACCGCCCGGGTCGGTGAACACGACCACGTCGCCCCGCTTGACGTCGACGAGGTCGGGTACGAGCTCGTTGACGATGATGCGGTCGTTGATCTGGAGCGTCTGCTCCATCGACCCGGAGGGGATGTAGAACGACCGGATCAGGAACGTCTTGATCAGGAACGAGATCAGGAGGGCCGCCAGGAAGATGACGAGCACGTCGCGCACGAAGGTGCCGATGCCGCGCTTTCCGCCGTCGTCGCGTCGAGGACGCAGGGCGCGCCTCACTGTGTCATTCGTCATTTAACCACCCGAGCTCCCCGCCATCTTAGATGGCGGGGAGCTCGCGTGATGTCGCTGAGGGGCGTGACTAGTTGTCGCGCTTCTCCTTGATCTTGGCCTTCTTGCCACGCAGTTCGCGCAGGTAGTAGAGCTTGGCGCGACGGACGGCACCGCGGCTGACGACCTCGATGTGGTCGATGACCGGGGAGTGCACCGGGAAGGTGCGCTCGACGCCGACCTGGAAGCTCACCTTGCGGACCGTGAAGGTCTCGCGGATGCCCTCGTTCTGCTTGCCGATGACGACACCCTGGAAGACCTGGACGCGCGAGCGCGTGCCTTCGATGATGTTGACGTGCACCTTGACGGTGTCGCCGGCGCGGAAGTCGGGGACGTCCGAGCGGAGGTTGGCGGAGTCAACCGCGTCGAGGATGTGCATTGTCGTTCGCTCTCTGCAACCGCCACAGGTCGACTGCGTGTCTGGGGCGCGTCACGCGCCCGTCATGATGAAGAAGGTGTGCTCTGGATCGGCAGACTCCCCTGTGGCAGAGTCGTGCGCAGGCACAAGCGCCTATTGTGCCACAGCGCGGGCACCCGTGTCAGCCTCGCGGCGTGATGGTGATGACGGGGCCGTCGTCGCCGTAGCCGGGCCGACGCCCCGCGGCGGCCCCGGTGCCCGACGCGACCCGCTCGAGATCGGCGAGCGACGTCGCCATGCGGGCCCGCGCCTCCTTCACGAACTGCCAGAGGGCGCAGGCGAACAGGCCCACGCCCGCCGCGATCGTCACGACGGCGCAGAGGGCGAACAGGGCGGTCGAGAGGTCGAGGGACGAGACCCCGCCGGCGACCTGCGTGAAGGCCGACGCGGACGCGGACTCGGCGGAGCTGTCGACGATGAAGAACCCCAGGCCGAGCTGGCCGAGCCAGGACAGGGCGAGCAGACCCGCGTCGGCCCACGACACGGCCTTCGCCCGCCGGACGCTGCGGCGGCCCACCACCACGCCGGTGGCCACCGCCTGCCCGACGAAGAGCAGGGGAACGAGCAGCAACTGGCCGACGAACTGCAGGCCCAGCGGGACGCCGAAGAACGCCCGACCCAGCAGCACCCAGAGCGGCAGCACGAAGACGGCCACCCAGAGGAGGCGGTAGAAGATCCTGCGCGTCGTCATGCGGTCGAGGCTACGAGGGCTTCGTGAAGAATGGCTGCATGATCGAACTGCGCACCCCCGACGAGATCGAACGCATGCGACCCGCCGGAGCCTTCGTCGCCTGCGTGCTCGAGGCAACCCGTGCGGCCGCGCGACCCGGCGTCGACCTGCTCGACCTCGACGCGCTCGCGCACCGCATGATCCGCGAGGCGGGGGCCGAGAGCTGCTACGTCGACTACCACCCGTCGTTCGGGGCGAGCCCGTTCGGCAAGGTCATCTGCACGTCGGTCAACGACGCGGCCCTGCACGGCCTGCCGCATCGCTACCGCCTGCGCGACGGAGACCTGCTCAGCCTCGACTTCGCCGCCTCGGTGGACGGTTGGGTCGCCGACTCGGCCGTGTCGTTCGTCGTCGGCGAGCGGGCGTCGCCCGAGGACCTCCGCCTGATCGAGACCTGCGAGGTGGCCCTCGACGCCGGCATCGCGGCCTTGAGGCCGGGCGCCAAGCTCGGCGACGTCTCGGCTGCGATCGGACAGGTCGCTCGCGGGGCGGGTTACGGCGTCAACCTGCAGTTCGGCGGCCACGGGGTCGGACGCACCATGCACGGCGACCCCCACGTGCCGAACGACGGGCGCGCGGGGCGCGGGTGGCCCGTCCGACCGGGCCTCGTCGTCGCGATCGAGCCGTGGCTGATGCGCGGCACGGACGCGATCGTGACCGACGCCGACGGCTGGACGCTCCGCAGCGTCGACGGCTCGCGGGCCGCACACGTCGAGCACACCGTCGCCGTCACCGAGGACGGGCCGCTCGTGCTCACCGCGCGCGGGTGACCCGGACGGGCCGTCCCCGGCGGACCCTCCCCGGCGGGTCGGGCCGGGACGCCCGGACCGCGCAGGCTCGGCCCGATCAGTCGAGCAGGTCGGGCCGTACCCGGCGGGTGCGCTCGAGCTGCTGCTCGCGACGCCAGGTCGCGATCGCCGCGTGGTTGCCGCTCAGCAGCACCGGAGGCACGTCGAGACCCCGCCAGGACGCCGGCTTGGTGTAGCTGGGGTACTCGAGCAGGCCGTCTTCGTGGCTCTCTTCGGTGAGGCTCTCGGGGTTGCCCACGACGCCCGGGACGAGACGACCGATGGCCTCGATCATCGCCGTGACGGCGACCTCGCCACCGTTCAGCACGTAGTCGCCCAAGCTGATCTCGCGCACCGTCGCCCGGCTTGCGGCGTGCTCGACGACGCGCTGGTCGATGCCCTCGTACCGGCCGCAGGTGAAGACCAGGTGCGGAGCGAACGCGAGCTCGCGAGCCGTGGCCTGGGTGAAGGGCGTGCCGGCCGGCGACGGAACGATCATGATCGTGTCGTCGGGCGTGGACGTCTCGCCGAAGACATGGTCGAGCGCCTCGCCCCAGGGCTCGGGCCGCATGACCATGCCTGCCCCGCCACCGTAGGGGGTGTCGTCGACGGTGCGGTGCCGGTCGTGCGTGAAGTCACGCAGGTCGTGCACCTCGACGTCGAGCAGCTTCTGCTGCCGCGCCTTGCCGAGCAGCGAGATGTCGAGCACCCCGAAGAACTCGGGGAAGATCGACACGATGTCGATGCGCACGGGTCAGCGCTCGTCGTCGGGAGCGGACTCGCCGTCGGAGGCCGGCTCGTCGACACCGTCGGCGACCGACCGGTCGACGTCGTCGGAGGCCGGCTCGTCGTCGGTGTCGTCGGCCAGCTCTTCGAAGAGCCCCTGCGGCGGGGTCACGACGACCACGCCGCCCTCGACGTCGACCTTCGGCACGAGGGCCGATACAAACGGGACGAGGACTTCGCCCGACGCGGTGTCGACCGCGAGCAGGTCTTGGGCCGGCAGGTGGTCGACCCGGGCCACGGTGCCCACGACGACGCCGTCACGCTCGACGCGGAGGCCGACCAACTGGTGGTCGTACCAGGCGTCGTCCTCGTGGGGCAGCTCGTCGGCGTCCTGGTCGACCCAGAGGATCGCCTTGACGAGCGACTCGGCCGCCGTGCGGTCGTCGACCCCGTCGAAGAAGCCCACCGGGTGGCTGTTGTACCAGCGCAGCTCGGTGAGGGTGAGGGTCTTGTCGTGCCAGGCGCTGTCGGCGGGCACCTGGAGGCGGAACACGGCACCCGGCACGAAGCGCTGCTCGGGGGTGTCGGTGAAGAGTTCGAGCTTGAGGGCGCCCTTGAGGCCGTGGGCCTTGGTCAGGCGCCCCACCCGGAGTTCGGTCTTGCGGTCGGACGGCACGGGTCTAGAGATCGCCGTCGACGACGTCGACCCGGACCCGCTTGCCGTCGGCCAGCGCGGTGATCAGGGTCCGGAGGGCCTTGGCGGTGCGACCGGCACGGCCGATGACGCGACCGAGGTCGTCCGCGTGGACGTGCACCTCGAGGACGTCGCCTCGTGGGGAGTTCTTCTCCACGACCTGCACCTCGTCCGGGTGATCGACGATCCCCCGGACGAGGTGTTCGAGTGCAGGTGCGAGCACCGACTACGCCTCGGTGGTCTCGGCGTCGTCGCTGGACTCGGCGGGAGCCTCGGCCTTGGCCGCGGGCTTCTCGGTCTTGGGCACGAGGACCGGCTTCTTCTTCTCGTCGGCGACGAAGGCCTCTTTCGGAGCCTTGGTCTTGACGGTGCTGACGGCGTCGGCGTCGCCCTTGAACTTGCCCCAGTCGCCCGTGAGCTTCAGCAGAGCGGCGACCTGCTCGGTCGGCTGAGCGCCGACGCCGAGCCAGTACTGCGCACGCTCGGACTCGACCTCGATGAACGAGGGCTCCTCGGTGGGGTGGTACTTGCCGATCTCTTCGATGACGCGACCGTCACGCTTGGTGCGCGAGTCGGCAACGACGATGCGGTAGTAGGGGGCGCGGATCTTGCCCATGCGCTTGAGACGGATCTTGACAGCCACAATTCTCCTGTGTGATGTGATGTGGGCGAGTTGCCAGCCGTGAGCGTGGGGGCACACTCGGCTCGAAAGCTCTGATGGGAGTCGAACGTCGTCTGATTAGAGGGTCGGACGACAGAAGACTCGACCTCCCATTGTTGCAGACGAAAGGCCATCTGCACGAATTGCGTCCCGTCGTGTCCGGCACCGCGCCTCCTCGGCGTCACCGGACGTCACGGGCGGCGCAGGCCGGCCCGCCGGACGGCCCCGACCGGCACCCGACTGGCAGGATGGAACCGCCCTGACGCCCATGGGAAGGCCACGCGGATGCGCATCGATTTCACGACCTCAGAGCGGTCGACCCTCGGCGTCGAGTGGGAGCTCGCCCTCGTCGACCACGAGTCGGGAGAACTGGCGCCGCACGCCCCGGCGATCCTCGCCGACCTGGCCCACGTCAACGACGGCGGTCCGGAACGGTTGACCACCGAACTGCTCACCAACACGGTCGAGGTCGTCACGGGCGTGCACCGTCGGGTCGCCGACGCCGTCGACGACCTCAGGGGCACGATCGACCTGGTCCGGGGCCCGGCCTCCGTGCTCGGCGCCGACCTCATGTGCGCCGGGACGCATCCCTACAGCCGCTACGCCGACCAGGAGGTGACGCCCGACAAGGAGCGTTACGCCACCCTGATCGACCGGACGCGGTGGTGGGGCCGCCAGATGATGATCTGGGGCGTCCACGTCCACGTCGGCATCGACGACCAGGACAAGGTGCTGCCGATCCTCAACGGCATGCTCACCTACCTGCCGCACTTCCAGGCGCTGACGGCGTCCAGCCCGTTCTGGGTGGGCGAGGAGACCGGGTACGCCTCGAACCGCGCCCTGATGTTCCAGCAGCTCCCGACGGCGGGCTTGCCGCCCCAGTTCGCGACCTGGTCCGAGTACGAGGCCATGGTCGCCGACATGACCCACACCGGCGTGATCGACGACCACAGCGAGTTGCGCTGGGACCTCCGCCCCTCACCGAAGTGGGGCACCCTCGAGACGCGCGTCTTCGACGGCATCGCGACGACCGACGAGCTCGCCGCCGTGACGGCACTGGTGCAGTGCCTCGTCGACGACATGTCCGAGCGGCTCGACCGCGGCGAGACCCTGACGAGCATGCAGCCGTGGTTCGTCCGTGAGAACAAGTGGCGCGCCGCCCGCTACGGCATGGACGCCATCGTGATCCAGAACGCGGCCGGCGACGAACGACTGGTGACGGACGACCTGCGCGAACTCGTGACGTCGCTCGAGCCGGCGGCCGAACGCCTCGGCTGCCTCGACGAACTGCACTCGCTCGCGACGATCACCGACCGCGGGGCCAGCTACCAACGTCAGCTCACCGTCGCCGCCGCGCACGGGGGCGACCTGCGCCCCGTCGTGGCGTCGCTGGTCCGCGAGTTCGACGAAGGGCTGTCCGCAGCCGAGTGACCAGCCGCCTGCGGTGCGGCGGGCACACGACGACGCCCGCCCCGCAGCAGGCGGGGCGGGCGTCGAGGGCCGTCAGGAGGCGCGGGTCGGCTCAGCCGCGTCCGAGCATCTTCTGCAGCGACGCGAGTTCTTCGGGTGAGGGCGCCGCGCCACCCGCGGCGGCCCCGCCGCCGCCGAGCCCGAAGCCCGAGCCGCCCGGAGCCGAGGACGCCGACCTGGCACTCGTGGTGAGGGCGGCGTTCTGTGCGGCACGCTTGGCCGGGTTGCCGGCCTTTGAGCCCTTCTTCTTGGGCTGCGCCTTCTTGCCGGCGTACGAGGCCCCGGGGATCGGCCCCATGCCGGGCACCTGGGGCACGCCGCCCTTGGCGACGGTCTTCATCATCTTCGACGCCTGCTCGAAGCGCTGGACGAGCTGGTTGACGTCGGTGACCGTCATGCCCGAACCGCGGGCGATGCGGAGGCGACGCGAGCCGTTGAGCAGCTTGGGCATCGCTCGCTCTTGCTTGGTCATCGACTGGATGATCGCCTCGGTGCGGACGATCTCGCGTTCGTCGAAGTTCTCGAGTTGCTCGCGCATGCCCTTGGCACCCGGCAGCATCCCGAGCATGCCCTTGATCGAACCCATCTTGCGCAGCTGCTGCATCTGCGTGAGGAAGTCGTCGAGCGTGAAGGAGTCGGTCGCGATCTTCTGCGCGACCGCCATCGCCTCTTCTTCGTCGAAGGCCTGCTGGGCCTGCTCGATGAGCGAGAGGATGTCGCCGAGGTCGAGGATGCGGCTCGCCATGCGGTCGGGGTGGAACGGCTCGAAGTCGTCGAGCGACTCGCCCGTCGAGGCGAACATGATGGGGCGGCCGGTGACCGAGGCCACGCTGAGTGCGGCACCACCGCGGGCGTCTCCGTCGAGCTTGGAGAGCACGACGCCGGTGAAGTCCACCCCGTCTTGGAAGGCCTTGGCGGTCGCGACGGCGTCCTGACCGATCATCGCGTCGATGACGAAGAGCACCTCGTCGGGATCGACCGCCTTGCGGATGTTCGCGGCCTGCTTCATGAGCTCGGCGTCGACGCCGAGACGGCCGGCCGTGTCGACGATGACGGTGTCGTACTGCTTGTCGCGGGCGTACTTGATGGCCTGCTTCGCGACTTTGACGGGGTCGCCGACGCCGTTGCCCGGCTCGGGCGCGAAGACGTGGGCACCGGCCTGCTCACCGACGACCTGCAGCTGCGTCACCGCGTTGGGGCGCTGGAGGTCGGCCGCCACGAGCATGGGCGTGTGGCCGTCCTTCGCGAGCCACTTGGCCAGCTTGCCCGCGAGGGTCGTCTTGCCGGCACCCTGGAGGCCCGCGAGCATGATCACGGTCGGCGGGTTCTTCGCGAACTCGAGCCGGCGCTGCTGACCACCGAGGATCTGCACCAGTTCTTCGTTGACGATCTGGACGACCTGCTGCGCCGGGTTCAGGGCCTTGCTGACCTCGTCGCCGAGGGCGCGGTCGCGGACCGTGTTCGTGAAGGCCTTGACGACGTCGAACGCGACGTCGGCGTCGAGCAGGGCACGACGGATCTCACGCACGGTGCCGTCGACGTCGGCGGGGCTCAGCTTGCCCTTGTTGCGGAGGTTCTTGAACGTTTCCGCGAGGCGGTCGGAGAGGGTTCCAAAAGTGGCCATGGTGCGCCCATCTTAACCGACCGTCGGCCTCCTGTGCTGCGTGGCCGCGCCTCCTCGGTCCGTCGTTGTTGTACCGAGTGCATCAATGGGCTTAGCCTCGGCGTGTGACCACGACGCGACGCACGGGCCTCACGGGCCCGCCACTCGACTACGACGAGGGCCTGCGCCTGCAGCGCGAGCTGCACGCCGACGTCGTGGCCGGCCGGCTGGACTCGGCCCTCGTCCTCTGCCAGCACCCGTCGGTGTACACGGCGGGCACGCGGACGCAGCCCGCCGACCTGCCGCGCGACGGCTCCCCCGTGACCCGGGTGGACCGCGGCGGACGCATCACGTGGCACGGCCCCGGCCAGCTCGTGGCGTACCCGATCGTGCGCCTGCCCGAACCGCTGGACGTCGTCGCCCACGTCCGGGCGCTCGAGGCGTGCCTGATCGCCGTGTGCTCGGGCGTCGGGGTGTCGGCCGTCCGCGTCGAGGGGCGCAGCGGCGCCTGGGTGCGCGGACCGCTCGGCGACGAGAAGGTCGCGGCGGTCGGCGTGCGGGTCGCCGAGGGAGTGACGATGCACGGCGTCGCCCTCAACTGCGACGCCGACCTGTCGTCGTACGCCGGGATCGTGCCCTGCGGCATCACCGACGCCGGCGTGACCAGCCTGACCCGCGCCTCCGGGAGGCGCGTGGCCGTGACCGACGTCGCGGACGCCCTCGAGACCTCCCTGACCGCCTACCTGACCAGCCTCGAGACCGCCGGCCGCGTGCCGGCCCGACCCGACCCCGTGGGAGCCCACCGATGACGACGACCGCCCCCGAGGGACGACGCCTGCTGCGCGTCGAGGCCCGCAACGCCGAGACCCCGATCGAGAAGAAGCCGACCTGGATCAGGACGACCGCGAGGCAGGGCCCCGAGTACCGCGCCCTGACCGAGCTCGTGGTCGACAAGAAGCTGCACACGGTCTGCCAGGAGGCCGGCTGCCCGAACATCTTCGAGTGCTGGGAGGACCGCGAGGCCACGTTCCTGATCGGCGGCTCGCAGTGCACGCGGCGCTGCGACTTCTGTCAGATCGACACGGGCAGGCCGAGCCCGATCGACCGCCGCGAGCCCCTCTCGGTCGCCGAGTCGGTGCGCGAGATGGGGCTGCGCTACGCGACCGTGACAGGCGTCGCGCGCGACGACCTCGACGACGGAGGCGCGTGGCTCTACGCCGAGACCATCCGTCGCATCCACGAGCTGAACCCGGGCACGGGGGTCGAGATCCTCGTCCCCGACTTCAACGGTCGCCCCGACCTGCTCGCGCAGGTCTTCGACGCCCGTCCCGAGGTCTTCGCCCACAACGTCGAGACCGTGCCGCGCATCTTCAAGCGCATCCGCCCCGCGTTCACCTTCGAGCGGTCGCTCGACGTCATCCGGCAGGGGCACGACGCCGGCCTAGTCACCAAGTCGAACCTCATCCTCGGCATGGGCGAGGATCGCGACGAGGTGATCGACGCCCTCGAGCGCCTGAGGGAGGCGCACACCGACGTCATCACGCTGACCCAGTACCTGCGTCCCAGCCCGCGACACCTGCCGGTGGCGCGATGGGTGCACCCGGACGAGTTCGTCGACTTCCGGGAGATCGCGGAGGACATGGGGTTCAGCGGCGTGCTGGCCGGGCCGCTCGTGCGCTCGTCGTACCGGGCGGGCCGCCTCTGGGCGAGGGCGACCGAGGCGCGGGGCGAGGTCGCGCCCGAGGCCCTGCGACACCTGCTCGAGGCCGGGGCCGGGCGCCAGGCCGTGTGACCCGTGCCCGCCGGGGCTCGCTACGCGATGAGGTTCTGGACGAACACGTGCGGCGTGAAGCCCGTGAGGTCGCCGATGCCTTCGCCCTGCCCGACCAGCTTGATCGGGATGCCCGTCTGTTCTTGCACCGCGAGGACGAAGCCGCCGCGGGCCGAACCGTCGAGCTTCGTCAGCACGAGGCCCGTGACCCCGGCGTGCTCGATGAAGGCCTGCGCCTGGGCGAGGCCGTTCTGACCCGTCGTCGCGTCGAGCACGAGCAGCACCTCGGCGATCTCGGTCTGCTTCTCGACGACGCGCTTGATCTTGCCGAGCTCGTCCATCAGGCCCGACTTCGTCTGCAGGCGCCCGGCGGTGTCGATCAGGACGATCTCGATGCCCTCGCGCATGGCGAGCTCGACCGTCTGGAACGCCACGGACGCGGGGTCCTGCCCCTGTTGCTGCGGGCGGACGATGCGCGCCCCCGCCCGATCGGCCCAGGTCGCGACCTGCTCGACGGCCGCGGCCCGGAACGTGTCGGCCGCGCCCACGACGACCGAGCGGTCGTAGTTGCGGAGGAACTTGGCGAACTTGCCGATGGTGGTCGTCTTGCCGACGCCGTTGACGCCGACCATGAGCACGACGGCGGGTCGCGCGCTGAGCTTCAGGGTCGAGTCGAGCTTGGAGAGGCGCTCTTCGAGGGTCTCGCGCAGCATGCGCTTGAGGTCGGCGGGGTCGGTGGTCGAGTAGCGCTGCACCTTCGCCTGCAGGTCGTCGATGATCTGCTCGGTCACGTCCGGGCCGAAGTCGGCGCCGATCAAGGCGGCCTCGAGGTCGTCCCACGTGGTCTCGTCGATCGTCTTCTTGGCGAACATGCCACGGAGGGCACCGGAGAGGGACCAGGGAGAAGCCATGCGGGCCAGCATATTCGGCCCCGGGCGAGACCGCGGACGTGCAGAGGCTGTAAGCTCGCCAGGTTGAAGGGGAGTACTCCCACGCGGTGGCGTCGTCAATACGGAAGAGACCGATCTCGACCCGGTGCACCGGTTCGCAGCCGTCCTGATCAGGACGCGTCGCGAGTGGAGGAGACCTTCGGTACCCGCTGCGTACTGGAGGTACACACATGGACGTCCACTTCTTGACCTGGGCGATCACCATCGCCGGCATCATCGGCCTGCTGTTCTTCGACTTCTTCAGTCACGTGCGCACGCCGCACGAGCCGACCATCCGCGAATCGGCCATCTGGTCGGGCGTCTACATCGGCATCGCCGTCCTGTTCGGCGTCGGGGTCGGCGTCTTCTCGAACTGGACCTTCGGTGGCGAGTACTTCGCCGGCTACATCACCGAGAAGGCCCTCTCGGTCGACAACCTGTTCGTCTTCCTCATCATCATGACGAGCTTCGCGGTGCCCCGCATCTACCAGCAGAAGGTGCTGCTCGTCGGCATCGCCATCGCCCTGCTGTCGCGTGGTCTGTTCATCGCGGCGGGCGTCGTGATCATCGAGAACTTCTCGTGGGTCTTCTACCTCTTCGGCATCCTGCTCTTCTGGCTCGCCTACAGCCAGGTCAAGGGCGGCCACGGCGACGACGAGAAGGACGAGGCGGACAGCAAGCTCATCCGCGCCCTGCGCCGCGTCATCCCCACCTCGCAGGACTACGACGGCCAGAAGCTGACCACCAAGGTCGACGGCAAGCGCCTCTTCACCCCGCTCTTCCTCGTGATGGTCGCGATCGGCCTGACCGACGTGCTCTTCGCGCTCGACTCGATCCCGGCCATCTTCGGCCTCACGCAAGAGGCCTACATCGTCTTCACGGCGAACGCGTTCTCGCTGCTCGGCCTGCGCCAGCTGTACTTCCTCATCTCGGGCCTGCTCGAGCGCCTCGTCTACCTCGCCCAGGGCCTCGCGGTCATCCTCGCCTTCATCGGCGTCAAGCTGCTGTTCCACGCCCTGCACGTCAACGAGGTGCCGTTCATCAACGGCGGCGAGCCGATCACCTGGATCCCCGAGATCCCGATCTGGTTCTCCCTCGGCTTCATCGTGCTGACGATCGCCGTCGCGACCGTCGCCAGCCTCGCGAAGACCCGTCGGGACGCCCGCGCGAAGGCCGGCGTCACGGCGAGCACCGACGACGACCACTGATCCCCCGACGGGCGGTCCCCACCGGGGCCGCCCGTCGCCACTCCCCGCGGCACCCCCGCGGCCGCACCACGGAACGGAACACCCCGATGCGCCTCGAACTCATCCGCCACGGTCAGACCGACTGGAACCTCGCCGACAAGCTCCAGGGCTCCTCGGACATCCCCCTGAACGACACGGGCCGCGGCCAGGCCCTCGAGGCGGCTCGCCTGCTGGCCGGCGTCGAGTGGAGCGCCATCGTGTCGTCGCCGCTCGGGCGTGCCCGCGAGACCGCGGAGATCATCGCCGCCGAACTGGGCATCGAGCTGGGTGACGCCTACGACGAACTGATCGAGCGCGACTACGCGTCGCACGAGGGCCGCACCCCCGAGTCGCCGATCCCCGACCAGCCGAACGCGGACTACCCCGACATCGAACCGCGGGAGTCGGTCGCGGCCCGCGGCCTCGGCGCCCTCGAGATGATCCGCGACACGCGGCTGCCCCTCGACGGTGACGACGCCCACATCGTCGTCGTCTGCCACGGCACGATCATCCGGTTCACCCTCGCCGAGATCCTCGGTCGCGAGGTGCCGCACATCGAGAACGCCGCGGCGAACACGGTCGAGTGGGACGGCACCGCCTGGCACGTGCTGAGCATCAACGGCGGGGTCGTCGACACGCCGATCGACTGACACCCCGGTGCCCCACGGGGCGCGACGAGAACGCAGGAGGCGCGGCCACGCAGGTCGCGCCTCCTGCGTTTCACGTCGGGGCCGGGCTCAGGAGGCGTCGGCGATGTCGCGCTCGGCCGTGCCGCCCGCGGCGGTGCCGGGCTCGGCGACGACGCGCTGGCCGACGACGGCACTGACCCCGTCCTGACGCATCGAGACGCCGTAGAGCGCGTCGGCGATCTCCATCGTGCGCTTCTGGTGCGTGATGACGATCAGTTGGCTCGACTCGCGGAGGTCCTCGAAGATCGTCAACAACCGGCCGAGGTTGGCGTCGTCCAGGGCCGCCTCGACCTCGTCCATGATGTAGAACGGGCTCGGCCGGGCCTTGAAGATCGCGATCAGCAACGCCACGGCGGCCAACGACCGCTCGCCCCCGGACAGCAGCGAGAGCCGCTCGATCTTCTTGCCGGCGGGCTTCACCGTCACCTCGATCCCGGTCGCCAGCAGGTCGTCGGGGTCGGTCAGGTGGAGCGAACCGCTGCCCCCCGGGAAGAGGATCGGGAAGACCCGGTCGAAGGCGGCCTGGGTGTCGGCGAACGCGCTCGCGAAGATGGTCTGCATCTTGTCGTCGATCTCGTCGATGATCGTCAGCAGGTCCGCGCGGGTGCCGGTCAGGTCGGAGAGCTGCTCGGTCAGGAAGAGATGGCGCTGCTCGAGCGCCGCGAACTCCTCGAGGGCCAGGGGGTTCACCCGGCCGAGCCGGGCCAGCTTCTTCTCGGCCACGGCGAGCCGGCGCTGCTGCGTCGCCCGGTCGAAGGGCACGCCCCGAGGAGGCGCGGTGGCGGTCCCGGCGAGGGGCGCGTCGTCGAGGCCGGCGGCACCGTCGGCTCCCCGGGCGGCACGGCCAGCGCCGTCCCCCGTGGCGTCGTCCTCGCCCGCGGCGCCGTCCTCGCCCGCGGCGTCGACGTCGACCAGGTCGACCTCGTCGTCCACGGACGGGCGGGTCGCGACCTCGTCGTCGCTCGGCACGAGGACGTGTGGGCCGTACTCGGCGACGAGGACGTCCTCGACGAGGCCGAGCTCGGAGCCGGCCCGTTCGAGCAGCCCGGACAGGTGAAGAGTCTTCTCGTAGATCTCCATCTCGAGGCCGTGCACGCTCTCGGTCACGGTGGCGAGCCGGTCGCGCAGCTCGCGCTCGGCTCCGCGGAGCGCCTGCAGCTCGGTGTTCTGCTCGGTCCGGGCCGCCTCGGCCTCCGCCAGGACCGCGCGCGCCTCGGCCACCGACCGGGCCGCGGCGTCCAGGGTCGGCGGCAGGGCCTCGAGCACGGACGACGTGGCGGCCATCTGGCGATGCCGCACCACCGTCTGACGGGCCTGGAGTTCGGCGGCCGCCCGCTGCTCGTCGAGTTGTCGCTGCAGGGCCTCGGCCCGGGCGATCTCGGCCCGGACCCGTTCGCGGACGGTCTCGAGGGCGATGCGGCGCTCGGTCTCGACGGCGCGCGCCGTCTCGACCTCGGCCAGCAGGCCGTCGCGCGCCGACGCGTCGAGCAGCGGACGCGGGCGGGCGGCGTGTTCGTCGTGGGCGGCCGCCGCGGCGTCGACGGCGCGGCTCGCGGCGTCGACGGCCTCGACCGACGCGTCGAGCGCGACCGAGAGCCGATCGACCTCGGCCTCGGCGGCCTCGACCCGGGCACGCAGACGACCGAGCTGCTGCCCGTGGGAGGTGACCCGCGCCTCCTCGTCCCGGGCGGCGGCCGCTGCCTCTTTCGCTCGGGTACGCGTCGTGGCGAGCCGTTCCCGGAGCTCGGCGAGCCCGGGAGCGAGCCGCTCGATCTCGGTGGCCACGCCGGTGAGCCGCTCGGCGGCCGCATCGCGCTCGGCGACGAGCTCGAGACGCGACCGCTCGACGCCCGACCCGCCGCGCAGCACGTAGTCGGTCAGCACCTCGCCGGCCCGCGTGATGACGGTCACGGGGATCGGGTGGCCGGCGAGTGCCCGCCAGGCCGAGCGAGCGACCGCGAGGTCGTCGGCCACGACGGTGGCGGCCAGCAGTCCGAGCACCCCGGGAGGCGCGGTGACGACGGCCGTGGCGGCGACGGTCCCGGCCGGGAGATCGACGTCGAGCGTCGACCGGAGCCGCTCGGGCTCGGCCACGACGACCTCGACCCGACCGAGCTCGGCCTCGGTGGCGTGCGCGACCGCGTCGACGGCGGCCTCGACGTCGTCGGCCAGCACCGAGTCGACCACGCTGCCGAGCGCCGCCGCGACGGCGGCCTCGTAGCCGGGACTCACCTGGACGTGCTCGGCCACCAGGCCGCGGATGCCCGGTCGGCCCGCGGCGACCAGGGCGGCCGTGGCGTCGTTCTGGTCGAGGGCCAGCGAGAGCGCGCTGCGGCGGGCCGCGAGGGCGTCGCGCTCACGCTCGGCCGCGTGCAGGCGGTCGCGCCGCTCGTCGACGCTCGCCGTGAGGGTCGACAGCTGTTCTTCGGCCTCGGCCTGGACGGCGGCGTGGTCGACGCCGTCGGCGTCGGCCCGCGGGGACCGCTGCTCGAGCTCGGCGTACTCGGCCCGCCCGGCGTCGCGACGCGCCTCGGCGGCCTCGAGTGCCGCGCGCTGCCGCAGCTGCTCGCCCCGGACGGCCGCGAGCCCCGACCGTGCCGCCTCGAGGGCGCCGCGCAGGCGGGTCGCCTCGAGGTCGTGCTGCGAGACGAGGACGCTCTGGGCCTGGATCTCGACGTCGAGGGCGTCGAGGGAGGCCCGGGCCGTGGCCAGGTCGGCCCCGGCCTGCCCCACCGCCGCCTCGGCCTGCGAGACGTCGCCGCGCAGGCGCTCGGCCTCGTCGCGGGCGTCGGCGACCATGCCCGAGCTGACGGTGGTCGCCACGGCGGGTCGGTCCCCCTGCTGAGCGAGCAGCTGGAGTCGCTGCTGCGCGAGGCTCGACAGGCTGCGCAGGCGCTCGTGGACCGATTCGAGTCCGAAGACCACCCGGCGGGCCTCGTCGACGGCGTCGCCGACCATGGCCTGCTCGAGGCGGTGCTCGCGCTGCTTGTTCTCGTCCAGGCGGCCCTGCAGGACGAGGCGCTCGCTCTTGCGCTCGGCCTCGCTGCTCGACCGGGCCGTGAGCGACTCGCGGAGGGCGACGACCTCGTCGGCCAGCAGACGGGCGCGGGCGTCGCGGACGACCGCCGCGATGGTCTGCGCCTCACGGGCGATCTCGGCCTGGCGCCCGAGCGGCTTGAGCTGGCGGCGGATCTCGCCCGCGAGGTCGCTGAGGCGCGTGAGGTTCGTCTGCATGGCCTCGAGCTTGCGGAGGGTCTTCTCCTTGCGACGACGGTGCTTGAGGATGCCGGCGGCCTCCTCGACGAAGCCCCGGCGGTCCTCGGGAGTGGCGCGCAACACGGCGTCGAGCTGCCCCTGCCCCACGATGACGTGCATCTCGCGGCCGAGGCCGGAGTCGCTGAGGAGCTCTTGCACGTCGAGCAGCCGACAGCCCTCGCCGTTGATGGCGTACTCGCTGCCCCCGTTGCGGAAGAGCGTCCGACTGATCGTCACCTCGGTGTAGTCGATGGGCAGGGCCCCGTCGGAGTTGTCGATCGTCAGCACGACCTGCGCCCGACCGAGCGGACCGCGGGTCGACGTGCCGGCGAAGATGACGTCCTCCATCTTGCCGCCGCGCAGGTTCTTCGCCCCCTGCTCGCCCATCACCCAGGCGAGGGCGTCGACGACGTTGCTCTTGCCCGAACCGTTCGGGCCGACGACGCAGGTGACCCCCGGCTCGAAGGCGAACGTGGTCGCGGAGGCGAACGACTTGAAGCCCTTGAGCGTGAGGCTCTTCAGGTACATGCGCCGCGCCTCCTCGGGACTCGTGACGGGTGGTGACCCGCGCTCAAGGATAGGGGCGGAGGCCCCGCGGACCGGGGAGGCGGACGCCCCCGGCCGTCGGGGTTCAGCGCGTGCGCACTCGCTGGCAGCGGGGGCAGAAGTGGCTCGACCGGTTCATGAAGGCCTCGCGCACGATGAGCGTGCCGCACCGAGGGCACGGACGCCCCTGCTGCCCGTACGCCGCGAGGCTGTGGCTGAAGTAGCCCGACTGGCCGTTGACGTTGACGTACTGGGCGTCGAAGCTCGTGCCCCCCTCGCCGAGGGCCTTGAGCAGCACGACCCGCACCTCGGCCAGCAGCACCCGCGCCCGAGCCCTCGACAACGACTCGGTGGGCTGTTCGGGGTGGACCCGCGCGGCCCAGAGGCTCTCGTCGGCGTAGATGTTGCCCACCCCGCTCAGCAGACCCTGGTCGAGGAGCGCCCGCTTCACCGCCGTGCGGCGGTCCAGCAGACGGGTGATCACCCGCGCTTCGTCGAAGGCGGGGTCGAGCGGGTCGCGCGCGATGTGCGAGACCTGCTGCGGGACGCGGCGCACCCAGGCGGCCGGGTCGGCGTCGGTGCCGACGGCCGTGGTGGCGGTCGTGGTGCCGGGTGTGGCCTCCCCCGCGGCCAGGACGTCGGAACCCAGGAGGCGCGGGCCGGCGAACCCCGCCGCGCGCCCGTCCAGGGTGGGCACCGTCTCGTCGAGGGCCATCGAGCCGAAGATGCGCTGGTCGACAAAGGCGAGCCGCACGGGGCCGAGCGACGGGCTCTCGACGTCGAGCCGGATGCGCATCAGACGGTCGGGCTCGGCATCCCGGCTGCGGAGCAACACCTGCCCGCTCATGCCGAGATGCGCGACCAGGGCCAGGGGCTGCTCGTGCCGCTCGACCGGTTCGAAGGGGAACCAGAGGAACTTGCCCCGGCGGACGGCCGAATCGATCGTGCCGCCGACGAGCCGGTCGACGAAGTCGTCGCTCGGACCACGGTGTCGCTTGAGCGACCGCTGGTCGAGCACCTCGACGGCCGTCACCACGGCGCCGGACACCACCGGGTGCAGACCGGCACGGACGACCTCGACCTCGGGCAGTTCGGGCACGGTCAGTCGACGGAGGCGGCGGCCCGACGGGCGGCGGCGACGCCGGCAGCCGACGCGTTGAGGGACGTCCACGCCCCGAGGGCGGCGGCCATCTCGGCCTGCTTCTTGCTGCTGCCGGACCCCTCGGCGACTCCCTGGTCGTCGCCCAGGGCGACGACGGCGTGGAACCGTTTGTCGTGGTCGGGCCCGCTGTCGGTCACCGAGTACGAGGGCATGCCCCGGCCGAGGGTCGCTGCCAGTTCTTGCAGGCTGGTCTTGGGGTCCATCGCGGCGCCGAAGCGATCCGGGTCGACCAGCAGAGGAGCCACGAGACGCAGCACGAGCGCCGTGGCGGCTTCACCGCCGGCCTCGAGGTAGGTCGCCCCGATGATGGCCTCGACCGTGTCGGCCAGGATCGAGTGCTTGTCGCGACCACCGGTCAGCTCTTCGCCGCGACCGAGGCGCAGGTGCGGGCCGAGGCCGATGATCCGCGCCACCTCGGCCAGGGCGACGGTGCTGACCAGGCTGGCCCGACGTTTGGCGAGGTCGCCCTCGTCGAGGTCGGGGTTCTCGGTGAAGAGCATGACCGTGACGGCCTGGCCCAGGATCGAGTCGCCGAGGAACTCGAGGCGCTCGTTGTTGCCCACGCCGCCGTGCTCGTACGAGTACGACCGGTGGGTCAGCGCCTGGTCGATCAGGTCGTCGCTGAGCTCGATCTGCAGTCGGGACAAGAGAACAGCCCGGTCGGCACCAGGGCTCGACTCGGGCTGACTCATGCGCTCACCGCGAGGGTGGACGGGTTCACGTCGGTGATCAGACGTCGGCGACCTTGCGGCCCTTGTACTCCATGTACAGGGCAGTGCCGGCGCTGTCCTCGACGACCTTGGCACGGTGCGGGAGGCTGTAGGTGACCTTGCCGTTCTCGATCGTCTTGACGAGCTGGACCGGCGTGGCCTTCCACTGCGAACGACGAGCGTGCGTGTTGGAGCGTGACTGCTTGCGCTTCGGGACGGCCATGGGTTTCTCTTCTCTCTGTCGGCACCCTCACGGGTGCCTGGGTCTGACGATGGTGGGTGACGCGGTGGTGTTCAGTGCTGCTCGTCGGCCGGGCGCTGGTCGTCGTGACCGGTGCCCTGTGACGTGCCGTCGGCGGGTGCCGATTCAGCCTGGAACCCTGCCAGTGCCGACCAGCGGGGGTCGGCGATCTCGCGGGGCTGGTAGTCGGGGATGTCGTCCACGCGCTCGCCCGTTTCGGGGTCGAGGCCCGGACAATCCGGCCGACAGACCGGCTGGAAGGGCAGTGACAGAACCACTGCGTCTCTGACCACGGGTTCAAGATCCACGTGATCGTCTTGAACCTGATAGTCAAAAGCTTCGTCGACATCGTACGCGAAAAGCTCGGCGAAATCGACTTCGACGGGCTCGGAGATGTCACGGAGGCACCGGCTGCACTCGCCGACCGCCGTGCCCGACACGTGTGCGGACACCAGGATGCCGTCGTGCAGCCCCTCGAGCTTGACGTCGATAGCGATCTCGGCACCCTTCGGCACCGAGATCTGGCCCTCGCCGAGTTTCTCGGGCACGACGACGTCGAGCTCGTGCTCGCGCATTTCGCCCGGACGGTGCACGAGGTCGAACACCGGGACGGTGTAGGGGGTCTGGGTGAAATGAGGCACGAACGAAGAGTTTACGCCGTCGAGCCGGACGCCGCCTCCGTGCCCCCGACGAGCGACCGCGGCGCGATCGTGGCGGTGAGTCGCTGCCCCACGGACGACGAGGCACGGAGCCCGGCGATGACCCGACGCGCGTCCGCCTGCACCCGTCGGGCGGCCGATTCGGCCCCGAAGCGCTCGGCCTGCAGGGCGTCCAGCAGCGCGACGGACGCGGCCCGCGCCTCCTGGGCCGTGGCCGTCCGGCCGGCGGACGGTGCCGGTGACGTCGTCGCCGTCGCCGCGGCACCGTCGCCGAGAGCCGCCAGTCGCTGCGCCAGCAGGTCGACGACGGCCGGAGGGGTCATCGCGGCCGTCACCGGGACGCCGAGGTCGCGAGCGGTGTCGACCACCTCGTGCCAGGCGTGCAGGGCCAGGTCGGGAGGCGACGCCGACAGGCGGCGGCGACGGCGACCGGCCCGCAGCCCCGAGGGAACGACGAGGGCCGCCAGCGCGAGCGCCGCGAGCACCGACAGGGCGATCGTCGGCACGGGACCGCCGCCGGCTCCCTGGCCGGAGGCGGTCGACGTCGGCGTGGCACTCACGCCCGGGACCGCGCTCGTCGGGGCGGCCGACGCCGAGGGCGCCGTGCTCGCGTCGGGCGCGGTGCTGGCGTCGTCGCTCGGGACGTCGCTCGGTTCGACGCCGGTCTGCTGCAGGTACTGCTGCGGTGCGCCGAGGCCGACGGTCGGCTCGAAGGGGACCCACCCGAGTCCGGCGAAGTACAGCTCGGGCCAGGTGTGCAGGTCGTCGCTGCTGACCCGGAACGCGGCGTCGTCGCCGACGCCCTGCAGGTCGCCCGGCAGGAAGCCCACGGCCACCCGCGACGGGATGCCCAGCGTCCGCGCCATGACGGCCATCGCCGAGGCGAAGTGCACGCAGTACCCGCTGCGGACCTGCAGGAACGTCTCGATCGCGTCGAGGCCGCTGCCGTCGTAGCCGCGCTCGACCGGGGTGTCCTCCGAGTAGGTGAAGTCGCCGTCGCGGAAGAAGTCCTGCAGCTCGACGGCCGCGTCGAAGGGGTTCGCGGAACCGGCCGTCACCTGCGCCGCGAGGTCGGTGACGGACTGCGGCACCTCGTCCACCGAGAGATAGGGCGCCATGTCGGGCCCCGTGTCGTCGAGCGAGGCGACGACCTGCTCGGGGCTGGGATCGACGGGCCGGCTCGTCACCTCGTACTCGAGGCCCTGCGTGCCCTCGGAATCGCTGCGGACGGTGACGCCGCTCTCGTCGACGAACCGCCACCCGTCGTCCAGGCCCTCGATGGTCGCGGGCGGCACCGGCACGGGCAGGTACGGGCTGCGGAGCGCCCCGATCGTGACGTCGGTCGTGACGTCGCGTCGAGCGGTGCCGGGGTCGATGCCGGGAGCGTCGGGCAGCGCGTCGAGCGTGTTGAGCGGGTCGAGCGGCACGTCGGCGGGGCTCCAGGTGCGGCCCGAGAAGTCGACGAGGTCGACGAGCTTGAGGTAGCTGCCCTGCGGGTCGTCGGTCCGGTACGACAGGACGGTGACCGGGGCCCCCCGCCGGAGGTCGTCGCCGAGGTCGATGATCGGGTTGACGCCGGTCGCGAGTCCGGTCCCGGTGCCCGAACCGGTCAACGGCGCCACGCCCGTGAGCGGGACGACGGCCGTCAGCAACCCCGCCACGGCGACGGACGCGGCGGCTCCGACGAGGCCGGCGCGCGAGGGTCGTCGGCCGGTGGACACCATCAGCAGCACCAGGAAGGCCAGCACGGTGGCCACCACCCAGGGCCAGCTCGTGACGACGCCCGGGACGAAGGTCGGCACCGCCAGCACGAGGGCGGGGAAGACCCCGGTCACGACCGGCAGCTGCCCCACCGACGACAGCAGGTCGGTGACGACGGCGATGACAAGCACCGAGAGGGCGACCGTGACCAGCAGGCCGTCGTTGACCTCGACGGGGGCCGAGCCCTCGACGATCGCCGCGTTCGCCTGCGCGGACAGCTCGGGGAGGCGCGCGAAGGTGGACCCCGTCGGCACGACGCCCAGCAGGGCCGTGCCGCCTGAGGCGAACGCCGTCGTGACGAGGGCGCCCAGCACCGCCCCACCGACGACGCCCAGCCAGGAGGCGCCCCCAGCGCCCGCACGACGAGGGAACCGCCCAGCACGACGGCGGCCACCACGGCCCCGGCCACCCACCAGCCGATCCCGACGAAGACGGGGTGCAGGCTCGCGAGCGACAGGACGAGCACGAGCCAGAGCAGGGCCGTGGTCTGCCCGCGAACGGCGCCCGTGGGCTCGGCACCGAAGAACCCCGTGCGGGTCGGCGACTCAGTCATCGAGGACTCCCGACGTCGTGATCAGGCGGCCGACGTCGACGCTCGAGTCGGTCTCGACGACCCGCCAGCCCGAGTCGCGCAGCGTACCGGCCACCTCGTCGGGGGCCAGCACGCGGTCGTCGGCCCGAGCACGACCGTCGGCGGGGCGGGTGGGTCGCGAGGTCAGGCCGGCGCCGAGGGGCAGCGCGGCCGTGACGACGACCGCGACCGCCGACGACCCGGGGGCCCTCGAGGCGACGAGCAGGTCGAGGTCGGGTCGGCCCAGCCCGGAGACGACCGCCACGACGGGCTCCCGGGGTGACGGGGCCGGAGCGGGCGCCCCGGGCGCGTCGTCAAGCCGCAGGTCGGCGAGGTCGTCGAGGAACATCGTGGGCGAGTCGGGATCGTGCCGGGCGACGAGCGTGCCGCCGGGTGTCGTCAGCACGGTCGCCGAGCCCGCGTGGCCCACCTCGACCGCGACCGTCGCGGCGAACGACACCGCCCATTCGAAGGCGTCGCTGACGAGAGGAATCGCGGCCGACGCCGCCCTGACCCCGACGCTGCTCGTCGGGGGCAGGGTCGGACGGGCGTCCGGCCATCCCTCGGCCGCGACGGCGATGACGACCCGCGCACTCGGCAGGCCGTGCTGCTCTTCTTGCCGCACCATGAGCTCGCCGTGCCGTGCCGTGGCCTTCCAGTGCACCCGTCGCATCGGATCGCCCCGGCGGTACTCGCGGGTGACCGGATCGTCCTCGCCGCCGGCCAGGCTGTGCTCGCGCTGACGCCTCGACCCGTCGCCCAGCGCACGGGACTCGCGGCCGAGTCCCACCTCGACGACCTCGGGCACCACGACGAACTCCGCCACGCCGGAGGCCACGACCCGTCGACGGGCCACGCCGTACGACTCGACGAGGTCGACGTGCAGCGGGCCGATGCGGTGTCGGCCGCGCGGCAGGTCGTGGTGGCGGAAGACCGCCGAGGAGGCGCGGCCCGGCACCAGCAGGACGGCTGCGGCCTCGGCGTCGGACAGTCGTCCGAACGGCAGCTGTTCGCGGACCCGCACGGTGCCGGAGGTCCGCCCCCCACGAGGGAGGACCGCGACCGTCTCGACGGCGGACCACCCCGCGACGCCCCGGTCGGGAGTGAAGCGACGGGTGACCCGCACGTCGGCCGTGCGGAACAGCAAGGAGATCGTGACGGCCACGATGAGCACGACCAGGGTCGTGCCGGCGAAGACGAGGGCGGGGGCCTGGAGCAGCCAGCCCACGAGCACGACCAGCACCCCGGCGGCGAGCACGCCGACGCCACGGCCGGTCGGCCTGGGGACCCCACCCCGTCCCATGCTCAGCGCGCGTCGGCCGCGTCGCCGAGCGGGACGGCGGTCTGCTCGACGATCTCGGCCACGAGGTCGTAGGCCGCCGAGGCGGCACCGGCACCGGCTCGACCGGCGAGGATCACCCGGTGACCGAGGACGGGACCGGAGAGGGCGTCGACGTCGTCGGGGACCACGTAGCCGCGGCCGTTGAGCGCGGCCCAGGACTTCGCCGCGCGCATGAGCTGCAGGGTCGCGCGGGGACTGGCCCCGAGCCGCACGTCGGGGTGGACCCGGGTCGCCTGGACGATCCGCACGGCGTACTCCTCGACGGCCTGGGCGGTGTAGACGGTGCGGACGGCGGCGATCATGCGCGTGAGCTCGTCGAGCGACACCAGCGGGCGCAGGGTGTCGAGAGGGCTGACCCGCTCGCGTTGCTGCAGCATGCGCAGCTCGCTGCGGGCGTCCGGGTACCCCAGCGAGATGCGGGCCATGAACCGGTCGCGCTGGGCCTCGGGCAGGTTGTAGGTGCCCTCCATCTCGACGGGGTTCTGCGTCGCCACGACGAGGAAGGGCGACGGGAGGGGATGCGTGATGCCGTCGACCGTCACCTGGCGCTCTTCGAGGCTCTCGAGCAGCGCCGACTGCGTCTTCGGCGAGGCACGGTTGATCTCGTCGCCGATGACGACGTTGGCGAAGACCGGACCGGGCTTGAACTCGAAGCCGCCGCTCTGCCGGTCGTAGACCGAGACGCCCGTGATGTCGCTCGGCAGCAGGTCGGGGGTGAACTGGATGCGGGTCACGGTCGCGTCGACGGCCTTGGCGAGCGCTCGGGCGAGCTGGGTCTTGCCGACGCCGGGGACGTCCTCGATCAGCAGGTGGCCCTCGGCGAGCAACACGGTCAGCGCCGTCGAGATGGCGCCGTCCTTGCCGTCGATGACGGTGGCCACGGCCTCGAGGACGCCCCGTGCCCGCTGCTGGACCTCGTCGAGCGACATCGTGGGCCCGGAGCCGGCCGCCCGGACGTCGGCGGGCTCGACGGTGGGGTCGTTGGTCGTGGTCATCGCGGCGTCCTCGTCGGGTGGGGTCGGGGTCAGGTCGTGCTGAGGTAGGCGGCGACGGCCGCCGGAACGTAGGGCGACACGTCGCCGCCGAGCGAGGCCACCTGTCGCACCAGCGAGCTCGACACGTGCGCGTGGGCGGGATCGGGCAGCAGGAAGACGGTCTCGACACCGGCCAGACTGCGGTTCATGATCGCCATCGGGGTCTCGTAGGCGACGTCGACCTGCGAGCGGATGCCCTTCACGAGCACGCTCGCCCCGACCTCGGTGCAGTAGTCGACGAGCAACCCGACGCTCCAGCTGTGCACCGTGACGGTGTCGGGCAGCCCCGCCGCCCGGAGCGACTCGGTGAGCAACGAGACCCGCTGCGCCAGGGGCAACAACGCGCTCTTCTCGGGGTTGTGCACCACGAGGACGTGGACCTCGTCGAAGATGTTGGCGGCCCGGGCGATCACGTCCACGTGACCGAGGGTCACCGGGTCGAACGAACCCGGGACGACGGCGATCCTGCTCATCCGGTCACTGTAGCCCGCCGACCCCGGACGGATGCCCAGGGCGAGGACCGGGTCGAGGACGCGTCACGCGTCACCACCGGCTCAGTTCTTGCCCATGGCCTCGCGGCCCCGGTCGTCGAGGCGCCGCGCGATGGCGGCGGCGAGGGCGGGGTGGTCGACCAGGCGGGGATCGGCGTCGAGGACCTCGGCCGCGTGCTCGCGGGCGAGTCCGATGAGGTCGCCGTCGCGGGCGACCCTCAGCAGCCGGAGCGACGAGCGGCCGCCCGACTGGAGGTTGCCGAGCACGTCGCCCTCTCGGCGCAGGTCGAGGTCGACCTGCGCGAGCTCGAAGCCGTCGAGTGTGGCCGCGACCGCGTCGACCCGCTCGCGGGCCACGGTGTCGGCCGCCGCGTGGGTGACGAGCAGGCAGAGGCCCGGGTGGCCGCCACGGCCGACGCGGCCGCGCAGCTGATGGAGCTGCGAGACGCCGAAGCGGTCGGCGTCGAGCACGACCATGGTCGAGGCGTTCGGCACGTCGACCCCCACCTCGACGACCGTCGTCGCGACGAGGACGTCGATGTCGCCGGCCGCGAAGCGGCGCATGACGTCGTCCTTCTCGTCGGACGACATGCGGCCGTGCAGGGGCTCGACCCGCAGGCCCTGCAACACGGGGATGGTGGGCAACCGGGCCATGACCCCCTCGACGCTGGCGCGTTCCGGCGCCGGTGCGTCGGAGGGCTCGGCACCGTCGGGGTCGTCACCGGGCACGACCTCGGCGTCGGGCGGGTCACCCGGCTCGGCCGTCACCGCGTCGATCGCCGGGCACACGACGAAGACCTGTCGCCCCTTCGCGACCTCTTCGGCCGAACGTTGCCAGATGCGGCCGCCCCAGGTCGGGTGGTCGGCCAGGGGGACGACGAACGACTCGATCGGCTGACGGCCCTTCGGCAGCTCGGCGATGGTCGAGACGTCGAGGTCGCCGAAGACCGTCATGGCCACGGTGCGTGGGATCGGCGTCGCCGTGAGGACGAGAACGTGCGGCGGCGTGGCACCCTTCTTGCGGAGCGCCTCGCGCTGGTCGACGCCGAAGCGGTGCTGCTCGTCGACGACGACGAGGCCGAGGTCGAAGAACTCGACGGCCTCGCTGATCAGTGCGTGGGTGCCCACCACGACGTGCGCCTGCCCGCTGACGATGGAGAGCAGTGCCTTCTTGCGCTGGGCCACCGTCATCTGGCCGGTCAGCAGGGTCGGGCGCAGTCGGGCGGCGAGGTCGGGCCCGAGGGTGGCCGTGATCGACCGCAGGTGCTGAGCCGCGAGCACCTCGGTCGGAGCCAGCAGGGCCGACTGCCCACCGCTCTCGGCCACGGCGAGCATCGCCCGGAGGGCGACGAGGGTCTTGCCCGAGCCGACCTCGCCCTGCACGAGGCGGTTCATGGGCACCTCGGCCTCGAGGTCGCGGGTGATCTCGTCGCCGACCAGGCGCTGGTCACCCGTCCGCTCGAACGGCAGGGCCGCGTCGAAGACGGCGAGCAGGCCGTCGGGGGCGGCACGACGGGGGGTCGCGGCCGATCGACGCACGAGGGCCCGCTGTTGGAGCAGCGCGCTCTGCAGCACGAAGGCCTCGTCGAACCGCAGGGTGTCACGAGCCGTGAGGTGGTCACGATCGCTCTCGGGCCGGTGGATGCGCTCGTACGCCTCGGACACGGGCATGAGGTCGAGCTCGGACCGGACCGACGCCGGCACCGCGTCGTTGATCGGCGGCAGTCCGTCGAGCAGCACCTCGACCGACTTCTGCACCTGCCAGGACGCCACGGAGGCGCTGGCCGGGTAGATCGGGATGGGCTGCTTCGCCCACTTCTGGGCCTGCTGGTCGCCGACCCCGGCGACGGCCTCGTGCGAGGCGTCGAAGAGCTCGTAGTCGGGGTGCGCGAGCTGACGGAGCCCCCGGTAGTCGCCGACCTTGCCCGCGAAGATGCCGCGGGCGCCGGGCACGAGGTCCTTCGCCCGCCAGGCCTGGTTGAAGAAGGTGAGCGTGAGGATGCCCTGGCCGTCGCCGATGCGCACCTCGAGGATCGACCCGCGCCGGGCCCGCATCGTGCGTTCGCGGACGTCGAGCACCTGGGCCACGATGGTGACGGACTCGCCGAGCGGCAGCTGGTCGAGGGCCGTGAGCTCGCCCCGGCGGGCATAGCGCCGAGGGAAGTGCGTCAGCAGGTCGCCGACCGTGCGCAGGCCGAAGGCCTTCTGCAGGGCGGTGGCCGTCCGGCCGCCGAGGGCCCCGGCCAGCGACGCGTCGAGGGGTGAGTCGGGCACGCACACCACGCTAGCGCCCGCCCCCGACAGCGCCCGCCCCCGGCGGACGCGCCGCCCGGCGTCAGAGGGTGAAGGAGTACCCGCCGGAGGCGCGGGTCGCCTTCGCGAGGTCGGCCCCGTGCCCGTCGTCGTTGACCTCGAGGGCCCTCAGCTGCCGCCCCACCCCGCGCGCGGACTGCTTGCAGAAGCCGACGGCGAGGTGACGCTCCGCGTCGGAGTCGGCCCGCGCCTCCTGGAGGGCCGTCGAGGCGCGGGACAGGACGGCCGTCTGCGCGTAGATGCCGCTCGCCGCGTCGGCGAGGCGCTTCTGCACGAGCTGCTTCTCCTGGACCTTCTTGCCGTGCTTGCGGAGCGCGCCCTCGGTGCGCTCGCGCAGTCGCGAGACCTGGTCGCCGAGCTCGGCGGCCTGCTTGGCGAGCGCGGGATGGACCCCGACCGGCCGTTCGGGCCGGATGCGACGCTGGACGCGGCCCGCGACGTACGGCGCGAGCACCCCGAGCGCCCGCCCCGGGTCGCCGATGCGGAGCGACGCCACGTCGGGCAGTTCCTCGCTGAGCGTCTTGAGCCCGTTGAGGGCGACGAACGCGCGGAGGACGTCGTTGGCCCCCTCGAAGATCGGGAAGATCCGGAAGTCGCGCAGGGCCTTCGACAGCGGGTGACCTTCCATGTACGCCTCGCCGCCGTGCAGCTGGACGGCCCGGTTGAGGGCGTACCAGCCGGTGTCGCTCGCCGCGACCTTGGTCAGGGCGGATTCCAGGGCGAAGTCGGTGTCGCCGCGGTCGACGAGGCCCGTGGTCAGGTACGACATCGATTCGACGCCGTAGATCTGCTGGGTCATCCACGCGAGCTTGTCGCCGACCATCTCGAAGTCCGCGAGCGGTCTGCCGAACTGGTGCCGCGCCTCCGTGTGCTCGAGGCTCAGCTCGAGGAACCGCTTCATGCCGCCCGCGATGGCCGTGCCCATCGACATGCGACCGTTGTTGAGCGTGTTGACGGCGATGCGGAAGCCGTCACCGGGCTCGCCGAGCAGGTTCTCGGCGGGCACGCGGACGTCCTTGAAGTGCACGCGCTGCAGGTGGTTGGCCTTGAGGCCGTGCGTCTCGAACCGCGGGCCGGCGCTCAGCCCCTCCATGCCCTTCTCGACGATGAGCGCGACGTGCCCGAGGTCGCTCTGCGCGAAGACCGTCAGGACGTCCTTGTCGCCGTTGCCGATCCACCGCTTCTCGCCGTTCAGGAGCCAGCTGCCGTCGCTCTGCCGCTCGGCCCGGGTCTCGAGCGCGTAGGCGTCGCTGCCGACGTTCGGCTCGGTGAGCACGAACGCCGCGAGCTTGCGGCCGCTCGCCAGGTCGGGCAACCAGCGGGCCTTCTGGTCGTCGGTGCCGAAGAGGTGCAGCGGCTTGGTGCCGATCGACTGGTGCACCCCCATCACCGTGGCCAGGGTGCCGTCGACCCGACCGAACTCCTCGTACACGCGGCAGTAGGCGCTCTGGCCGAGCCCGAGACCGCCGTACTCCTCGGAGACGAAGAGTCCCATCAGGCCCCGCTCGCCCAGCTCGCGCACGAGGTCGTCGCCGATCCACCCCTCGCGTTCCGCCTTCAGCGGGTCGTAGCCGGCGAGCACCTCGCGGGCGGACGCGGACACCGTCTCGACCCGGGACTTCTCGGCCGCCGTCATGTGCGGGTACGGGAAGGCGAGTTCGGAGGCGATGCGCCCCGCGAACAGCGACTTGGTGAACGAGGGCCTCACGGTGCGATCGACGCTGGTCATGGGACCCGATGCTGCCGACGCGGGCGGGCGGCGACAACTCGGTTGTGCAGGTCCGACGACCGGGCGCGGGAGTCGACGGTCGCGCGTTGTCGGGATGCTCGAACCCGACGGGCGACGGGTGGCGGGCGTCGACCTGGCAAGGTTGACCCCATGTCCCGCATCATCTCCGGCTTCGCCGACAACCTCTCGCTCGTCGTACCCAAGGTCGGGACGCGGCCCACGAGCGACCGGGTCCGCGAGGCGCTGTTCTCGTCGCTGGACGCGCGCGACGAGATCCGGGGTCGGCGCGTCCTCGACCTCTACGCCGGGACGGGCGGCCTCGGGCTCGAGGCGGCGTCGCGAGGAGCCGCCTCGGTCGTGCTGGTCGAGAAGGCCCCCGGCGCCGCGAAGGTGCTGCGTCGCAACGTCGAGTCGGTGCTGGCCCGGGCTCCCCGCCCGCCGCGCGGCACTCCCCCGCGCGTCGACGTCGTGACCCAGCCCGTGCGGTCCTACCTCGAGGGCGGCTCGGCTCTCGTCGACCTCGTCTTCTTCGACCCGCCCTACGAGTTGTCGGCCGCCGACCTCACCGCCGACCTCACGGCCCTGCTGCCCTCGCTCGACGATCAGGCCCTCGTCGTGGTCGAGCGCGCCTCGCGCGACGGCGAACCGGGCTGGCCCGAGGGCCTCACCCTCGACGTGAAGAAGCAGTACGGCGACACGACCGTCTGGTTCGCGCTGCGCGACTGACCCCCGCAGGAGGCGCGGGTCGGCTCGTCAGCCCTGCGCCCCCGACCACAGGCGGTACGGGTCCCACCCGCCGGCCTCGCCGGGTTCGGAACCGTCGACGGTGACGCGGGGCGCGCCTCCTGCCGGGTCACGGACCGTGCCGACGGCGCGGAACCCACCGGGCAACGCCACGTCGGGCGGGAACGTGGCGAACAGGGAGTGGTCCTCACCACCCGAGAGCGCGAGCCGTGGGTCGTCGCCGAGGGCAGGGCCCCACAGGTCGACCACGACACCGCTGGCGCGGGCCACCCGACCGGCGTCGAGGGCGAGGCCGTCCGACAGGTCGAGCATGGCGGTCGCCCCTGCCAGCGCCGCCGAGCGGCCGTCGGCCACGGGCGGGGTCGGGGCGAGGTGCCAGCCGACGTCCGGGTCGCGCTCGCGCAGGGCGGCGGCCGCGGCGGTGTCGGGCGACCCGTCGTGGTCGACGCCGAGACGGAACAGCAGGTCGAGCCCCCGCGCCGAGCGGCCGAGCGCGCCCGACACGGCGACGACGTCGCCGACGCGCGCCCCGTCCCGCCGCACGGGCGCGCGCCCCTCAAGGTCACCGAACGCCGTCACCGCGACCGTGAAGGTCGGCGACACCGAGAGGTCGCCGCCGACGACCCCCGCGCCCGGGGCCATCACGGAACACCCCGCGCGCAGACCGTCCGCGAAGGCCTCGAGTTCGGTGACGCCCGTGTCGCCGGGCACCGCGAGGGCGACCACCAGCGCCGTGGGCCGAGCGCCCATCGCCGCGACGTCGGACAGGTTCGACGCCGCGGCCTTCCAACCGAGGTCGTACGACGTCGACCACGCGCGCCGGAAGTCGGGGCCGTGCACCATGAGGTCGGTCGTCACGACGAACCGACCGTCGGGCGCCGCGACGACGGCGGCGTCGTCACCGGGACCGAGCAGCGTGTCGTCGCCGCGGGGCAGGCGGGGCAGGATGCGGGCGAGGGTGGCGAGCTCGCCGACGCCCTCGACGGCGTCGGCGTCGTCCGGGCGGGGGTCCGTGGAGCGTCGTTCCATGTGCTGAACGGTAGCCTGGATGCGATGTCGAACCCGTCCTCGCGCCTCACCGCGCGCCTCCGTCCCCGCCTTCGCGTCCCGGCCCTCGTGCTCGTCGGGGCCGGTCTCGCGACGACGCTCGTCGGCTGCTCGCAAGCGGTCCCGATGCAGCCCGCCGCGGGGGCGAACGACCCGGCCTGCGCGCAGGTCACCGTCCACCTGCCCGAGGTCGTCGACGACGGCCAGGACCGCCGCGAGACCGACGCGCAGGCGACCGGCGCCTGGGGTTCGCCGACGAGCGTGCTGCTGCACTGCGGCGTCGAGACGCCCGCCGTGTCCGACCTGCCCTGCTACGACATCCAGGGCGTGGACTGGCTCGTCGACCAGGACCCCGACGATGCCGACACCTCGATCCTCACCACGTACGGCCGTGAGCCGGGCGTGCAGGTGATCGTCGACACCACCAAGGCGAACGGCGGCAACGTGCTGCGCGACCTGGCCGACTCGGTCGGCTACCTGCCGAACGACGGCAAGGAGTGCGTCGGCGCGGGCGACCTGCCGGGCTCGGCCGGATCGGCCGACGACCCGTCGGCGACACCCACGCCGTAGGCCCGGTGGCCGGGACGGACGGGTTCCGTCAGCGCTCGGTCTCGAGGCCGAGGGCGATGAGCTCGTCGATCAGCTCGGGGTAGCTGAGGCCACTCGCGAGCCAGCAGGCGGGGAACATCGAGATGGGCGTGAAGCCGGGCATCGTGTTGACCTCGTTGACGACCCAGCCGTCGTCGGTCAAGAAGAAGTCGACGCGGGCGAGGCCCGTGCCGTCGATGGCCTCGAAGGCCAGAGCGGCGAGACGCTGCATCTCGGTCAGGTCGCCGGGTGCGAGGTCGGCGGGGCAGACCAGGTCGGCCCCGGGGGCACCGAGGTACTTCGACTCGAAGTCGTAGAACGTGTCGCCCGCGAGGACGATCTCGCCCGCGACCGAGGTGCGAGGAGGCGCGCCGTCGCGTCCGCCGAGCACGGCGCACTCGATCTCGCGGCCGACGACCGCGGACTCGACGAGCACCTTGTGGTCCTCGGCGAAGGCCTTCCGCATGGCCGCCGGGAGGCCGGCGGGCGAGTCGACGCGCGACACCCCCACGCTCGATCCGGCTCGGGCGGGCTTGACGAACAACGGGTACCCGAGCGCCTCGACGTCGGCGGCCACGCGCTCGGGCGCGGCGTCCCAGTCCCGACGACGCACGGTGCGCCAGGGGGCGACGACCACGCCGGCGGCCTGCAGCACGGTCTTGGTGAAGTGCTTGTCCATGCCGAGCGACGAGGCGAGCACGCCCGCGCCGACGTAGGGCAGCCCGGTCAGCTCGAGCAGGCCCTGCACCGTGCCGTCCTCGCCGAACGGACCGTGCAGGATCGGGAACACCACGTCCACCTCGCCCAGCAGACGCGTCGTGCCGTCGGGCTCGGTGACGGTCAGCTCGCGGGTGGTGGACGACTCGGGCCAGTGGATGCGGGTGCCGTTGTCGACGACGGTCGGCAGCGTCTCGGCGTCGAGCTCGAACCGTGCCGCGTCGTCGGGCTGGAGCGTGAACGCCCCCTCGACGGTGATGCCCACGGGCACCACGTCGTAGCGGGAGCGGTCGATCGCCGAGAGGACTCCCCCGGCCGTCGCGCAGCTGATCGAGTGCTCGCTCGAGCGGCCGCCGAAGAGTACGACCACGACGGTCTTCGCCACCCCGGGTGTCGAGGCACCGACGGACGAGGCGTCGTTCGCGGCGACGCGCGGGGTCGTGGTGGGCTCGGTGCTCGCCATGAGGGGCCTTTCGTCGGTGTCACGGCCCGCGGGCCGACCCGCGGTGGGCGGGCTCTGGTCGTCACGCCTCCCGGCACGACCGACCAGCGGTCACTCGCCCTGCGGCTCGTCCGTCTCGGTCAGGTGCGGGGCGATGTTGCGCGGGTCGAGTGTACCGGCGAGCACCTCGGCCACCTGCTGGACGATGGGCATGTCGACGCCGCGGGACCGCGCGAGTTCGAGGATGGGAGCGACCGAGGCCAGTCCCTCGGCGGTCTGATTCATCTGGCGCACGACGTCGCCGAAGGCGTATCCCTGCCCGAGCAGTCGTCCCGCGGTGTTGTTGCGCGAGAGGGGCGACTCGCACGTGGCGATGAGGTCGCCCAGGCCGGCGAGGCCGGCGAGGGTCTCGGCCTTGGCCCCGAACGACACCGCGAACGCGGTCATCTCGGCCAGTCCGCGCGTGATGATCGAGGCCTTGGTGTTCTCGCCGTACCCCACGCCGTCGACGATGCCGATGGCGACGGCGATCAGGTTCTTGAGGACCCCGCCGAACTCGGTGCCGATCACGTCGGTGTTGACGAACGAACGGAAGTACGGGTTGGTGGCGGTGGCGGCGACCAGGGTCGCCGTGTCGAGGCTGTACGACGACACGACCGCGGCCGTGGGCTGCCGCTTCGCGATCTCGAGGGCGAGGTTGGGCCCCGACGCGACGGCGATCAGGTCGCGGTCGATGCCGAGCTCGGCCTCGATCACCTCGCTCATGCGCAACCCGGTGGCCTTCTCGACGCCCTTCATCAGGCTGACGACCGGCACGCCGGACGGGACCATGCCGCGGATGGCGGTCAGGTTGTCGCGGAGCGTCTGGCTGGGGACCGACAGGTAGACCTGCTCGGCACCCGCCAGAGCCTGTTCGACCGAGGGGGTGGCGACGAGGGTGCGGGGCAGGTTGATGCCCGGCAGGTAGTCGCTGTTGCGCTTGCTCTCGGTGATCTCGCGGGCCACCTCGGGACGGCGGGCCCAGAGCGTGACGTCCGCGCCCCCCTCGGCGAGGACCTTGGCGAAGGTCGTGCCCCAGCTGCCCGACCCCAGGACGGCGACCCGGCGCGGGATCGAGTCGCGCATGACGATCGAGATCGCCTCGGTCGTGACCGCCCCTTCTCCGAGGGCCTCGATGGCGCCTTCGCGTGACTCGGAGCTACTCAAAGCGGCCTGTCTCCTTCTGGTGGTTCTTGGTGGGGTTCCAGCGTTCGACGGGTGCCTTCTCGCCCCGCAGCTGCTCGACCAGCTCGGTGACGGCGTCCATCACGAGGGCGGTGGCGGCCGTGACCGAGGCCTGGTCGAGGGGACGATCGCGGAAGGCCGAGAGGTCGACGGGGTCGCCGATCACGACGGTGATGCGCTTCCGGGGGAAGGCGTGCAGCCGACTCGAGTAGCGACCCATGAGGTGCTGACTGCCCCAGTGCGCCATCGGGACGAGCGGCACCCCGGCGGCGAGGGCGAGGCGCACGGCACCGCTCTTGCCCTTCATGGGCCAGAGGTCGGGGTCGCGGGTGAGGGTGCCCTCGGGGTAGACGATCACGCCACCGCCCCGGGCGACGAGCAGACGCCCGGCCGCCAGGGGGTCGTGGTCGTGGGTGCGACCCGCCCGCTCGACGGGGATGTGCCCCATCGCGTGCATCATGCGACCGAAGACGGGGACCCGGAAGAGGGACGCCTTCGCGAGGAAGCGCGGCACCCGCCCGAGAGACCACATCACACGGCCCACGACCACCGGGTCGATGTTCGTGTAGTGGTTCGGGGTCAGCACGAACGCACCCTCGGCCGGCAGCTTGTCGCCGTCGACGACGTCGATCCGGGCCATCAGGTCGAAGAGCGGTGCCGCCGGAGTCGCGAGGACGCGGAAGAACGCACCCTTCTCCTTGCGACGCCTCCGCGCCGGGACCGGGACGACGGGAGCGTCGGGGTCGGCTGTCGACACCGGCCGATCAGCCCTTGAAGTCGAAGTCGGCGCCCAGCTTGCGCAGCTTCGCGATGAAGTGCTCGTAGCCGCGGCTGATGATGCCGACGTTGCTGATCTTGGACTCGCCCTCGGCGGTCAGGGCCGCGATGAGGTGGCTGAAGCCGCCCCGCAGGTCGGGAACGCGGATGTCGGCACCGTGCAGGGCCGTCGGTCCGTTGATGACCGCGGCCTGCTCGAACTCGCGACGCGCGACGCGACGGTCGTGGCCGGGCAGTCCGTCCTTGTGCACCGTGATGTCGGCGCCCATGTCGTTGAGGGCCTCGGTGAACTGGAAGCGGTTCTCGTAGACCGTCTCGTGCACGACCGAGGTGCCCTGCGCCTGCGTCAGGGCGACGATGAGCGGCTGCTGCCAGTCGGTCATGAACCCGGGGTGGACGTCGGTCTCGACGACGACGGGCTTGAGCTCGCCACCGGGGTGGAAGAAGCGGATGCCGTCCTCGTGGACGTCGAAGTCGCCGCCGACCTTGCGGAAGACGTTGAGGAACGTCATCAGGTCTTTCTGGTCGGCGCCCTCGACGAAGATGTCGCCCTTGGTCGCGAGTGCGGCCGAGGCCCAGCTCGCGGCCTCGTTGCGGTCGTTGATCGCCCGGTGCGTGTAGCCGCGGAGCTTCTCGACGCCCTCGATGAAGATCACGCGGTTCGGCTCGACCGAGACGACGGCGCCCATCTTCTGCAGGATCGCGATGAGGTCCATGATCTCGGGCTCGATGGCGGCGTTGCGCAGCTCGGTGACGCCCTTGGCGAGGACCGCGGTCAGCAGCACCTGCTCGGTGGCCCCGACGCTCGGGTAGGGCAGCTCGATGTTGGCACCGGTGAGCCCGTCGGGCGCGGTGAGGTGGATGCCGTTGTACGACTTGTCGACGACGGCGCCGAAGGCGCGGAGGGCGTCGAGGTGGAAGTCGATGGGCCGGTCGCCGATGCGGCAGCCGCCGAGGTCGGGGATGAACGCCTCGCCCAGGCGGTGCAACAGCGGCCCGCAGAAGAGGATCGGGATGCGGCTCGACCCGGCGTGGGCGTCGATCTCGGCGAAGTGGGCGGACTCGACGTTGGACGGGTCGAGGATCATCTCGCCGCGGGCCGGGTCGGTGATGCGCACCCCGTGGACCGAGAGGAGGCCGCGGACGACGTTGACGTCGCTGATGTCGGGGACGTCCTTGAGGATGCTGGGGGTGTCTCCCAGGAGGGCGGCGACCATGGCCTTCGTGGCGAGGTTCTTGGCACCGCGCACCTCGATGCGACCGATCAGCGGTTTGCCGCCCCGGATGACGATCTCATCGGAGGTGAGCCCCACACGGGCACCTGCTGCTGCTGCGTCTTGGACGAGAGAGTTCACTTACTTCACCGGCAATGTCTTCGGGCGCCAGGCGGCGCGGCGGGATTCGAATTCTGTGATGGCCGCTTCGTCGCGGAGGGTCAGGCCGATGTCGTCGAGGCCTTCGAGGAGTCGCCACTTAGTGTAGGCATCGACTTCGAATCCGACGGTGAGGCTGCCGACCGTGGCGGTCTGCGCCACGAGGTCGACCGTGATCTCGACGCCCGGCTGCCGGTCGATCTCGGCCCAGATGCGCTCGACGTCGTCCTCGGCGACGGCCGCCGCGAGGAGCCCTTGTTTGCCGGAGTTGCCTCGGAAGATGTCGCCGAACCGCGAACTGATGATCACGTCGAAGCCGAAGTCGCGCAGCGCCCAGACGGCGTGCTCACGGCTCGAGCCGGTGCCGAAGTCGGGACCCGCGACGAGGACGCGCGCGCCCTGGAACTCGGGTCGGTTCAACACGAACTCGGGGTCGTTGCGCCACCCGAAGAAGAGGGCGTCCTCGAAGCCGGTCTTGGTGACCCGCTTGAGGAACTGAGCCGGGATGATCTGGTCGGTGTCGACGTTCGAGCGCTTCAGCGGCGCGGCGACACCGGTGACGGTGGTGAACTTCTGCATCAGCGGACCCCTGCCCGATCGGTGCCGTCGGCGAGGACGGGTTCGTCGGACGTGCGGACGGCCGTGGAGGCCGCCGCGTCGTCGTCGGCCTGGAGGTCCCACGGCGAGGACAGCGTCCCGCGCACCGCGGTGGCCGCGGCGACGAGGGGCGACACGAGGTGCGTCCGACCGCCCTTGCCCTGGCGACCCTCGAAGTTGCGGTTCGAGGTCGACGCACATCGCTCGCCCGGTGCGAGCTGGTCGGGGTTCATGCCCAGGCACATCGAGCACCCGGCGAAGCGCCACTCGGCACCGAAGGCGGTGAAGACCTCGTCGAGCCCCTCGGCCTCGGCCTCGAGGCGGACGCGAGCCGACCCCGGCACGACCATGACGCGCACGCCCTCGGCCTTGGTGCGCCCGCGGATGATCGACGCGAACGCACGGAGGTCTTCGATGCGGCTGTTGGTGCACGACCCCATGAACACCGCGTCGACCGGGATGGCCTTCATCGGCGTGCCGGCCTCGAGGGCCATGTACTCGAGCGCCCGCGTCGCCGCGGCCTTCTCGTTGGGGTCGACGACGGTCTCGGGGTCGGGCACGGAGTCGCTGAGCGACACGCCCTGGCCCGGGTTGGTGCCCCACGTGACGAAGGGCTCGAGCGTGTCGGCGTCGAGGAAGATCTCGGCGTCGAACACCGCGTCGTCGTCGGTCGGCAGGGTGTCCCAGTAGGCGATCGCCTCGTCCCAGTCGGCACCCGTGGGGGCGTGCGGACGACCCTGCAGGTAGTCGTACGTGATCTGGTCGGGAGCGACCATGCCGGCCCGGGCACCCGCCTCGATCGACATGTTGCAGATCGTCATGCGCCCCTCCATCGAGAGGGCGCGGATCGCGCTGCCGCGGTACTCGAGCACGTAGCCCTGGCCGCCGCCGGTGCCGATCTGCGCGATGACGGCGAGGATGATGTCCTTCGCGGTGACGCCGGGGCGCAGCGTGCCCTCGACGGTGACCGCCATCGTCTTGAACGGCTTCAGCGGCAGGGTCTGCGTCGCCATGACGTGCTCGACCTCGCTGGTGCCGATGCCGAAGGCCATGGCGCCGAAGGCCCCGTGGGTCGAGGTGTGCGAGTCGCCGCAGACGACGGTGATGCCCGGCATGGTCAGTCCGAGCTGCGGGCCGACGACGTGCACGATGCCCTGCTCGGCGTCGCCCAACGGGTGCAGGCGGACGCCGAACTCGGCCGTGTTGCGACGGAGCGTCTCGATCTGCGTGCGACTGGTGAGGTCGGCGATCGGCTTGTCGATCGCCAGGGTGGGTGTGTTGTGGTCCTCCGTGGCGATCGTCAGGTCGGTCCGACGCAGCGGCCGATCGGCCTGGCGCAGTCCGTCGAACGCCTGGGGGCTGGTGACCTCGTGCACGAGGTGGAGGTCGATGTAGAGAAGGTCGGGGGCGCCGTCTTCGCCCTTGACGACGACGTGGTCGTCCCACACTTTCTCGGCCAGCGTCCTACCCACGGGCACGCCCCTTCTCCTGTATCGACGGAAAGATGATCCGTGGAGTCTACGCCAGTGCCTCCGGCACGTTTCTCGACGGTCGTGGGGTGAACCCCGCCCCGAGGGCGGCCATTCCCGGCGCACCCGGGGGCTGCGGCGAGCGCGTGGGACGAGGGCTCCGAATAGCATGACGACACCCGTCGGGCGGACGACGGCTGCGCTCGACGAGGAGGCCGACCATGAGCCACCCCGAGCGCGCACGCGACCACCCCGGGGAGGCGCGGGTCGTCGGTCGCTGGCACCGCGCCTCCCCGGGTCGTCGCGTCGCCGCCGTGCTCGGCGCCCTGGTGGTGGCGTCCACGATCGTGGCCGCCGGGGCGGTCTCGGTGGCTCCGCACTACGGGGACGGCCGCCCGTGGACGGGGCTCGCGGTCGACGACCTCCGACGGTCGCCGGACGCGACCGGTTGGACGCTCGACCTGGCGGCGACGCTCGCGCCCGACGCCCCGCGGCGGTGCCTGAACTTCTGGACGTCCCCCGCGGTCGACGGACTCGTGGCGGTCGGCACCTCGGTCGACCTGGACTTCGGGGACGCCCTGGGGGCGCCGGCCTGCCGCTCGTACGCGTCCGAGGCGAGCACGAGCCTCGTCGGGCTGGTCGAGACGGCCACGGGCACGGTCCGCTGGGTGCACGACCTGGCCCGAGACGTCCCCGACACCGACGCCCTGAGCATCCCCGCGACGCAGGTCGTCCCCTCGGCCGGTCGCGTGCTGGTGCAGACGCAGACGACGGGGGCGACCGTGCTGGCCGCCCTCGACCTGCGTGACGGCTCGCTCGTCGAGTCGACCCGCGGCCGGCGCGACCTGCCGAGCGTGAGCGTCGACTCGCGGGGACCCCTGCAGTTGCGCACCTTCTCGGGCATCGCCGGGTCGGGCGATCGGTACCAACTCGTCGAGGCCTCGCGTCTGGCCGACCCGGTGTGGGAGGGCGGGGTCGACTCGGGCAGTTCTCCGGCGCTGCTGAACGACGGCGCCCTCGTGTCACGGGGCGGTGAGACCGTGTTCGTCGACGCCGCCACGGGCCGGGAACGTCCCTTCGCGGCCTCACCGGACGAGATCGCCGTGCCGCCCGTCGGCTCGCCCGTGACGACCGGGGACGGGCGCCGCGTCGTCGCCTTCGGCATCGAGAGGACCAGGGCCGACGGCACCGTCGAGGCGCTCGACGAGGACGGGGAGGCCGTCTGGAGCCGACCCACCTCCGGGCGCCGTCTGGCCGTCACGCCGTCCTGCGTGGTCATCGTCACCGACGGCGACACGGCCGCGGAATGCCTCGATCCCCGCGACGGCTCGGTCCGCTGGAGGACCGACCTCGGCGCCCCGTTCGCGGTCGAGGCCGTGCCGGGTCAGCGCGCGACCGACGTCTTCGTCGTCGTGCAGCGGTCGGGCGGGTCGCGCCTGCTCGCCCTCGACGGCGCCGACGGGCACACCCGCTTCAGCTCGTCCGTGGGGCTGCTCGACGACCTCGCGGCGGCGGGCCGGTCGGTGCTCTACCTGCAGACGGAGGACGGTCGCTCGTCGGGGCGGGAGGTCGCGGCCCTCGACCTGGACGACGGTCGGCCGCTGTGGGCGACCTCGTCCTCGGGCACCGTGGTGTTCTGGGGCGGTCATCTCGTGCGCATCGACGACCAGGGGGTCGCCCGACGACTCGTGGACACCGCCCGCGTCGGGGCGACGTCGTGAGGGCGGGGCGTCGACTCGCCGTGGCCTACGCCGCCGTGGTCCTGGCGACGCTGGCGACCACGGTGCTGGTCGCGCCGACGCAGCCCGAGTACGGGTCGGACCCGCCGTGGCAGGGCATCGCCGTCGACGACCTCCGACAGGAACCCGGCACCACCGGGTGGCGCGTCGACCTCCGTGCCGCTCTCGCCCCCGGGGCCCCCGCCGAGTGCCTCCGCTACCGGGCGACGCCCGTCGCGCAGGGGCTCGCGCTCGTGAGCGCGGCCGGCGCCTGGACCTACGGATTCGCCAACGACGGCGACTGCGCCACCCCGACCCAGGGAGTCGGCACGCGCATCGGAGCACTCGACGTCGACCGCGGCACCTTCCGCTGGGTGCACGACGTCGCCGACGACCTCGCCGGGCTCGGCCTGACCGGCCCGGCCCTCGTCTCGTCCGTGACGGCGGTGCACGAGGCGGGCCTCGTGCTCGTCCGGGCCTCGGTCGACGGCGAGCAGGTGCTGATGACGTTGTCGGTCGAGACCGGGCGACCCGTCGAGGTGGTCGAGACCGGTTCGGCGGGTGACGGGGACCAGTTCCAGACCGTGGGGGCCGTCGTGGTGACCGGTCGGCAGCAGGGCGTCGGCGGCGTCTACCGCTACGACCTGCGCGACGCCCGCGACCTCGACCGCGTGACGTGGAGCGGACCCGCCTCGACCACGGGCGTCGCCCTCGCGCTGAGCGACCGGTTGGTCGTCGCGCGGGCCGACGGCTCGGTCCAGGTCGACCTCGCCACCGGTACCGAGCGCCCCTGGGCGGCACGGCTCGACCGCCTCATCGGCTACGTCGTCCACGACGACGTCGTCTACGCCCCCGAGGAGGCGCGGCCACGGGACGAGGGGACGCCGGCTTCGTCGCGTTGACCGCCGACGGCGAGCGCCTCTGGAGCTCGGACCGGGACGTCCGGGGCGGCTACTCGGTGACGCGCTCCTGTCTCGCCGTCACCGACGTGCGCGCGCAGACGGTGACCTGCCTCGACCTCGCGACGGGAGACGTGCGGTGGACCGACCCGGCGTCGAGCTCGTCCGCCGTCGACGGCCTGCCCGGCCAGACCGACGACCGCGTCTTCGCGACGGCGACCGCCGCAGGCCCGGGGCCCGTGGTGGTCCGTGCGCTCGACGGCTCCAGCGGCTCGGCCGGCGCCCGCCTGTCGCTGCCCGACGGAGCCGTCCTCGCGGCGGCGGGCCGGACGGTCGGCTACGCCCTGGCCTACGGCACCTCGGGTGGGCGGTCGACCCTCGTCGCGTTCGACCTCTCGAGCGGGCGCGCCCTCTGGGAGCACGCCGCGGAGCTGCAGGTCTACGCCTGGGCGGGGCGGCTGGTGGACGTGGACGTCGAGGGGGTAGCGCGGGTGCTGGTCTCCCCCGAGCGCCTCGCCGTCCCGACGGTCTCCTCCGGGGGGTGACGCTTCGCCCACTCCGTTCGAACACGTGTTCGAATCGGGCGTAGGGTGTCGGCATGAGCCTCCCCTTCACCGCCTCGCTGCTGGACGGCCTGTCCGACGGCCCCGACCTCGCGCCGCTCGTCGGGCGAGTCGACCACCTCGACCTCGGCGAGGGCGCCTGGCTGGACGTCGTCCCGGGCTGGGCGTCGAATTCCGACGCCCTGTTCGAACGTCTCGTGACCGACGTGCCGTGGCGAGCCGACCGCCGCCAGATGTACGACCGGGTGGTCGAGGTGCCCCGGCTCGTCTCCTCCTACGACGCGGGCGACGCGCTCCCCGATCCGGTGCTCGCCCAGGCTCGAGACGACCTCAACGCGTACTACGCGCTCGAGCGTGGCGCCCCCGTCGAGCAGCGCTTCGACCGGGCGGGGCTGTGTTTCTACCGGACGGGCGACGACAGCATCGCCTGGCACGGCGACCACGTGGGGCGCACGATCGACCGCGACACGATGGTGGGCATCCTCTCGCTCGGGGCACCGCGCACGCTCGCGGTGCGGTCCCGATCGACCGGCACGACCCGGCGGTTCCCGCTCGGCCACGGCGACCTCCTGGTGATGGGCGGCAGCTGCCAGCGGACCCACGAGCACGCCATCGCCAAGACCAAGAAGGCCGTCGGCCCGCGAATCAGCGTGCAGTTCCGACCAGTGTGGCCCACCTAGCCCGCCTCTGACGGACCGGCCGGCCGCGCGGACCACGGGGCCGTCGCTCGTATGCTGTGCACACGATCGACGACGAGGTGGACGAGTATGCCGGCAACCCGTGACGACGTGGCGCGTCTGGCAGGCGTCTCGTCGAGCACCGTGTCGTACGCCATCAGCGGGCGACGGACCATCTCCGTCGCCACCCGCCGCCGGGTCGAGGCGGCGATGGCCGAGCTGAACTACACCCCCAACGCGTTCGCCCGGGGTCTCGCCGGAGCACGGGGCGGCATCCTCGCCCTGCACTACCCCTACGGACGCCGCGGCGTCACGTCGTCCGAGTTCGAGTACGTGGCGGCGGCCACCGACCGGGCGAGAGAGCGCGGCTACCACCTGCTGCTGTGGTCGAACCCCATCGACGACGTCGAAGGACTCGGCAGCCTCGTCAGCGAAGGCCTCGTCGACGGCGTGATCCTCATGGAGCTCACCGCGCGCGACGACCGCGTCGCCGTGCTGTCGCGGTCGCGCCTGCCGTTCACGAACATCGGTCGCCCCGACGACGTCGAGGGACTCTGGTTCGTCGACGCCGACTACGACTCGCTGGCCCGACAGGCCGTCGACCACCTCGCCGACCTCGGCCACCGACGCGTGTTCTTCCTCGGTCAGAGCATCCGGGCCCCCGAGCGCGGGTCGGGTCCGCTCGACCGCACGACGAGGGCGTTGCGCGGCCCGGCCGACGAGCGGGGCCTGTCGCTCGAGACGCACGCCGCCACCGACTCCGTCCCGGGCGGCCGCCGGGCCTTCGACGCGTTCGCCGCCTCGACGGCCCGCCCCACGGCCGTGCTGGCGTTCAACGAGATGGCCCTCGCCGGCTTCGTGCAGGCCGCCGCGGCGGCAGGCCTGTCCATCCCGGACGACCTCACGGTGGTCGCACTGAGCATCGGCGACCTCGCCGCCGAGATGACCTCGCCGCCGCTCACGACCGTCAACCCTCCCGGAGCCGACATCGCGGCCGCCGCGGTCGACGACCTCGTCGACCGCATCGAGGGTCGACGTCACGACGCCCCCCACGTCCTCGTCGCACCCCGTCTGGTCGTGCGGGGCACGTCGGCCGCCGCCCCGTCGGAGCGGGCTCGATAGCAGACGCGGTTGCGCGCCTCCTGCGAGTATGTGACACTCATCGTCGACGCGCGTCGACGACGACGTGCGGCGGACGATCACCCCGACAGCACGGGCCGTCCGCTCTTGCGACTCAATGAGGAGACACCAATGCGAGCATCCCTGCACCGCCGCTTCACGGGCCCCCTGGCCATCCTGGCGGCGTCGAGCTTCCTGTTGGCCGGATGCTCCGGCACGGCCGACCCCAACGACCCCAACGCCGGAGGCGCGGGTGGCGGTGACGTCGGAACCGCCGACGGCGTGGTCAACGTCTACGGCACGATCAACGGCGACGAGGCGACCCTGCTCGAGCAGTCGTGGGCCGACTGGGAGAAGGCCAACGACATCGAGATCAAGTACACGGGCGACAAGGAGTTCGAGAAGCAGATCGGCATCAAGGTGCAGGGTGGCGACACCCCCGATCTCGCGATCTTCCCCCAGCCCGGCCTGCTGGCCGACACGGTCGCCTCGGGCAAGGTACAAGAGCTGCCCGCCGACGCCCTGGCCAACGTCAAGGAGGGCTGGTCCGAGGACTGGCAGAAGTACGGTCAGGTCGACGGCAAGCAGTACGGGGCCCCGTTGATGGCGAGCGTCAAGGGCTACGTCTGGTACTCCCCCGCCAAGTTCGAGGAGTGGGGCGTCGAGGTCCCCAAGACCTACGACGAACTCGTCGCCCTGTCCAAGACCATCCAGGAGAAGACCGGCGGCCCGTCGTGGTGCGCCGGCTTCAACTCGGGCGAGGCCAGCGGCTGGCCCGGCACCGACTGGGTCGAGGACCTCGTCCTGCGCGAGGCCGGACCCGACGCCTACGACTCGTGGGTCGCGGGAGACACCGAGTTCACCGACCCCGAGATCAAGGCCGCGTTCGACTCGGTCGGCGACATCCTGCTCGACCCGACCCTCGTCAACGCCGGCTACGGCGACGTGAAGTCGATCAACTCGACGGCCTTCGGAGACGTCGCGACCAACGTGGCGAACGGCAGCTGCGCCCTGACCCACCAGGCCTCGTTCTTCGAGGGCTTCCTGACGGCGGCGAACAACGCCAGCGGACAGCCGGCGACGGTCGCCGAGGACGGCGACGTCTGGGCCTTCCTCACCCCGCCCATGAAGGAAGGCGACCCCGCAGCCGTCACCGGCGGTGGCGAGTTCGTCGCGGCGTTCTCGAACGACGACGACACCGCCAAGGTGCAGGCCTACCTCGCCAGCGCCGACTGGGCGAACAGCCGCGTCTCGCTCGGCGGAGTCATCTCGGCCAACAAGGGACTCGACCCCGAGAACGCCGGTAGCGACCTGCTGAAGGGCGCCGTCGAGATCCTGCAGGGCACCGACACCACCTTCCGCTTCGACGGTTCCGACCTGATGCCCAAGTCGGTCGGCTCCGACAGCTTCTGGAAGGGCATGGTCGACTGGATCGACGGCACCGACACCGACACGGTGCTCGACGAGATCCAGGCCGGCTACACCTCGTAACACCCGCGCCACAGGGGCCACCGCACGTCGGTGGCCCCTGACCCCGCGCCCGCTCGCCGCCCCGCTCGCCGATCCGAGCGGCGGCGGCGACGGGTCGCGTCCTGCTCGGACCCGAACGTGAAAGGACAGAGATGTCCAGTTTCTTCCAGTGGCTGGCGGGAATCCCGCCCCTGGCGCAGATCCCCTTGATCCTCATCGCCTTCACCGCCCTCGTGGCCGTGGTGCTCGTCTTCGTCGAGTTCGCCCCCCGCCGAGGCACGCAGTACACGATCATCCGACTGGCCGTCTGCGTGGTCGTCCCGGTCGTCGTGCTGCTGGCGTTCGGCCTCTACAACTCGGTCATCTGGGTCGCCGCCGTCGCGGCCGTCCTGGGAGGCGGACTGTTCCTGCTCGACTACCGCTCGAAACGCGGTGCCGGCTACTCGCTGCAGCTGATCGCCTTCATGACCCCGGCCGTGTTCTTCCTCGTCATCGGCCTGATCTACCCGACCATCACGACCGCCGGCCAGGCCTTCATGAAGAACGACGGATCGGGCTTCGCCGGGCTCGACAACTTCGTCTGGGTGTTCACGAGCCCCGACGGCCTGACCGCCTTCGGCAACACTCTCGTCTGGGTGCTGCTCGCACCGATCACGGCGACCGCGATCGGCCTCGCCTACGCCGTCTTCATCGACAAGAGCCGGGGCGAGAAGTTCCTCAAGCTGCTCGTGTTCATGCCGATGGCCATCTCGTTCGTCGGCGCCTCGATCATCTTCAAGTTCTTCTACGACATCCGCCAGGGAGAACAGATCGGCCTGCTCAACGGCATCCTCGTCGCCTTCGGCGGCCAGCCGGTCGACTGGCTGGGGCTCGAACCGTGGAACACGCTGCTGCTCGTGATCGTGCTGATCTGGACCCAGGCCGGATTCGCCATGACGGTGCTGTCGGCAGCGATCAAGGGCGTCCCCGCCGAGCAACTCGAGGCGGCGTCGCTCGACGGCACCAACGGGTTCCAGGCGTTCCGGCACATCACCGTCCCCGGCATCCGAACGACCATCATCGTCGTGCTGACGACCATCTCGATCGCCTCGCTGAAGGTCTACGACATCGTCTCGGCCATGACCGGCGGACGCAACGACACGACGATCCTCGCGTTCGAGATGGTCCGGCAGTTCCAGCTCGGCAGCCGTACCGGCTACAGCTCGGCGCTGGCGGTCATCCTCTTCGTGCTCGTGCTGCCGATCGTCATCTACAACGCCCGCCAGATCCAGAAGCAGAGGGAGATCCGATGACTGCCACACCCACCCCCGTCGGGGTCGCCGTCGGCTCGGGCACCGAGAGACAGCTCAAGCGAGGAATCGCGAAGATCGAGACCTCGAGCGGCAAGCTGAAGAAGGGCACGACCAGCCGCGGCGCCACCATCGCCGCGTTGATCATCGCCGTGATCTGGACCCTGCCCACGGCCGGGCTGTTCATCTCGTCGTTCCGGCCCGCGAACGACATCAAGACCACCGGCTGGTGGACCGTCTTCGCCAACCCGGGGTTCACGCTCGACAACTACGTGAACGCCCTCAACTCGGGCGACAGCCTCACGCTCGGGAAGGCGTTCCTGAACTCGCTGGTGATCACGTTGCCGGCGGCGCTGATCCCGATCACGATCGCCAGTCTCGCTGCGTACGCGTTCGCCTGGATCGACTTCAAGGGACGCAACACGATGTTCGTCCTGGTGTTCGCCCTGCAGATCGTCCCCATCCAGATGGCTCTCGTGCCGCTGCTGCGACTGTTCTCGGACGGTCTGCGCATCGGCGGTCTGTACATCCTGCCGGGGCTCGGGGTGAACGGTCTCGACGGCTCGTTCGCGAAGGTCTGGATCGCCCACACGATCTTCGCCCTGCCGCTGGCCATCTTCATGCTGCACAACTTCATCTCCGAGATCCCGGCCGAGGTGATCGAGGCCGCCCGCATGGACGGCGCCGGTCACGGACAGGTGTTCTTCCGCATCGTGCTGCCGCTGTCGATGCCCGCGATCGCCTCGTTCGGCATCTTCCAGTTCTTGTGGGTCTGGAACGACCTCCTCGTGGCCACGGTCTTCACCTCGGGCCAGGGCTTGCCGATCACGAAGGCACTGCAGGACCTCTCGGGGTCGTACGGCCAGTCGTGGGAGCTGCTCACGGCCGGGGCGTTCATCTCGATCATCGTGCCGCTCATCGTGTTCTTCGCCCTGCAGCGGTTCTTCGTGCGCGGCCTGCTGGCCGGCGCCACGAAGGGCTGAGCCCGTCGCAGCACGAGAGACCGCCAGGCGACCGCCTGGCGGTCTCTCGTCATGTCGTCCGGTCTTGCGCCGTGCCGGGCCGTGTCGGACCGTGTCGGGTCGGACCGTGCCGGGTCGGACCATGCGGGGCCGTGCCGTGTCGGACCACGTACCGGAAACGAAAAAACCGCCAGGCGAGAGCCTGGCGGTTTCTGTCGGTGCTGGTGACCCCAACGGGATTCGAACCCGTGTTACCGCCGTGAGAGGGCGACGTACTAGGCCGCTATACGATGGGGCCGTATTTGCAACTCGTCGAGTATGCCACACCCCGCGAGCCCGTCACAAATCGAGGCACCGGCGCGTCGAGATCGACCCGCCCGACGCGCGTACAGTCGCTGTCATGCGCCTCACGAAGCTCGAACACGCCTGCCTGATCCTCGAGAAGGACGGGCGCAAGCTCGTCGTCGACCCCGGGTCGTTCACGGCTCCCCTCATCGACCTGCACGACGTCGACGCCGTCGTGGTCACCCACGAGCACGCCGACCACTGGACGCCCGACCAGCTGACCCATCTGCTCGCCACGAACCCCGGGGTGACGGTCTACGGCCCCGCGGGCGTGGCCACGGCCGCCGAGGGCTTCGACGTGCACGTGGTCGGCGACGGAGACACGGTCGAGGTCGGCCCCTTCACGCTGGCCTTCCACGGCTCGCGGCACGCGGTCATCCACGAGAGCCTCCCGGTCGTCGACAACGTCGGCGTGCTCGTCGACGGGTCGCTGTTCTACCCGGGTGACCAGTTCACGGTCCCGCCCGTGCCGGTCGACGTCCTCGCGACGCCCGTCGGGGCGCCCTGGCTCAAGGTGGCCGAGGTGATCGACTACGTCGCGGCCGTCGCACCCCGACTGGCCTTCCCCACCCACGAGCAGACGCTCTCCGGCCCCGGGCTCGCCATGCACTTCGACCGCATGAAGGCGTCCGCGCAGTCGATCGGTGGCGACGCCGTGAAGCTCGAGGCGCACGAGTCGATCGACCTCTAGCCCCACCCGCGAGGGGCACTCCCCCGACGACGAACCGCCCCCCTCCGGCCTGACCGGATGAGGGGCGGTTCGTCGTCGGCCGCCGTGACTACAGCGTGACGTCGATCTCGCGCAGCGTCTTCGCGTCGATGGCCACGCGCACCTTCTCGACGAGCTCGTCGGGCGCGGGGCTGTCGATGGTCAGGACGCTCAGCGCCTGACCACCGGCGCTCTGGCGGGCGATCTGCATGCCCGCGATGTTGATGCCGGCGTCACCGAACTCGCGACCGTAGACCGCCACGATGCCGGGGCGATCGGTGTAGACCATCACGAGGTGGTGGGCCGCCAGGGGGACCTCGACGTCGTAGCCGTTGATCTCGACGATCTTCTCGACCTGCTTCGTGCCGGTCAGGGTGCCCGAGACCGAGATCTGCGAGCCGTCGCTGAGTGAGCCGCGCAGGGTGATGACGTTGCGGTACTCGTCGCTGGTCGGGTCGGTGAGCAGACGAACGGTGATGCCGCGCTGCTCGGCCAGCAACGGCGCGTTCACGTAGCTCACCGACTCGCTGACGATGTTCGTGAAGATGCCCTTCAGGGCCGCCAGCTTCAACACGCTGACGTCGTACTCGACCAGGTCGCCGCGCACCTCGACGTCGACGCTCGTCAACGGGCTGTCGGCGAGGCCGGAGAACACCTGACCGATCTTCTCGACCAGGGGGATGCCGGGTCGCACGTAGGGGTCGATGACGCCGCCGGCCACGTTGACCGCGTCGGGGACGAGCTCGCCGCCGAGTGCGAGCCGCACCGAGCGGGCCACCGAGACGCCGGCCTTCTCCTGCGCCTCGTCCGTCGAGGCACCGAGGTGCGGGGTCACCACGACGTTCTCGAGACCCAGCAGCTTCTGGTCGACCGGGGGCTCCTTCACGAACACGTCGAGTCCGGCACCGGCGATCTCGCCGGTGGTCAGGGCCTCGTACAGGCCGTCCTCGTCGATGAGGCCGCCGCGTGCCACGTTGACGACGAAGGCCGACTTCTTCATCGCCTTCATCTGCTCGAGGCCGATCATGCCGGTCGTCTCGGGGGTCTTGGGCATGTGGATCGTCACGAAGTCGCTCGTGGCGAGCAGCTCGTCGAGCGACAGCAGCGTGACCCCGAGCTGCTGGGCGCGGGCCGGCGTGACGTAGGGGTCGTAGGCGACGACGTTCACGCCGAAGGCCTGCAGGCGCGCCGTGATGAGGGCGCCGATGCGGCCGAGGCCGACGATGCCGACCGTCTTCTCGTAGAGTTCGACGCCCGTGTACTTCGACCGCTTCCACTGCCCCTGGGCCAGGGCGGAGTGCGCTGCCGGGATGTGACGCGCGAGGCTGAGGATGTGACCGACGGTAAGCTCGGCGGCGGAGATGATGTTCGACGTCGGTGCGTTGACGACCATGACACCGGCCGTGGTGGCCGCCTTGATGTCGACGTTGTCGAGCCCGACGCCGGCGCGCGCGACGACCTTGAGCGACGGGGCGGCGGCGATGGCCTCGGCGTCGACCTGCGTCGCCGACCGCACGAGGATCGCGTCGGCGTCGGCCAGGGCGGCCAGCAGTGCGGGGCGGTCGGTGCCGTCCACCGATCGCACGTCGAAGTCGGGCCCGAGGGCGTCGACGGTTGCGGGTGACAGTTCTTCTGCGATCAACACGACGGGCTTGGCCACGGGGCGGACGTCCTTCTCTGGATGATGTTCGGTGAGGGGCCGCGACGCGCCGTGGGCGCGGCTGATGACGACTCTATCGACTCGCGCGGATCGTTACGTCCGCATGACGACGTCCCCGGTGGGCGGCGTCACGGACGCGGCCCGCGCCTCCTGGGCTCGCTCAGACGGTCGTGACGTAGGCCGTCAGGGTCAGCGACACGGCCGCCACGAGACCCAGGGCCGCGAACAGCGCCAGCGTGAACTTCCACAGTTCACGACGGCGCCCCACCACGATCGCCGCGACGAAGGCCAGCGGCGGCACGACGACACCCACGATCAGCGGCACCCACGGGGGTGAGACCACCAGGCCGTCGAGGCCGTTCTCACGGTAGAACTCGTTGTTCTGCGTGAAGACCTGCGGCACGAGCACGAGGTTCGAGATGGCCTCGAACAGGTCGAAGGCGAAGAAGACGGCGAAGACGATCGCCACGGCGAGGTAGAAGAAGAAGAAGGAGGCGCGGCCCGGTTCGCTCGCGTCGCCTGCCGTCACCGAGACGGCGTCGTGCTCGTGGTTGTCGCCGTGGTCGTGGTCGTGCTCGTGCTCGTGCTCGTGGCCGTGGTCGTTCATGCGGAGCCTCCCGTCACGAGGGGCCAGGGGGCCACGAGGAGCGCGCCGAGGGCCATCCACGCGAGGCGACGGCCCGTGCGATCGACGGGGACGAGGACGATGACGGCCACGAACCACGCGATCGGGGCCACCACGGCGAACAGTTCGCCGAGGTTCCACATGAGCGACGAGATCGCATCGGTGAACGGGTTGGTGAAGTCGCCGACGGCGACGATCCAGCCCGCGGCCCAGAGGAGGAACACGCCGCCGAGGACGCCGTGGACCACGAGCGACGCCGAACTCATCACCGCGGGGCCGTCGTCGACGTCGTCCTCGTCTTCTTCGTCCGGGTCGACGGGCTCGTCGACGGGCTCGTCGCCTGCACCGTCCGACCGCCGGGCACGACGCGGACGACCCGTCGGCGCAGGCCCCTCGACGTGGCTGCTGTCGGCCTCGTCACCCCAGGTCAGGGCGTCATCGGCGTCGCCGCCGGTCGGCACCCGCGGGTCGGCTGGCGTCATGCGGTGAGCTTGGACGAGACCGCCGCGAGCAACGCGGGGAACAGCGGGTGGTCGTCCTGGACGCCCGTCAGCGTGCGCGTCAGCTCGTCGGCGGCGAGGCCCGAGCTCAGCAGCGACTGCAGCTCGACGCTCTCGACGTCGTCCGGCACGGAGAAGTCGAGGGCGGCACGCACGGCGCGGACGAGTGCGTCGTAGGGCAGCCCCCGCTCGGCGGCCTGGGCCGCGGGACCCACGAACCGCTCGTGGCGGCTGAGCTTGCGGAGGGGGTTGCGGCCGACGCGTTCGGTCGTGTCGGGGAGGTGCGGGTTGGCGATGCGGACGAGGTTCTTCTCGATGTAGGACTGCTGCTCGTCGGCGTCGAGCTCGTGCTTGGCCACGAGCAGGCCCTTCGTCTCGGCGAGGACGCCGCGGACCTCGGCCATGACCTCGGCGTCGTCCAGGGCCTCACGGATGCTCGTGAGCCCCTTGCGGAACCCATGATAAGCGGCCGCGGCGTGGGCGGTGTTGACCGTGAAGAGCTTGCGCTCGATGAAGGGCTCGAGGTCGGCGACCCAGGTGACGCCCTCGATGTCGGGGCGGTGCTCGCCGAACGGCGTGCTCTCGACGACCCATTCGAAGAACGACTCGATGGTGACGTCGAGCGTGCCGCCGGCCTGCTCGGGCACGATCCGGTCGATGGCACAGTTCGCGAAGACGGCGTTCTCGGCCGGATCGTGCTCGCGCACCGCGGCCGCCAACGAGTCGGTGGCGTTGATGGCGTTCTCGCACGCGATGACGGAGAGCGACGCCCGATCGGCGGACCGCTGGGCCAGCCCCTTGGCGATGACCGGTGCGACGAACGGCAGGATGCGGGCACCGACCGCGGTGGTCACGACGTCGGCGGTCGCGATCTCGGCGACGAGGGCCGCCTCGTCGGTGCGGCTGTTGATGGCGCGATAACCGTCGACGACGGTCGTACGGCTGTCTTCACCGACCTCGTGCACCTCGAACGACGACTGCGACTGCAGCGCCCCGATCAGGTCGTCGTTCACGTCGGCGAAGACGACCTCGTAACCACTCGCGTGGAGGAACTGGGCGACGAAGCCCCGACCGATGTTGCCGGCGCCGAAGTGCACGGCCTTCTTGCTGTGAGCCATGCCATAGATCATGCCACGACGTCACCGCGCCGGCGGACGGCGAGAGGGCCCCGCACCGGGTGGTGCGGGGCCCTCTCGGGTGGTTCCGGTGCTGCGTCGAGGTCAGCGCGCAGCGCTGCCGTCGACGTAGTCGGAGTCCTGCTGCTTCCAGGCGAACAGGGCACGCAGCTCTTGGCCGGTGGCCTCGATCGGGTGCTCCTCGCCCTTCTTGCGGAGCTCCGTGAACTCGGGCGCGCCGGCGTCCTGGTCCTCGATGAAGCGCTTCGCGAAGGCGCCCGACTGGATGTCGGCGAGCACGGCCTTCATGTTGTCCTTGACGTCGGGGGTGATGACGCGAGGGCCCGAGACGTAGTCGCCGTACTCGGCCGTGTCGGAGACGCTCCAGCGCTGCTTGGCCAGGCCGCCCTCCCAGATCAGGTCGACGATCAGCTTGAGCTCGTGCAGCACCTCGAAGTAGGCGATCTGCGGCTGGTAGCCGGCCTCGGTCAGGGTCTCGAAGCCGTACTGGATCAGCTGCGAGGTCCCGCCGCAGAGCACGGCCTGCTCGCCGAAGAGGTCGGTCTCGGTCTCTTCGGTGAAGGTGGTCTTGATGCCGCCGGCACGCAGGCCGCCGATGCCCTTGGAGTACGACCAGGCGAGATCCCACGCGGCGCCGGAGGCGTCCTTCTCGACGGCGACGATGACGGGCACGCCGCGGCCGGCCTCGAACTCGCGACGGACGGTGTGGCCGGGGCCCTTGGGGGCGACGAGGACCACGTCGACGCCCTCGGGCGCCTCGATGTAGCCGAACCGGATGTTGAAGCCGTGGCCGAAGACCAGGGCCTTGCCGTCCGGCGAGGTTCGGCGCGATGTCGTCGGCGTACACGTGACGCTGGACCTGGTCGGGCGCGAGGATCACGATGACGTCGCCCCAGGCCGAGGCCTCGGCGGGCGTCTGCACCGTGAAGCCGGCCTCCTCGGCCTTGGCGCGGCTCTTCGAGCCCTCCTTGAGGCCGACGACGACCTCGACGCCCGAGTCGCGGAGGTTCAGCGCGTGGGCGTGGCCCTGCGAGCCGTAGCCGATGACGGCGACCTTCTTGCCCTGGATGATCGACAGGTCGGCGTCGTTGTCGTAGACGATTTCAGTCACGGTGTGGTTCTCCTTGGGTGGTGACGGTGGGGTGTCGGGGCGAGGAGGCGCGGTGCGCGACCCCTCGCGGGTTCAGTTCTTGAAGACGCGGTCGGTGATCGACTTCGCGCCGCGGCCGATGGCCAACAGGCCCGACTGCGAGATCTCCTTGATGCCGTAGGGCTCGAGCACGCGGAGCAGCGCCGTCGTCTTGCCGGTGTCGCCCGTGACCTCGATGACGAGGGCGTCGGTCGACACGTCGACCACCGAGGCGCGGAAGAGGGTGACGGCCTCGAGCACCTGCGAGCGGGTCGTGTTGTCGACGCGCACCTTGATCAGCAGGTGCTCGCGCTGCACGGACTGCGAGTAGTCCAGCTCGACGATCTTGATCACGTTGATGAGCTTGTTCAGCTGCTTGGTGACCTGCTCGAGCGGCAGTTCTTCGACGTCGACGACGACCGTGATGCGGCTCAGCCCCTCGACCTCGCTCTTGCCGACGGCGAGGCTCTCGATGTTGAAGCCGCGCCGGGCGAAGAGGCCGGCGACACGGGTCAGCAGACCCGGCTTGTCTTCGACGAGCAGGGACAGGACGTGGCTCATGCGTGTTCTCCGGTCATGTCGCCGTCGCGGGTGGTGTCGGAGGCGCTCGTGCCCGGCGCCTCGTCGTCCCACTCGGGAGCGAGGGCGCGGGCGTGCTGGATCTCGGAGTTCGAGACCCCCTGCGGCACCATCGGCCAGACCATCGCGTCGCGGCTGACGACGAAGTCGATGACGACCGGGCGGTCGTTGGTCGCGAGGGCGAGCTCGATGGCCGCGTCGACCTCGTCCTCGGTGCGGACCCGGATGCCCAGGGCGCCGTAGGCGTCGGCGAGCTTGACGAAGTCCGGCACCATGCGCGTCTCGTGACCCGTGTTGAGGTCGGTGAACGAGTGGCGCCCCTCGTAGAAGAGCGTCTGCCACTGCCGCACCATGCCGAGCGACGAGTTGTTGATGATCGCGACCTTGATCGGGATGTCGTTGATGACGCAGGTGGCCAACTCCTGGTTGGTCATCTGGAAGCAGCCGTCGCCGTCGATGGCCCACACCACGCGGTCGGGCTGGGCGACCTTGGCCCCCATGGCGGCCGGGACCGAATAGCCCATCGTGCCCGCGCCTCCGGAGTTGAGCCAGGCGTGCGGGCGCTCGTACTCGATGAACTGGGCCGCCCACATCTGGTGCTGGCCGACGCCGGAGGCGTAGATCGCCTCGGGGCCGGAGAGCTGCCCGATGCGCTGGATGATCGCCTGGGGTGACAGCAGGCCGTCGTCGGGCTGGGTGTAGCCGAGCGGGAACTGTTCGCGAAGACCCTCGAGGTGCTCCCACCACGCCGCGATGTCGGGCTTGACCCCACCCGTGACCTCGGCGAACGCGCTCGTGAGGTCGGGGATGACGACCTTGGCGTCACCCACGATGGGCACGTCGGCGATGCGGATCTTCGAGATCTCGGCGGGGTCGATGTCGACGTGGACGACCTTGGCACCGGGCGCGAAGAGCTCGGCCTTGCCGGTCACCCGGTCGTCGAAGCGCGCGCCGAGGGCGATGATGAGGTCGCTCTCCTGGAGTCCCAGCACGGCCGGCACCGTGCCGTGCATGCCGGGCATCCCGAGGTGTTGCGGGTGGGTGTCGGGGAACGCACCGCGGGCCATCAGGGTGGTGACGACGGGAGCCCCGGTGAGCTCGACGAGGGCCTTGAGCTCGGCCGACGCCCCGGCGCGGATCACGCCGCCGCCGACGTAGAAGACGGGTTGCTTGGCGTCGGCGATCATCTGGGCCGCGGCGGTGATCTGCTTGCCGTGCGCCCTCGTCACCGGTCGGTAGCCCGGCAGGTCGACGACGGGCGGCCAGATGAAGGGTGCGCTGTTCTGCTGCGCGTCCTTCGTGATGTCGACGAGCACCGGGCCGGGACGCCCCGTGCTCGCGATCTGGTACGCGGCGGCGAGCGTCGCCGGGATGTCCTCGGGCTTGGTCACCAGGAACGAGTGCTTCGTGATCGGCATCGTGATGCCGACGATGTCGGCCTCCTGGAAGGCGTCGGTGCCCATGAGGGTCGAGAAGACCTGCCCGGTGATGGCCAGCAGCGGCATGCTGTCCATGTAGGCGTCCGCGATCGCCGTGACGAGGTTCGTCGCGCCGGGGCCGGACGTCGCGATCGCGACGCCGACGCGACCGGACGCGGCGGCGTAGCCCTCGGCGGCGTGCCCGGCGCCCTGCTCGTGGCGGACCAGGATGTGTCGGATCGCCGTCGAGGCCATCAACTCGTCGTAGAACGGGATGATGGCTCCGCCGGGCAACCCGAAGACGTCGGTGACGCCCAGGTGCTCGAGCGACTTGAGGATGGCGCCCGACCCGGTCAGCACGGGAGGCGCGGTCGGCGCCCCGACGGACGCGCCGGCGCTCGGCCGGGCCGTCCGCGTCGCGGTGCCGGGCGTGGGGGTGGACTCTGCAGGCATCAGTGCCGGTTCCCTGTTCGTGGTCGGTGATCGATGGTGACGGTGCGGGACGCGGCCGTGCACGGGGTGCGACGTCGCGACGGCTCGACCGGCGGTGGGACGCGTCAGTAGGTGACGGCGCCCTCGGCCGCGGAGCGGACCTGGCGTGCGTACTTCGCGAGGACACCGCGGGTGTAGCGCGGGGGAAGCGGTGCCCAGCCGTCTCGGCGGGCTTCCAGCTCTGCGGCGTCGACGAGTAGGTCGATCGAGCGAGCGGCGATGTCGACCCGAATCAAGTCACCATCGCGCACGAAGGCGATCGGACCGGAGTCGACCGCTTCGGGTGCTATGTGGCCGATGCACAGGCCGGTTGTGCCGCCTGAGAATCGTCCGTCCGTCAACAGTAGTACATCTTTGCCGAGCCCTGCGCCCTTGATGGCCGCGGTGATGGCGAGCATCTCGCGCATGCCCGGGCCGCCCTTGGGGCCCTCGTAGCGGATGACGACCACGTCGCCGGACTCGATGCGCCCCTCGGTGAGGGCGTCCATGGCGCCACGTTCGCGTTCGAAGACCTTCGCCGGCCCCTCGAACACCGACGCGTCGAAGCCCGCCGTCTTGACGACGGCGCCCTCGGGGGCCATCGAGCCGCTGAGGACGGTGAGGCCGCCGGTCGCGTGGATCGGGTTGTCGAGCGTCCGCAGCACCTCGCCGTCGAGCGGCTTCGGCTTGATGGACTCGAGGTTCTCGGCGACGGTCTTGCCGGTGACGGTGAGGCAGTCGCCGTGCAGCAGACCCGCGTCGAGCAGCGCCTTCATGACGACGGGGACGCCACCCATGCGGTCGACGTCGTTCATGACGTACTTGCCGAAGGGCTTGAGGTCGCCGATGTGCGGCACCTTGTCGCCGATGCGGTTGAAGTCGTCGATGGTCAGGTCGACCTCGGCCTCGTACGCGATGGCGAGCAGGTGCAACACGACGTTGGTCGAGCCACCGAAGGCCATGGCCACGGCGATGGCGTTCTCGAACGCCTTCTTGGTGAGGATGTCGCGCGTCGTGATGCCCTGACGGAGCATCTCGACGACGGCCTCGCCCGAACGGTGGGCGAAGTAGTCGCGGCGGCGGTCGGCCGACGGCGGGGCCGCCGAACCGGGGAGGCTCATGCCGAGGGCCTCGGCGACGCTGGCCATGGTGTTGGCCGTGTACATCCCGCCACAGGCGCCCTCGCCCGGCACGATGGCGCACTCGATCGCCTTCAGGTCGTCGTCGCTCATGTTGCCGGCCTTGTAGGCGCCCACGGCCTCGAACGAGTCGATGATCGTGACGTTCTTCTCGGTGCCGTCGCTGAGCTTGACCCAACCGGGGGCGACGCTGCCGGCGTAGAGGAAGACGCTGGCGAGGTCGAGCCGGGCGGCGGCCATCAGCATGCCGGGCAGCGACTTGTCGCAACCGGCGAGCAACACCGACCCGTCGAGCCGCTCGGCGTTCATGACGACCTCGACGCTGTCGGCGATCACCTCGCGTGAGACCAGCGAAAAGTGCATGCCCTCGTGGCCCATCGAGATGCCGTCGGACACCGAGACGGTGCCGAACTGGAGCGGGTACCCTCCCCCGGCGTGGACGCCTTCCTTGGCACCCTGGGCCAGACGGTCGAGCGACAGGTTGCAGGGGGTGATCTCGTTCCAGCTGCTGGCGATGCCGATCTGGGGCTTGCTCCAGTCCTCGTCGCCCATGCCGACGGCACGGAGCATGCCTCGCGACGTGGTGGCCTCGACGCCGTCGGTGACGACGCGGCTGCGGGGTTTGATGTCGATCCCGTCCGGGGTGGGCTTCTCTGGCATGGGTCGAGTTTAGGGCGTGACCGCGCTCGTGCCGTCCACCGTCGCCGACGGCCTCAGAGCTCGCCCGGCTCCCCCGCGGCGTCTCCGGTCGACCGCGTCCGCCGACCCTCGTGGTCGCGGGCGTCGTCGTCACCCTCCCTGTCGTCGAGCCCGGACGAGTCCCCGACCCGGTCCATCTCGACGGCCAACGCGTCGGCCGACCCGACGGGCAGGTCGGACACGTCGAGATCGGCGACGTCGCCCTCGGTCGTCTCGGCGATCTCGCCGGCCGCCCGGGCCACGGCGTCGTCGAGTTCGTCCACGACCAACCGATCGCGCAGGAGGTCGCCGTTGCGGTACCCCGCCCGACCGATCATGTGCGCCGAGATGGGTGCGGTGAGCATCTGGAAGACGAGGACGACGAGCAGGGACGCGATCGTCCCCACGGTGTGCTGGTCGAGCGCGATCGCCGCCAGGACCAGGATGAGGCCGAAGATCTGCGGCTTGGTCGCGGCGTGCATGCGCGACAGGGCGTCGGGGAACCTCAGGAGGCCGATGCCCGCCGCGACCGAGAGCAGTGCCCCGCCGATGAGCATGACCGAGGCCGCCACGTCGTAGACCGTCTCGGGGATCACGAGGGATCCTGCTTCGAGACGTAGCGCGCGACCGTGATGGAGCCGAGGACGGCCGTCAGCGCGAGGGCGAGGATGACCGGGATGGTCCGGGTGTGGCCGTTGAACACCATGTCGGCGGCGAGGACGCAGATCAGGGTGGTCAGCAGCATGTCGGACGCGATCATGCGGTCGAGGATGGACGGCCCCCGCACGATGCGGATGACCGACGCGAGGCCGGCGAACGCGAAGAGCGCTCCGACGACGTAGGCGACGACGGTCACGAGGGACCTCCTTCGTGGGACGAGGAACGGCTGACCGCTTCGTGGACCTCGGCCGCGGCCGGGGTGCCCTCCGCGATGCGACGGCGGTCGTCGTCGCTGCCGAGCACCCGGACGAGGCGGGCCTCGACGACCAGGACGCCGTCGCGGACGCCCTCGACACCGGCGAGGTCCTCGACCGCGAGCGCGTGCAGGTAGAGGATCGACCGCTCGCGGTCGGCCTCGACCACGAGCGACCCGGGGACGAGCGAGATCGCCTCGGCGACGAGGGTCATGATGAAGTCCGACCTCGTGTGCAGCTGCACCGCGACGATCGCGTTCGAGGTCACGCCGCGAGGTCGGACGGCCTGCCAGGCGACGATGACGGAGGCGCGCACCAGGTCGACCACGAAGTGCGCCAGGAAGACCACGGCGTACCAGAGGTTGAACCGGCCGCTCAGTTCGACCGGGGGCAGGAAGAACACCCGGGTCACGAGCAGCGCCACGGCGACGCCGGTGACGAAGGCCAGGACGGTGAACTGGTTCCACAAGGCCATCCAGAGGACGACCAGTCCGACGAGCAGGGGGAGCTGCCGGGCGAGGCTGCGGCCGACCTCGCCGCGGGTGGGACGGCCGGTCACGGGGTGCTCCCCTCGTCTGCGGAGTCCGAGGCGGGTTCGGGCTCGGGCGACGACGGGTCGGACGTCGTCTCGCCCTGACCGCCCGGGAAGACCGTCTGCACGTAGTCGTTCGAGCCGTAGACCCGGCCGGCCGCACGTTCGGCGACGCCGTAGAGCGGGCCGGCAGCGAAGGTCAGGGCGAGCGAGACGAGCACCATGCCCGCGGTCGCGCCCACCATGGTGCGGGGGTTGGTGCGACGTCGCTGGACGGCCACCCGACCCGGGGCCTCCTCGAGGTGCTCGGTGAAGGGCGACTCGTGGTCGTCGACATCGGCCTTCGGGCGCCAGAACGCGAGGTTCCAGGCACGCATGAGCGCGTAGAGCGTCAGCAGCGACGTGAGGGCCCCGGCTCCGATGAGGACGTACACGAGGGGATCGTCGAGCCGGGCACCGGCCTCGAAGAGCGCGACCTTGCCGATGAAACCGGAGAACGGCGGGATGCCGCCCAGGTTGAGGGCCGGGATGAAGAAGAGGACGGCGACGATCGGTGCCGCCTTGAGGAGACCGCCCAGGCGGGTGATCGACGCCGTGCCGCCTCGCCGTTCGATCAGGCCCGCCCCGAGGAAGAGCGTGGTCTGGACCGTGATGTGGTGCACGACGTAGTAGATCGTGGCGGCCAGGCCCTCGACGGTCCCGAGTGCGATGCCGAAGATCATGTAGCCGATGTGGCTGACCAGGGTGAACGAGAGCAGACGCTTGATGTCGGCCTGGGCCACGGCCCCGAGGATGCCCACGATCATCGTCAGCAACGCGATGATCAGCAGGTAGACGTTGACGTTGCTCTCGACGAACAGCACCGTCTCGGTGCGGATGATGGCGTAGACGCCCACCTTGGTCAGCAGGCCGGCGAACACGGCGGTGACGGGGGCGGGAGCGGTCGGGTACGAGTCGGGCAGCCAGAACGACAGCGGGAAGATCGCCGCCTTGATGCCGAACGCCGTGAGCAGCATGACGTGGATGATCGTCTGCACGTCGGGCGGGATGGTGTCCATCTTCTGGGCGATGTCGGCGATGTTGACCGTGCCGAGCGCTCCGTAGATCATCGCGATGGAGGCGAGGAACAGGACGGACGACACCAGGCTGACGACGATGTAGACCACGCCGGCCCGGATGCGCTGCTCGGTGCCGCCGAGGGTGATCAGCACGTAGCTGGCCACCAGGAGGATCTCGAAGCCCACGTAGAGGTTGAAGAGGTCACCCGCGATGAAGGCGTTGAACACGCCCGTGGCGAGGATGAGGTAGGTCGGGTTGTAGATCGAGACCGGGGCCTCGCCGTCGCCGTCGGCCTGGCCCTGCCCGACAGAGAACACGAAGACGGCCAGCAGGACGATCGACGAGATGCTGAGCATGAGCGCCGCGAGTCGGTCGACGACGAGCGTGATGCCGAACGGCGCCTGCCAACCGCCCACCTGCACGGCGATCGCTCCGTGCGTGTCGACGACCACGAGCAGCACCAGGCTGATGACGACGACGAGCGCCAGGGCGACGATCGAGACCACGGCCTGCGAGCGGGGCCGCCGACCGGCGATCAGGGCCGCCGCGGCTCCGAGCAGCGGGATGAGGACGACGAGCGGCACGAGGTAGCTGGGGTTCATGCTCGGTGCCCTTTCTCGTCGTGGTGAGGCCGGTCGTCGCGCAGCGGCCGGTCGTCCGTCGGCACGGCCGCTTCGGCACGGCTGCCGAACTCGCTGTCGCCACCCGCCTCGTCGTCACCGTCGCCCTGTTCGGACTCTTCTTCGGCCGGGACGCCGCGACGCCCGATCTCGAGGTCTTCGGCGTCGTCCGCGAGGGTGTCGCCCTGGGCCAGCCGCCACGACCGGTAGATCAACGCGAGCATGAAGGCCGAGATGCCGAAGGTGATGACGATGGCCGTCAGCACGAACGCCTGCGGCAGCGGGTCGGCGAAGTCGGTCGGATCGGCCTGGCCGTCGACCACGGGGGCCGCGCCGCGTCGGCCGGACATGAGGAGGATGAGGATGTTGGTGGCGTTCCCGACGAGCAGGAAACCCAGCAGCACACGGGTCATGCTGCGCTCGAGCAGCAGGTAGACGCCGCAGGCGTACAGCGCGGCCATGACGACGATCAGGACGAGGGAGACGCTCATGCGCGGCCCCGCTCGGTCGGGGGCGTACCGGCGACGGACACGGGGAGCGCCTCCTCTTCGGGTTCGGACACCTCGTTCGGGTGGCCGAACGCGTCCTCTTCTTCTTGACGGTCGACCTCGGCTCCGAGGCTCCGGAGCACGTCGAGGACGAGCCCGACGACGACCAGGTAGACGCCGACGTCGAAGAAGGTCGACGTGACGAACTCGACGTGGCCGAGCAACGGCACCTCGGCCTCGACCCAGGTCGAGGTCAGGGCGTCGACGCCGAAGAAGAGCGGGACGAGTGCCGTCGCGGCGACCGTCAGGAGACCGGCACCGAGGAGCTTGCCGGCATCGAGGGGTGCGGCCGCACCGAGTTCGTACCGACCGCCCGCGAGGTACCGGGCCACGAAGGCGAAACCCGCCACCAGACCGCCGGCGAAGCCGCCGCCGGGCAGGTTGTGACCGGCGAAGAGCAGGTAGATCGAGACGACGATGATGGCGTGGAAGATCAGGCGCACGACCACCTCGAGCAGGATCGACCGGTTCTGCGGGGCGAGTTTGCGCCCGGCCAGCAACCAGGCGCGGCGGTCGCCCTCGGTGCTGTCGCCGATCTGCGCCGTCGCCCCACCGACGGGCACGACGGGTGCCGGCTCGCGCACGGGCCGGACCCGTGCCAGGAACCGCTGGGCACGCGTGCGCCGCTCGGGCCGGGGCAGGACGTCGGCGCGGGAGGTCAGGAAGACCAGGCTCGCGACACCGGTCGCGGCGACGATGAGGACCGCGATCTCGCCCATGGTGTCCCATCCGCGGATGTCGACGAGCGTCACGTTGACGACGTTGCGGCCGTGACCGCCGTCGACGGCGAGGTCGGGGAAGGCGCCGGAGACCGTGGGGATCGAGCGTGCCCCCAGGGCGACCACGGCGATGGCGGCCATGACGGACCCGACCGAGATGCCGATGACGGCCCGGATCGCCCGGTGGGTGCGGCCGTTTCGCTCGCCCAGACGGGCCGGCAGCCGACGCAGCACGAGGACGAACGCGATGAGTGTGATGGTCTCGATCAGCGCCTGCGTCAGGGCCAGGTCGGGGGCCCCGTGCAGCGCGAAGAGCGCGGCCATGCCGTAGCCGGTCACCCCGACCAGGACGACGGCCTGGAATCTCTTGTTGGAGAGCGCCGACGCGATGGCGCCGATGATCATCAACCCGCCGATGGCCAGCTGCGCCGGGTAGTCCCAGAGCACGGCGGTGGTCGGCCAATCGCTGTTGAGCGCCAGCGTCACCACCGACGAGGCGATGAACACGACGAGGATGGTGGCGAGGTAGAAGGGCAACGAACCGCGCTGCGTCGTCGCGGTCGTCCGCGACGCCGTCCGGTCGATGGTCGCCATGATCCGCACGTACCCGTCGGAGGCGCGGGGCAGGAACGAGACGGCCTTCTGCACCTGCGACACCCGGTCGCGCTGCCAGAAGAGGAGGGCCCCGACCCCGAGCGAGACCGCCGTGAAGCCGAGCGCGGGCTCGAGACCGTGCCAGAGCGCCAGGTAGTAGGGGCCGTGCTCGCCCGGGGCCGAGGGGAGCGTGTCGGCATAACGAGCGAAGACCGGACCGACCTGGTACGAGACGAGGCCGAGCACCAGGCCGGCGACGGCCAGGACGATCGGCGACGCCAGGAAGTCGACGTGCTCACGGACGAAGTCGACCGGCTCGACGCCCTTCTTGCGACCGAAGGCCCCCCAGAGGAAGCGCAGGCTGTAGGCGGTGGTCAGGATCGACCCGACGACGACGCCGACCAGGGCGACGACGCCCCAGGCCGACCCGGTCACGGCGTCGTCGTAGAGGGCCGTGAGCACGGCCTCCTTCGCGACGAAGCCGAAGGTCGGCGGCACGCCGGCCATCGAGGCGAGGGCGAGGAGCGTCACCACGAGGAGGACGGGAGCCTGACGACCGAGCCCGCAGAGCTTGCGCAGGTCTCGCGTGCCCGCCCGGTGGTCGATGACCCCCACCACGAGGAAGAGCGTCGACTTGAACAGGGCGTGGGCGACCAGCAGGGCGAGCCCGGCGAGGGCCGCGTCGCGGGTGCCGAACCCCACCACGATCGTCAGGAAGCCGAGTTGGCTCACCGTGCCGTAGGCCAGGACGAGCTTGAGGTCGTGCTGACGGAGCGCGCGGTACCCGCCGAGGACCATCGTGACCACCCCGACGGTGACGACGATCTCTTGCCAGCCGGGCTGGTCGTGGTAGCCGGGGGCGAGACGGGCGACGAGGTAGATGCCGGCCTTGACCATCGCGGCGGCGTGCAGGTAGGCACTGACCGGCGTCGGAGCCGCCATCGCGGCCGGGAGCCAGAAGTGGAACGGCACGAGTGCCGACTTCGACAGCGCCCCGACGAGTACGAGCACGACGGCGACCGTGACGACCGTCCCGGTGGGTGGCTGCTCGACGAGCTGGGACAACGAGCTCGTGCCGCCCTGGACGGCGAGGATCACGAGGCCGACGAGCATCGCGAGCCCGCCCGCGGTCGTCACGATGAGCGCCTGCAACGCGGCCCCGCGGCTGGCCTGCTTCGCCGTGTAGTGCCCGATCAACAGGTACGAGAAGACGCTCGTGGCCTCCCAGAAGACGAACAGGACGAACACGTCGTCGCTCGTGACGAGGCCGTACATCGCTCCGGCGAAGGCCACCAGCACGGCGGCGAAGCGTGCCCGACCGGCCTCGTCCCGCTCGAAGTAGCGCGCACAGTAGACGAGCACGAGGCCGCCGATGCCCGTGACGACGAGCGCGAGGACCCAGGCGAGGACGTCCATGCGCAGGGTGAGCGAGATGGCGAGCTGCGGAATCCACGGCACGGCCTCGGTGGGCACCTCGCCCGACAACACGGCGGGCCCCTGGAGGGCCGTGAAGGCGAAGGCGGCGAAGGGGACGACGGACGCCCAGAGGAAGAGCGAACGGCCGAGTCGTCCGCCGACGCAGGCCACGACGACGGCCGCCAAGGCGAACGCTGTCAGGACTACGATCACGAGGACCTCCGTCGGCTGGCGACCTCGTCGGACCGGCTCGGCTGAGCGGCGGCGGGGAGTCGCGGCGGGGTGTCCAGACTACCTTGCAGTCACCTGGGAATGCTCAGACCCGGCCATCACACCCGTTCAAGGCATGCGCTGTCAGGCATGACCGAGATGCCCACGCAGGCCGGCCAGTTCGACGAGCAGGTCCGCCACGGCGGCGGGGTCGGCGACGCGATGCATCGCCCCCGTCTCGCCCGGGCCGACCTTGATCGACAGGTCGCCCTCGCCGAGTGCCCGGAAGCCGTCCTCGTCGGTGACGTCGTCCCCGGCGTAGAGGACGCCCGTGGCCTGGACGGCCTCCCGGAGTCGGTCGATGCCGTCGTTCTTGCCGGTCGCCCGGACGGCGAACTCGAGGACGTTCTTGCCGACGCGCTCGTGCATGCCGCCGAGCGCCTCGACGGCCTCGCGGGCCGCCGCGTGGACGGCCTCGGTGGTCGCGGCGTCCGCGAGCCGCGTGTGCAGGGCGAGGCCTGCGGGTTTCTCTTCGACGAAGACGCCCTCACGCCCCTCGGCCACACCGTGGACGGCATCGGACAAGCGCGCACGGCCGGCCTTCTCGTCGTCGCTCAACGAGGTCTCGTGACCGTCGACCCGCACCTCGATGCCGTGCGAGCCGACCAACAGCACCTCGTCGGGGGTCTGGCTGACCTCGATCAACGAGGCGAGGTCGCGCCCGGACACGAGGGCGACGGTGGTCTGGTCGAGTGCCGACAGGCGCATGATCGCGTCCAGGGCCGCGGGCAACGCCCGGGCCCGCAGGGGCGCGTCGACCTCGGGCGCCAGGGTGCCGTCGAAGTCGAGCGCGACGAGGAGGCGCGGGGTCGTCGCGAGACGACCGAGCGCGTCGCTCAGGGCCAGGGGGTCGGAACCGGTCACGAGACGTCACCGTCCGTCGTCGCCGAGGCCGGGGCGGGCGTGATCTGCTGCCCGGGTCGCACGTTCTCGAGGGCCTGCAGGAAGGACGCCGACCACTTGGCCACGTCGTTCTCGAGGACGCGACGGCGCAGGGCCCGCATGCGGGTGGTGCGGTCGCGCTTGGGCATCTCGACGGCGCGCATGATGGTGTTCTTGAGGCCGCCGATGTCGTGCGGGTTGATCAGCAGGGCGCTCTTGAGCTCGTCGGCCGCGCCGGCGAACTCGCTCAGCACGAGCACGCCGTCGTTGTCGCGCCGCACCGCCACGTACTCTTTCGCGACCAGGTTCATGCCGTCGCGGAGGGCCGTGACCAGCATGATGTCGGCGGCGAGGTACAACGCCACCATCTCTTCGCGCGGGTAGCCGTGGTGGTGGTAGCTGATGGCCGTGTGGCTCATGGTGCCGTAGTCGCCGTTCACGCGGCCGACGGTGAGCTCGATCTCGTCGCGCAGCAGCTTGTACGTCTCGACCCGCTCACGGCTCGGGCTCGCGACCTGCACGAGCGTGGCGTCCTCGACGCTGAGCCGACCGTCGGCGAGCAGCTCGCCGAACGCCTTCATGCGGTGCCGGATGCCCTTCGTGTAGTCGAGACGGTCGACGCCGAGCATGATCGTCTTGGGGTTGCCGAGGCCCTCGCGGATCTCGCGCGCCCTGGCCTGCACGTCCGGGCGCGCGGCGAGCTCTTCGTAGCTGGCGGCGTCGATCGAGATCGGGAAGTGCTTCGCCAGCACCCGACGGACCTTGGTGCCCCGGCGCGAGACCGGCGCGGACTCGTCGTCGACCGGGACCTCGATGTAGGGGCGCGTCGTCGAGTACCCGAGCAGGTGGCGGACGGCGCGGGAGAAGTTCGACGCGTCGTCCGCCCGCTGGAAGCCGATGACGTCGGCACCGAGCAGGCCCTCGACGATCTGCTGCCGCCAGGGCAGCTGCGAGAAGATGCCGAGCGGCGGGAACGGGATGTGGTTGAAGAACCCGATGGTGACGTCGGGCCGGGCCTCGCGCAGCATCTTGGGCACGAGTTGCAGCTGGTAGTCCTGCACCCAGATGGTGCCGCCCTCTTCGGTGATCTCGGCCGCGCGGTCGGCGAAGCGCTGGTTGACCTGCACGTAGGACTCCCACCAGACCCGGTGGTAGGTCGGGGCGGCGATGACGTCGTGGTAGAGCGGCCAGAGCGTGTCGTTGCTGAAGCCCTCGTAGTAGCGCTGCACCTCGTCGGCGCTGAGCGGCACGGGGACGATCTCGATGCCGTCGGACTCGAAGGGCTCGAACTCGAGGTCGGGTTGGCCCGCCCAGCCCACCCACGCCCCGTCGTTGGCCTTCATGACGGGTTCGAGGGCGGTGACGAGACCCCCGGGCGAGTGCTGCCACGACGCCGACCCGTCGTCGGCGATGACCCGGTCGACGGGGAGGCGGTTGGAGACGACGACGAAGCCGTAACGTTCGGGGGTGTCGGGCATGGGGTGGGTCGGCTCCTGTCGCATCGCCCGCACGGACGCGGGACGGCCAGATTATCAGCGGTGCCCCAGACGGCTCCTGGCGACCGGCGTACCCCACCCGGACGATCGTCAGACGAGGCGCAGGGTCGCCTCGGCGGCCCGCACGAGGGACGCCCCGTAGCTCGGTCCGTGTCCGGCGGCGTGCACGGCCAACGGGTGGAGCTGGTGCAGTGGCACGCGACCCCGCCACCCCTCGCCCAGCGGCGAGCGCGCCTGGTAGCCCGCCAGCACGTCCTCGAGGTGCGGGCAGCCGAACAGGGCCAGCATCGCCAGGTCGGTCTCGGGATGACCGCCGTGGGCGGCCGGGTCGATGAGCACGACTCCCCCGGCGTCGAAGAGCACGTTGCCGGCCCACAGGTCCCCGTGGAGGCGGGCCGGGGGCAGGTCGTCGTCGAACGCGCCCTCGGCGACGAGGCGGCAGGCTCGCTCGACGACCTCGAGGCCCGCCCGGTCGAGACCGCCCGCCCGGACGGCGACGCGGGCGTAGGGCAGGACCCGCTGCTCGGCGTAGAAGACCCCCAGGTCGCCTTCGGTCGCACCGTCATCGGACGGCTGCCGATGAAGCACGGCCCCGCCCACCCCCGAGGAGGCGCACCGAACGCCTCCGCGCCGCTCGCGTGGGTCACCGCGAGGGCCTCGCCGAAGGCCCGTGCGGCCTCCGCCGTGGGACGGACCTCGTGCACGGGATCGAGGTCGATGCGCCCCGGGGACGCGGCCTGGACGCCGACCGTGCGCGCGCCTCCTCGGGGCGTGGCCTCGGCGAGCCAGGCGAGACCGGCCGCCTCGGCCTCGAAGAACCCGGCGGGGGCGTCGGCACGCTGCTTCGTGTAGGAGGTCACGGGAATAGCATGCGCCCCATGACCGACACCCGTCCCCCGCGCACCGAGGGGCCCCGCGGCCCCGCCGACGACGGTGCCCGTCCCGACACGACCATCGTCACGCGCGCCTACCGAGGGGGCCAGCTGATCGCCCACGACTTCCCGCTGCACGAGGTGAGCGACCACCTGGAGACGGACGGCTGCCACGTGTGGATCGACCTCACCGACCCGACCGCCGGCGACCTCGCCTCGCTCGAGGACGAACTCGGACTGCACGAGCTCGCCGTCGAGGACGCGCTGCAGGACGGACAGCGGCCCAAGGTCGACCGTTACGACAACCATCTGTTCACCGCTCTCTACGACGTGCGCTTCGACCGGGCCAGCGGCGTGCTCGACACGAGCGAGGTGAAGGCGTTCATCACGGAGCGCGCCCTCGTGACGATCCACCATCCGGAGTTCGACGTCACCCGGCTGCAGGCGACCTTCGACCAGAACCGCGACCTGGCGTCGCACGGCGTCTCGTACTTCCTCTGGGGTCTGCTCGACTGCGTCGTGGACCGGCACTTCGACGCCACGGATGCGCTGGACGACGAGATCGAGGGCATCGCCGACGACCTCTTCGACCCCGCGCCCCGGACCATCGACGTGCAGAAGCGCTCGTTCGCCCTGCGGAAGAGCCTCGTCCAGCTGCGGCGGGTCGCGTCGCCGATGCGCGAGGTGCTGAACACGCTGCTGCGCCGCGACCTGAAGGAGGTCGACTCCGCCATGCACCCGTACTTCCAGGACGTCTACGACCACGTGCTGCGCGTGGCCGAGCAGAACGACTCCCTGCGCGACCTCGTCTCGACCATCCTCGACACGAACCTCAACCTGCAGTCCAACCGCATGAACCTCATCATGAAGAAGGTGACGAGCTGGGCGGCCATCATCGCGGTCCCCACGGCGATCACCGGGTTCTACGGGCAGAACGTGCCGTATCCGGGGTTCCAGTCCGCCGCCGGCTTCGTCACCTCGTGCGTGCTGATCGTGGCGATCGGCGGCCTGCTCTGGTGGCAGTTCAAGCGCCGCGACTGGCTGTAGCCCGCCGTTCCCGCACTGTTCACCGCGGTGTCGACGCCGCCGCGACGCCCCGGTCGTAGCCTGGCCGCGTGATCACGGTCGGAATGAGCACGTCCTGCGTCTTCCCGCTGACGACCGACGAGGCCTTCCGGCTCGCGCGGCTCACCGGCTTCGACGGGGTCGAGGTGATGGTGACGGCCGATCGGGCGACCCGACGACCCGAGCTGCTCCGTGCGGCGACCGCCCGGTGGGGGCTGCCCGTTCTCTCGGTGCACGCCCCCGTCCTGCCCGTCGCGCACTTCGCCTTCGGTCGTGACCAGGTCGACAAGCTGCGGCGCTCGGCCGGACTGGCCCGCGAGCTGGGCGCCACGACCGTCGTCGTCCATCCGCCGTTCGTCTGGCAGCGGTCCTACGCGGCGCGCTTCGTCGACGTCGTCCGCGAGATCGCGACCGAGACGGGCGTCACCCTCGCCGTCGAGAACATGTTCCCCGTGAGGTTCGGACCGGCCGGGTTCGACCCCTACCGCCCGGGACACGACCCCTCGTCCCTCGACGTGGAGGCGGCCACCCTCGACTTCTCGCACGCCGCCGTCGCCGGGCGCGACGCGCTCGACCTCGCCCTGGCGCTCGGGCCGAGGTTGCGCCACGTCCACCTGACCGACGGCGTCGTCTCGTCCCGCCCCGGCGGGCTGCACGACCAGCACCGGGTGCCGGGTCGCGGCACGCAGCCGGTCGCCGAGGTGCTCACCCACCTGGCCCGGTCGGGGTGGGCCGGCACCGTCGCCGCCGAGGTGCACACCGACGGGGACGAGGAGGCGCGGCTCGGCCAGCTCCGGCGGACGCTCGCCTTCGCGCGCCGTCACCTCGCGACCGCACCCGCGTCGGGCCCGAGCGCCCGGGACCCTCAGACGAACAGCACCGTCGCGACGACCGCGAGCGGCACGGCGACCGCCGCCACCCCGAGGCCGGCGAGCACGAACCGCCCCCAGGCGACCTCGACGCCCATCGACGACAAGCGCGAGTGCCAGAGCAGCGTGGCGAGCGAGGCCCACGGCGTCACGAGGCAGCCGATGTTGACCCCGACGAGTACGGCGACGAGCCGCAGCGGCGACCCGGCCACCGGCTCGAGGGCGAGGTAGGCCGGGAGGTTGTTGGCCACGTTCGCGGCCACCGCGCTGCCGCCCGCCAGTCGAAGCAGGTCGGGCAATTGGTCGCCGGTGCCCACGACGGCTCCGAGCAGGTCCGCCAGGCCGAGCGAGTGAGCGGCCTCGACGACGAGGAACAGCCCGCCGGCGAAGAGCAGCGTGCCCCACGGCACCAGCCCGAGTCGGAGGACGCCGCGGCGGCGGACGGCCGTGGTGACGACGAGCACGAGCGCCGCGACGGCGGCGGGGATCCAGACCTCGACGCCCGAGACCAGGGCCGGCACGAGCAGCCCCGTCGCGACCGCGGCGACGCCGAAGAGCACGCGGTCGGCCACGGGCTCGGACGCCGGCGCCTCGAACCGGCCGACCAGCTGACGGCGGTAGCGCAGTCCGATGGCCACGACGGGGACGACGACGCCCACCACGGCGGCCGGTGCGACCAAGGCGGCGAATTGCACCGGGGCCGGTGATCCGAGCTCGTGCAGCGCGAGCAGGTTGGTGAGGTTCGAGACCGGCAACAGCATCGAGGCGCAGTTCGCGAGCCACACCGTCGTCAACGCGAACGGCATCGGCGGCAGGCCGGCATGCCGGGCCACGATCACGACCACCGGCGTGAGCAGCACCGCCGTCGTGTCGAGCGAGAGGAACACCGTGCAGAGCACCGCGAGCGCCACGACCAGGAGCCACAGCACGAGCACCCGCCCTCCGGCCAGCCGGGCCGAGGCGGACGCCAGCCACGAGAAGAGTCCGGCCTCTGCCGCGAGCTCCGCGACGATCGTCAGGCCGACGACGAAGCCGAGCACGGGCGCGACCCGTTCGACGAGCGCGAGCAGTTCGTCACCGGTCAGGACGCCGGTGAACACGGCCACGAGGCCGAGCAACACGAACACGCCTCCGAGCAGGGCAGTGCGCACGGCATTCTCCTTCGACCGCAGGACGCACCGGCACGGGACGCCGGGCAGCTCAACCTACCCCCACCCGGACTCGTGCCACGTCACGCGGTACCGTGGTCGAAACGACCCCTGGGAGCCCCACCGTGCGCAAATTCCTCTTCAACGGCGCGATCATCAGCGCGATCTTCTCCGGCATCAGCCTCCTCAAGAGCCTGAGCGCCGGCCCTCGTGACTGGCGCCTCGCCCTCATGGCGATCAGCTGGGCGGCCTCGACCGCGATCGCCGTGGGCAACGTCATCGAGGCCGCGAACGACGACGACTGACGTCTGCCGAGACACCGAGGAGGCGCGTCCCGCTCTGGCGGGGCGCGCCTCCTCGTCCGTGTGGTCGCGTCAGCGACGCCCGTCGACGCCGGGCGTCGGCCCGGCCGGATCGCCGTCGGGACGGCCGGTCGGCAGGCCACCGGGTCGTCCCGCGACGTGCGGGTCGTGTTCCGCCTCGGCGCCGAGCGAGGCCTGGTACTCGGCGACGTCGTGGATCGGGATGGCCGCCGTGAAGAGCGCCGTGCGTTCGGAGTCGGCGTTGTCGCCGCTGAACAGGGCGGAGGCCTCCGACGTCGACCGGTGGGCCCGTCCCTTCGGCGCCGGTTCGGCCTCGACCATCTGCACCCGCGTCCGCGGGATCGACTGCGGGCTCTTCGCGTGCAGCCAGGCGATCAGGTCCTCTCGGACGAGGCAGCGCAGGTCGAACAGGGTCGGTGCGTCCTTGGCCGTGACGAGCACCCTCACCCGCACGTAGCCGGCCTGGGCGTCGGTGACCTGGAGCACCTTGGTGCGTCCGTCCCAGAGGTCCGTCCCCGCGAGGATCACGTCGAGCTCCTTCCGCATGGCCCCCGGGTCGACCCGCCAGTCCAGGTCGAACTCGACCGCTCCGAGCAGCTCGCTGTTGCGCCGAGTCCAGTTCTCGAACGGGGTGGTCGTGAAGTAGGTCGACGGCAGCACGAGACGCCGGTCGTCCCAGACGTGGACGACGACGTACGACAGGGTGATCTCCTCGATCAGGCCCCATTGCCCCTCGACCACGACGACGTCGTCGATGCGGATGGCGTCGCTGAAGGCCAGTTGGATGCCCGCGAAGACGTTCGCCAGGGTCGACTGCGCCGCGAGGCCCGCGACGACCGAGACCAGCCCCGCACTCGCGAGGACGCTCGCACCGACCGCCTCGACCCCCGGGAACCCGAGCAGCACGGTGCCCGCGGCCAGGATCACGATCAGGGCCACGGTCAGCCGTCGGAGGATGAGCACCTGGGTGCGGACCCGACGCGCCACCCGGTTGTCGGGGGTGTCGACCCGGTAGCGCGACAGGCCGAGGTCCTCGAAGAAGATCGCGAGGGCACCCACGAACCAGGCGACGACGACGATGACGGCGCAGCGGAAGGCCTGTGACACCCACCCCTCCCCCGGGTAGTCGGCGGGGAGCAGGGCGTCGAACGACGTGGTCAGCGCGACGACGAGCAGCACGACGAGCAGCGTGGCGCGGAAGGGGCGGCGCATGCGCGTCACGAAGGCCTGCGCCCACTCCTTGCGCTTGGCGACCACGCCGACGACCAGGCCGACGACGGCCGAGATGACGAAGGTGAGGACGACGGCGGCGACGAGCGAGATGACGAGTTGTATCCAGGGCATCCCCCGAGCCTGTCGCATGACGCACGGCTCCGTCCCGGCTGGCCCCTGGGACGATGGAACGGTGAGACGATCCACAGCTTCCCGTCGCGAGTCCGCCCCGCCCGCTCCTCCCCGGCGTCACGCCTCCCGGCGACGACGCGTGCTCAAGGGCGTGGCCCTCGGACTGTTCGCCGTCGTCGTGCTCGCCGCCACGGGGTTCTTCGTCTGGGCCAAGACGCCGATGTCGGCGACGGCGTCCTCGCTCGCCTCGGTGTCCGCCGACGAACGGGTCGAGGTGACGAGCAGACCCGACACGGTCGTGATGCGACCGACCGAGACGGCCGCCACCGGCCAGGGTCTCGTCTTCGTCGCCGGTGCCCGGGTCGACCCGCAGGCCTACGAGCAGACCTTCGCGGGTCTCGTCGCCACCGGCGTCACCGTCGTCGTCGAACGACCCACGCTCGGGTTCGGCATCCTGGACCCCCGCCCGCTGTCGACCTTCACCGACCTCGCCCCCGAGGTCGACGCGTGGGCGGTGGGCGGTCACTCGCTCGGCGGGGTGCGTGCCTGTCAGTACGCCGCCGACGACAGGTCGGTGGACGCCCTGGTGCTCCTCGGCTCGTACTGCGCGACGACCGACCTCTCGGACGACGACGAGTTGGCCGTCCTCAGCCTCGGTGGTTCCGAGGACGGCCTCAGCACCCCGGCGAAGATCGCGACCTACCGCGACATGCTGCCGGGCAGCGCGTCGATGGTCGAGATCGACGGGTCGAACCACGCCCAGTTCGGCAGCTACGGCGCGCAGTCCGGAGACGGTTCGGCCACGATCTCGGACGAGGAGGCGCGCGAGCGCATCACGCGCCAGCTCACGTCGTTCTTCGCGGGCGTCGGCGTCTAGGCCCCCGAGGGCCTCCTACCGGCGGCGCCGCACGGACGGGCGGGCCCGGCGGCGGTTCAGATCGAACGCTTGCGCTGCCGCAGGGCCTCGAGGGCGAGCCCCTCGGAGGGGTACCGCCCGACGACCTCGCCCCAGCGGGGGTCGGCGCCGCGGAGCGCGACGAAGGCGCCCTGCTCGGCCCGGACGTGGCCGAGCACGCGGTCCGGGGTCGACACCTGGACGAGGTCGGACGAGACGGTGCGCGTGATGACGCGGGCCATTCTCCTCAGGACGTCGGTCGGTGCGGTGGTGCTCACGGGTGGTGCCTCTCGTGGTGCTCGTGCGGGTGGTGCGACGACGTCTCGGTGACGTCCGTCGACGACGCTACCCGCGCCTCCCGGGGTGTGACCTCGGGGTTCGCTGTGCGTCGGGTGTCGTCCGGCTGTGGTTTCACCCGGCTCCGTCACCCACCACCGGGCCCCGCCCCGGCACCCCGCCGGGCGCCCGGTACGACGACGCCCCGGACGAGCGGGGCTCGGCCGGGGCGACGTCCTAGGCGGATCGGATCAGCTGGTCAGGCCGTCGACGTAGTCCTGGTTCTCGGAGATCCACTTCTCGACGACGGGGGCGTAGTCGTCGCCGTCGACCTCGTCACCGTTGAACATGGCGTTCTCGAGCGAGGACAGGGTCTCGGTGTCCATCTCGAAGCCCTGCAGCCACTCGGTCAACTGCGGGAAGTCCGCCGTGAAGCTCTTGCCGCCGAACGAGTGGATGCCCTCGGCGTCGCCCAGGGTGCCCTCGGGGTCGGCGAGGTCCTTGATGGGGAACGCGTCGTAGGCCCAGTGCGGGCTCCACAGCGTCACCGCGATGTTCTCGCCCGCGTCGGTCGCGCTCTTGAGCTCGGTCAGCATCGCGGCGGTCGACGAGGTCTGCAGCTGCAGGTCGCTGAGGCCGTAGGTGGGGATGGTCTCGTCCTGGACGGCGGCCGTGAGGCCCGCGCCCGGCTCGATGCCGACGATCTTGCCCCCGAACAGGTCCGCGTTGGCCGCCAGCTCGTCGAGCGAGTCGATCGGGGCGTCCTCGTTCACGGCGACCGCGAGCTTGGCGCCGTCGTTCCAGGCGCCGAGATCGGTCAGGTCGTCGCCGTACTGCTCGATGTACGAGGCGTGGGTGGTCGGCAGCCAGGTGTCGAGCACGACGTCGTAGTCGTCGGTGGTGAGCCCGCTGTAGACGGGGGCCACGTCGGCCGGCTGGAGGTTGACCGTGTAGCCCTCGTCCTCGAGGACGGTCTTCCACAGCCACGAGGCCGCGATGCCCTCGTCCCAGCCGTTGAACACGGCGAGGTCGACGACGGCCTGGTCGCCGTTGTCGAGGGTCTCGCCCTCGGCCGACGAGCCGCTGCCGGGAGGCGAGCAGGCGGCCAGTCCGAGGACGGCGGTGGTGCCGAGGGCGATCGATGCGGCGATGGTGCGCTTCTTCATGTGTTCCTTTCGGGTGGTGCAGGAGGCGCGGGTCGGGTGGGTACGTGCTGCTCCCGTCCCGCAGGTGGTCGGGGTCTAGGCCGAGGCCGTCGCGGGTTCGCGGCGGTCGGCCGGGGGAAGGGGCTGCTCGGCCTCGGCGCGGTCGGGGGCCGGGGTCGGCGGGACGGACCGGCGGTTCTGCGCCCGGGCCAGCCGTCGGGCGTGACGGTCGGACCCGAGGGCCGCCGTCATGCGGTCGAGGACGATCGCCAGGATGACGACCGAGATGCCGGCCTCGGCACCCAGCCCGACATCGATGCGGTTGAGGCTCGCGACGATGTCGCCGCCCAGTCCCCCCGCGCCGACCATGCCGGCGATGACGACCATCGAGAGCGAGAGCATGATCACCTGGTTGACGCCGGCCATGATGCTGGGCTTCGCGAGGGGCAGCTGGATCTGACGCAGGATGCGCCACGGTGACGAGCCGAACGCCTGGCCGGCCTCGACCACCTCCTTGTCGACGCCGCGGATGCCGAGCTCGGTCAGGCGGACGCCGGGGGCCATGGCGAAGACGATGGTGGCGACGATGCCGGGCACGACGCCGACGCGGAACAGCAGCAGGGCGGGGATGAGGTAGACGAACGCGGGCGTCGTCTGCATGAAGTCCAGCACGGGCCGGATGATCTGCGACGCGACGCCCGACTTCGCCGCGAGCACGCCCAGAGGGATGCTCAGCGCGATGGCGAGCGTGCTGGCGACGAGCACGAGGGCGAGGCTCGACATCGCGTTGTCCCACTGGTTGACCGTTCCGATGAACAGCAGGCCGACGGCCGTGCCGAGCGAGAACTTCCAGCCCTTCGCGACGAAGGCGAGGGCGGCGATCACGATCACGACCGCCCAGAAGGGAGGTGCGCCGAGGAAGTACGCGACCCACTCGTAGAAGAACGTGAAGACCAGGCGGACGACGTCGAAGAAGCCGCCCAGGTGGGTGGTGATCCAGTCGACGACGTCCGAGACCCAGGAGCCGAAGGGGATGCGGAGGTACTCGTTCATCGGGTGGCTCCTTCGAGGGTGGCGTCGAGCTCGACGTCCGAGATGCGGGTGACGGGCTCGAGCACGGGGATGGGCGAGGTGGTCGTGTCGACGTTGCCGAGCGCCGCGAGCAGGGTCACGCGGGGGATGACGCCGAGCAGGCGGTCGGCGTCGTCCACGACGGCGATCGGCAGCGGACTCTCGACCGCCAACTCGAAGAGGTCGACCAGCGCGGCCTCGGGCCCGACCTTCGAGAACTCCGCGTTGACGATGGCGGCGAGGTCGGTGTCGTTCGCCTTGACCTGGCGCATGACGTGCCGGTCGCGCACCCAGCCGAGGAGCTTGCGGTCACGGCCGGTGACGAACAGGGCGGCGGTCTGGAGGTCGCGCAGGGAACGCAGGGCGCCCCGGGGGCCGACCGTGAGCGGGACGACCGCCCGGGCGGGCTCCATGACGCTGGCCGCCGTGAGGACCCGCGCCCGGTCGACGTCCTGCACGAACTGGGCGACGTAGTCGTTGGCGGGGTCGGTGAGGATGTCCTCGGGCGTCCCGATCTGCACGATGCGGCCGTCGCGCATGACGGCGATGCGGTCCCCGAGGAACATCGCCTCGTTCAGGTCGTGGGTGATGAAGACGATCGTCTTGCCGAGCTTCGCCTGCAGCTCGACGAGCTGCTCCTGCATCTCGCGGCGGATCAGCGGGTCGAGGGCCGAGAACGCCTCGTCCATCAGCAGGATGTCGGTCTCGGAGGCGAGGGCGCGGGCGAGGCCGACGCGCTGCTGCATGCCGCCCGAGAGCTGGCTCGGCAGCTCGTCCTCCCAACCCGCGAGGCCGACGATCTCGGTGACCTCCCGGGCCTTCGCCAGACGAGCCGCCTTCGCGACCCCCTGCACCTCGAGGCCGTAGGCGACGTTGTCGATGACGGTGCGGTGCGGCAGCAACGCGAAGTGCTGGAACACCATCGACACGTTCTGCCGACGCACCTCGCGGAGCCGCTTGGCCGGGACGTCCGAGATCGCGGAGCCCGCGACCTCGACCGAGCCGGACGTGGGCTCGAGCAGGCCGTTCAGCATGCGGATGAGGGTCGACTTGCCCGAGCCGGAGAGCCCCATCACGACGAAGATCTCGCCGGGCCGGACGTCGAACGAGGCGTCGATGACGGCAGCGGTGCCGAGGCCCGCGGCCTCGGAGCGGGAGGCGCCGGCCTCGAGTCGGGCGACGGCGTCCTTGGGTCGGCGGCCGAACACCTTGTACAGGTTCCGGGCACGCACGGCAGGCGTAGTGGTCACAGGTGTCTCCAGGCGCGCCGAGGGGGCACCGGCCGCTCGGGCCGGTTCGCCGTCGGCGGCGATCGGGTCGGGCGAACGGGTCGACGACGCGTGCGGACCGTGTCGGCTCAAGCCCACCGTGGAACCACGGGGCGAACCTGTCCTCCGCCGGGTCGGTCATGGGACCGGACCCTCGCGCCACCAGACCGTACGACGACCGGAACCCGAACTGATCGGACCATCGGTCGGCGCGTCCTGATGATGACGGGCCCGGTCTCCCGGGCCTCCACGACCGTAGCCGACATCCGTCGTCCATCCGAATTGCGAACCGGCCCGACGTCGCCGCGGGTGTACCCCGCGCACCCTGCGTCCCGGCGTGTCGCCCATGCCTGCGGGCCTGGTGATCGTCACCCATTCGTTACCCGCATGTGAATCGGCACCGCGCCTCCTGGGGGTTCGCCCGTCTCGCGGCGGTGATGCGGGCGAAACCGATAGGGGCTACGGTCGACCGATGACGAGTCCCACGAACGGGGACGGCGACGCCTCCACCGAGACGCACCTCCCGCAAGACTTCTCGCACGAGCAAGAGGGTTTCCAGCACGGGCTCAAGCCGCGTCAGCTGCAGATGATCGCCATCGGCGGGGCGATCGGCACGGGGCTCTTCCTCGGCGCCGGCGGTCGACTGGCCTCGGCCGGTCCGGCTCTCGCGATCGTGTTCGCGATCTGTGGCGTCTTCGCGTTCTTCATCCTGCGTGCCCTCGGCGAGCTGGTGCTGCACCGCCCCTCCTCGGGATCGTTCGTCTCGTACGCCCGCGAGTTCTTCGGCGAGAAGTTCGCCTACGCGGCCGGGTGGATGTACTTCCTGAACTGGGCGATGACGGCCATCGTCGACGTCACCGCGGTCGCCCTGTACCTGCACTACTGGTCCGCGTTCACCGCGGCACCCGACTGGCTGCTGGCCCTGGTGGCCCTCGCCGTGGTGCTCTCGGTCAACCTGCTGGCCGTGAAGGTCTTCGGCGAGATGGAGTTCTGGTTCGCGATCATCAAGGTCGCCGCTCTCGTGGTGTTCCTCGTGGTCGGCGTCGTGTGGCTCGCGGCGGCGTTCCCCGTGACGCACGACGGTGCCGCGGTCGACACCGGCTGGGGCCTCGTGGCGTCGTCGGGCATCCTGCCGAACGGCCTGCTGCCGGCCGTGATCGTGGTGCAGGGCGTCGTCTTCGCCTATGCCGCGATCGAGCTGGTGGGCACGGCGTCGGGCGAGACCCAGAACCCCGAGAAGGTCGTGCCACGCGCGATCAACACGGTCATCATCCGCATCGCGGTCTTCTACGTCGGGTCGCTGGTGCTGCTCTCGCTGCTGCTGCCGTACACGGCGTACAAGGCGGGCGAGAGCCCGTTCGTCACGTTCTTCGGCAGCATCGGCAGCCCCGAGGTGGGCGACGTCGCGGGGTCGATCATGAACTTCGTGGTCGTGACGGCCGCGCTGTCGAGCCTGAACGCCGGGCTGTACTCGACCGGCCGCGTGCTGCACTCGATGGGCATGAACGGCTCGGCCCCGAAGTTCACGACGAAGATGTCGAAGGGCGGGGTACCGTTCGGCGGCATCCTGTTGACCGCGAGCATCACCCTGCTGGGCGTCGTGCTGAACGCGATCGTGGGGGCGAACACGGCGTTCGAGATCGTGTTGAACATCGCGTCTCTGGGCATCCTGACGGCGTGGGGCACGATCATCCTCTGCCAGATGCGACTGCGTCAGTGGGCGAAGCAGGGCAAGGCGAAGGAGCCCTCGTTCCGGTTGCCGGGGGCGCCGGTCACGAGCTACCTGACGCTGGCCTTCCTGGCCGCGGTCGTCGTCCTGATGGCGATCGACTGGCCGATCGGGTCGTTCACGGTCATGTCGCTCGTCGTGATCATCCCCCTGTTGATGCTCGGGTGGCACCTGCAGCGCGACCGCATCCTGGCTGCCGCCCGCCTCCGTGAGGGCATGACGGGCCCCTACCCCGTGACCGGCCGCGACGCCGCCTCGCAGCTCCCCCGCGACGGCCAGTAGCCCCCCCCCCCCCCCCCCACCCCACCGACGCAGGAGGCGCGGGCCGCCCCGCCCGCGCCTCCTGCCGTCTCCCCCCGCTGACGACCCACCCGACGTCACTCCCCCGTGACGAGCAAAGCAACGTCACCCTCCGTGACGAGCGAAGCGACGTCACCCCCGTGACGAGCGAAGCGATGTCACCCCCCGTGACGAGCGAAGCGACGTCACCCCCCGTGACGAGCGAAGCGACGTCACCGTCCGTGACGAGCGAAGCGACGTCACCCCCGAGCAACGGCGACCTGGCGGGCCCGGCTGGTTCCCCGTGCGAGGTGGGCCGCGGTCCGCGGAGCGGACCAGACCCATACGACGAAAGAATCCCCCGCTTCTGCGACTGCAGAACACGGGGGACCCAATTCTTTCGTGCACCCCCTCGGACTTGAACCGAGAACCCACTGATTAAGAGTCAGTTGCTCTGCCAATTGAGCTAGAGGTGCGTGCTGCGATCTCTCGCAACGACGGTCAACACTAGCATGAGATCCGACCCACTCAGAACCATCGGCGCCGTCCGTGGCGCCCGCAGATCGGAGCACCATGTCCACGAAGCTCGAGAAGGGCGCTGCCGCGCCGACGTTCACCCTCGACGACGAGAACGGTTCGCCCGTCTCGCTGGCGGATTACTCGGGGCAGAAGGTCATCGTGTACTTCTACCCGGCGGCGTCGACGCCGGGCTGCACGACGGAGGCGTGTGACTTCCGCGACAACATCAACTCGCTGAAGTCGTCGGGCTACCAGGTGCTGGGCGTCTCGAAGGACGAGCCCGCCGCCCTGCAGGAGTTCAAGGACGAGCAGGGGCTGAACTTCCCGCTGCTCAGCGACCCCGAGCTGACGGTGCACCAGGCGTACGGCGCCTACGGCGAGAAGAACAACTACGGGCGCATCGTGACGGGCACGATCCGTTCGACGTTCGTGGTCGACGAGCAGGGCGCCGTCGAGCTGCCGCTGTACAACGTGAAGGCGACGGGGCACGTGGCGTCGCTCCGCAAGAAGCTCGGCCTCGACTGACCCCTTCGGCGACGAGGAGCGCAGGAGGCGCGGCGCCGGTCTCGAGGACCGGCACCGCGCCTCCTGCGTGTCGTCTCGCGACGGCGGCGGGCGGGTCGGTCAGTAGACGTGGGGGTCCGAGTCGCGGGCCGAGGTGGCCGCGACGACCGACGGCACGAGCAGCAGGACCACGACGGCGACGGCCGGCGCGAGGAGCGCGAGGCCGATGGTCGGGTTGGCGAAGACGCCCTGCAGGCTGCCGATGCCGACCGCGAACTGCAGCACCTGCCACACGATCGCCGCTCCCCTGATCCAGGCCCGGCCGCGCAGGGCGCCAACCACGATGGACCCGAGCCAGGCGGTCGCCAGCAGGGTCAGGACGAAGATCGCGACGGCCGACGGGTACGAGTCGGGACGGGCGACGAGCAGCTCGACGAGCAAGAAAGCCGCCGTTGCGGCGACCAGCAGGAACTCGGCGGAGAGCAGCACGATCACGACCCAGAGCAGTGCGGGTCGACGGGTCTCGGCAGACCGACCGGTCTCGTCTCGGGCGCCGTCCGGGCCTGCTGTGGTCACGTGTGAGCCTCCGAAAAATCCTTGATTTGGCCGTACCAGTATGCGACCATATTCGAGGTCGAAGTGACGCGCACATTGCGGTGCGCGCCTCCCGAATTCTTCTCTTTCCCCATCCCGAACCAGGCGCTTCGACGTGCCTGGTTCTGCACTTTTAAGGAGTACCCATCGATGGATTGGCGCGACAAAGCCGCTTGCCTGCAGGCTGACCCGGAGCTCTTCTTCCCCGTCGGCAACACGGGTCCCGCCGTCGACCAGATCGACAAGGCCAAGGCCGTGTGCGGCCGCTGCACCGTGACCGAGACCTGCCTGCAGTACGCGCTCGAGACCTCGCAGGACTCCGGCGTCTGGGGCGGTCTGAGCGAAGACGAGCGTCGCGCGCTCAAGCGTCGCGCGGCCCGCGCCCGCCGCGCCAGCTGATCGACCGTCGACCGCCCGCTGCGGTCGACCTCCGGCCCTCGGGGCCGATGACGAAGCCCGGCACCTGATCGCAGGTGCCGGGCTTCGTCGCGTCCGGGGCGGGGTCGTCGCCGGCCTCCGCTGTGGCTCAGGGCTGGGTGAGCCAGCGGAACGGGATCTCGATGGTGACCTCGGTGCCGTTGCCGACGAGGGTGTGCCAGTCGATGGTGCCACCGAGTTCGCCCTGGATCAGCGTGCGGACGATCTGGGTGCCGAGCCCCGAGCCGACCTTGCCCTCGGGCAGCCCGACCCCGTTGTCGCGCACCTTGACCGTCAACTCTTCCGCCCGACGGTCGGCGACGATCTCGACCTCGCCGTCGCGACCGTCGAGGCCGTGCTCGACGGCGTTCGTCACGAGTTCGGTCAGGGCGAGGGCCAGGGGCGTCGCGTACTCGCTCGGCAGGGCACCGAAACTGCCCGTCATGGTGGGGCGGACCGTCGTGTTGTGACTCGACGCGACCTCGGCGATCAGCATGAGGACCCGGTCGAAGACGGTGTCGAAGTCGACGTTCTGGCTGAGCCCCTCGGACAGCGTGTCGTGCACGACGGCGATCGACTGCACTCGGCGCATGGCCTGCGTCAGTGCCTCACGGGCGACGTCGGTGTGGGTACGACGTGCCTGGATGCGCAGCAGCGAGGCGACGGTCTGCAGGTTGTTCTTGACCCGGTGGTGGATCTCGCGGATCGTGGCGTCCTTGGTGATCAGCTCGCGCTCTTGGTGACGCAACTCGGTCACGTCGCGACAGAGGACGATCGCCCCGACGCGCTCACCACGGTCACGCAGCGGGATCGCGCGCAGCGACACCGTGACCCCGCGCGCCTCGATGTCGGTGCGCCAGGGCGCCCGGCCCGTGACGACCAACGGCAGGGACTCGTCGATCACGAGCTTGCCCGCGAGCAGGCCGGTGGTGACCTCGGCCAGCGACTCGCCTTCGAGCTCGCCGGCGAACCCCATGCGGTTGAAGGCCGACAGGCCGTTGGGGCTGGCGAACGTGACCATGCCGTCGACGTCGAGGCGCAGCAGCCCGTCGGAGGCGCGGGGTGCGCCCCGTCGCGGACCCGTCGGCGCCCCCAGGTCGGGGAAGTCGCCGGCGGCGATCATGGCGAAGAGGTCGTTGGAGCACTGGTTGAAGGTCAGTTCTTGACGGCTCGGCGTGCGCGCCTCGCTGAGGTTCGTGTGCCTCGTGATGATGGCGATCGGTGCGTCGGTCACGTCGGGCCGGCTGGCCCCCAGGCGGCGGAGCACGGGCACGGCCCGGACGCGCGTGGGCGTCTCTTCGTACCAGTCGGGTGCGGCCGAGTCGACGATGCGGGTCGTCGTGAACGCCTGCTCGATCTGCTCGCGCCACTCGGGCCGCACCTCTTGTCCGACGAAGTCGCGGTAGAAGAGCGTGGCCGAACTCGAGGGCCGGGCGTGGGCGACGGCGACGAAGCTGTCGGTCTGCGTGGGGACCCAGAGGACGATGTCCGCGAAGGCGAGGTCGGCGAGCAGCTGCCAGTCCCCCACCAGCAGGTGCAACCACTCGACGTCCACCTCGCTCGAGAGGCCCTGGGCGAGAACGAGATCACTGAGCGTCGACACCCGCCCAGTCTAGGTCGACGGTCCGTCCGGCGACGTCGGCCACTCCCCGGCGGGAGGACCCGACCACCGCTTCTCCACAGACCGTCGAGTCGGTCTGGTTTTGCAATCTCACATGTCATATCTTCTAGTCATGCCCGGACGCACGTGAACAGGAAGACTGCCCATGCCCTCGAACCACCACGCCCTCGCCCTCGTCGAGCCCCAGGGGCCCACCGCACCGCCTCGGCCGCATCTGAGGCCCGTCCCGCCGCTCGCGAACCCGGGCCCGACCGACCCCGTGCCCGGGGGTGGGCCGTCGGAGGGTCGACCATCCGGTCCCCGACCTGCCGTCCGCACGGTCCCTCGTGGCGGCACCTCGTCCGGGTCCCCCTTCCCGGACGATCCGGACCTGCTCGTCGAGAACCTGGTCCGCTGCGTCGTCGAGATCCTGGCCGGGGCACGAGAACTCGACCAGGTCTCGCGGTGGGTCACCGAGGACGTCTACCGCACCCTGCACAAGCGGGTCGTCCTGGCCGCCCGGGCCCGGTCCGCACACGGCATGCGTGCTCGGCGACCGGTGTTCACGATCGGCGGCATCCGGTCGAGTTCGCCCGCGGACGGGGTGATCGAATCCGTCGTCGTCGTGCACGGCCGCGCTCGGAGCCGAGCGGTCGCCGTCCGACTCGAGACCTACGACAGCCGGTGGAGAGCAGCGGCCGTGCACGTGCTCTGAGGGTCGGCCCGGTCACCGCCGACGGACGACGCGCCCCCGAGCCAGGCTCGGGGGCGCGTCGATAGTCGTTCGGACGACTCGGTCAGCGGGTCTTCTTACCCGCCGCTCGGCGATCGGCCCGGTTCACCGGAGCCTCGCCGCCGGCGGTCTTCTGGCCGAAGGCGCCGACCTTGCCGTCGTCGGCCTGCCGTGCCGCCGGGCCACCGGAGGCGCGAGCCGCCGCGATCTCGGGCGAATCGGAACGCTCGGCTTCGTCCTGAGCCTTCTGGGCCTTCGCGGTCGCACCCTTCTCGAGCTGACCGCGCTGGTTGCGCACCTCGACCTCGCCGTCGATGTTGGGAGCCGAGTAGGCCAGCTGGGCCTGCGGTTGCTTCTCGGCCTCGAGCCCCTTGGCCGCGATGACCGGTGCCTCGGTGGCGCCGACCTGGCCCTGCACCTCGACCTCGAGGTTGAACAGGAAGCCCACGGTCTCTTCGCGGATCTGGCCCATCATGCTCTGGAACAGGGCGTAGCCCTCGCGCTGGTACTCGACGAGCGGGTCTCTCTGGGCCATCGCGCGGAGACCGATGCCGTCCTTCAGGTAGTCCATCTCGTAGAGGTGGTCGCGCCAGCGACGGTCGATGACCGACAGCACGACCCGACGCTCGAGTTCGCGCATGGCGGGCTCGCCGAGGGTCTCGGTGCGCGCCTCGTAGGCGACCTTGGCGTCGGAGAGGATCTCCTGCCCGAGGAACGCCCGGGTCGCCTTGCCCTTCGAGCCGGCCTCGGTGATGACCTCGTCGATGGTGATCGAGATCGGGTACAGGGTGCCGAGTTCGGTCCAGAGGGCGTCGAGGTCCCAGTCGTCGGGGCTGCCGTCACCCGTGTGCTGGTCGATGACCTCGTTGACGACGTCCTCGAGGAACTTCTGGCTGCGGTCCTTGAGGTCGTCGCCCTCGAGGATGTGGCGACGGTCACCATAGATGGCCTCGCGCTGACGGTTGAGGACGTCGTCGTACTTGAGGACGTTCTTGCGGATCTCGGCGTTGCGCGACTCGACCTGCGACTGGGCCGAGCGGATGGCCCGCCCCACGATCTTGTTCTCGATGGCGAGGTCGTCGGGCACGTTGCCGCGACCCATCAACGACTCGGCGGCGCCCGAGTTGAACAGGCGCATCAGGTCGTCGGTCAACGACAGGTAGAAACGGCTCTCACCGGGGTCGCCCTGACGACCCGACCGACCGCGCAGCTGGTTGTCGATCCGTCGCGACTCGTGGCGCTCGGTGCCGAGGACGTACAACCCGCCGGCGTCGATGACCTTGTCGGCTTCTTCTTGCACGGCGGCCTTCTGGGCGGCGAAGACGTCGTCCCACGCGGCCTCGTACTCGTCGGGGGTGTCCACCGGGCTGAGACCCTTGGCGTTCATCTCGGCGACGGCGAGGAACTCGGCGTTGCCGCCGAGCATGATGTCCGTCCCGCGACCGGCCATGTTGGTGGCGACGGTCACGGCGCCGGCGCGACCGGCCTGGGCCACGATGGCGGCCTCTCGAGCGTGGTTCTTGGCGTTGAGCACCTCGTGCTTGACGCCCTTCTTGGCGAGCAGTCGCGAGAGGTACTCGCTCTTCTCGACGCTGGTCGTGCCGACCAGCACGGGCTGGCCCTTCTCGTGCCGCTCGACGATGTCTTCGACGACCTGGTCGAACTTGCTCGTCTCGTTCTTGTAGACGAGGTCGGTCTGGTCGATGCGCTGCATCGGACGGTTCGTCGGGATGGGCACGACGCCGAGCTTGTAGGTGCTCATGAACTCGGCGGCCTCGGTCTCGGCCGTACCGGTCATGCCGGAGAGCTTCTTGTAGAGGCGGAAGTAGTTCTGGAGGGTGACCGTCGCGAGGGTCTGGTTCTCGGCCTTGACCGTAACGCCCTCTTTCGCCTCGATGGCCTGGTGGATGCCCTCGTTGTAGCGGCGACCGCTGAGGATGCGACCCGTGTGCTCGTCGACGATCAGGACCTCGCCGTTGATGACGACGTAGTCCTTGTCGCGCTTGAACAGCGCGTCGGCCTTGATGGCGTTGTTGAGGAACGAGATGAGCGGGGTGTTCGCCGACTCGTACAGGTTGTCGATGCCGAGGTAGTCCTCGACCTTCTCGATGCCGGGTTCGAGGACCCCGACGGTGCGCTTCTTCTCGTCGACCTCGTAGTCGGTGCCCGCGACGAGGCGCCGGGCGACCGTGGCGAACTCGGTGAACCACCGGTTGGCCTCGCCCGACGACGGGCCCGAGATGATCAGCGGCGTGCGGGCCTCGTCGATCAAGATCGAGTCGACCTCGTCGACGATCGCGAAGAAGTGGCCACGCTGCACCATGTCCTGCGCCTGCCAGGCCATGTTGTCGCGGAGGTAGTCGAAGCCGAACTCGTTGTTGGTGCCGTACGTGATGTCGGCGGCGTACATCTCGCGACGCTCGGCCGGGGTCTGGCCCGACAGGATGCAGCCGGTCGTCATGCCGAGCGCCCGGAAGACGCGCCCCATGAGCTCGGACTGGTAGCTGGCGAGGAAGTCGTTGACCGTGATGACGTGCACGCCGCGCGACGCGATGGCGTTCAGGTACGCCGCCGTGGTGGCGACGAGCGTCTTGCCCTCACCGGTCTTCATCTCGGCGATGTTGCCGAGGTGCAGGGCCGCGCCACCCATCAGCTGCACGTCGAAGTGCCGGAGGCCCAGGGTGCGCTTGGACGCCTCGCGGACGGCAGCGAAGGCCTCGGGCAGGAGGTCGTCGAGCGACTCACCCGACGCGTACCGCTCGCGCAGCTCGACGGTCTCGTTGCGCAGCTCGTCGTCGGTGAGGGTCGTGAAGTCGTCCTCGAGCTCGTTGACCGCCTTGGCGTAGGCCTTCAGCTTGCGCAGTGTGCGGCCCTCGCCGACGCGGAGGACCTTCTCGAGGACGTTGGCCACTGGTGTGCTCCCATGTGTTCGGTCGAACCCGCGGAACGCTCCGCGGTCTCGCTGAGGTGATCCGCATCGGAGCACCGAGGTGTCGAAGGTCCGTCCTGGACCGGCCCACGATCGTAGCAAGCGTAGTGGCCGACCCCCTGGGAGGCGACAGGGACGTGCCCGCGCCTCCCGGGGTGTCGGCCACCCGGTGGGTCAGGAGGTCAGCTCGCCAGACCCGCCCGCAGGGCCGTCGCCGTCTCTTGCAGGTCGGGCGAGTCCTGGTCGAGCCCGATCACGCCGTAGTCCCAGCCCTTGCGGCGGTACACGACGCTCGGACGCTCGGTCTCGGCGTCGATGAAGAGGTAGAAGTCGTGGCCGACGAGCTCCATGTAGTAGAGCGCGTCGTCGACCGACATGGGCGTCGACGCGAAGACCTTCTCGCGGATGACCACGGGGCAGTACTCCTCTTCGAGTTCGTCGGCGGGGGCCTCGTCGCCCACCACCGTCACGGCCCCGGTGCGGACCTGGTCGAGCGTCTCCGCCGCGGCGGGGGTGACACCCACGCCGCTGAAGTCGGCCGTGGCCGCCTCGCGCAGCGACGTCGGTCGGTGTTGCCCGCGATGGATCTTCTGCCGGTCCTTCGCCCGGCGCACCCGTTCGAGGAGCCGACCGATCGCGAGGTCGAACGCCGCGTACTTATCGGCGGCCGTGGACTCGGCCCGCACGAGGGGGCCGGGGCCGATCAGCGTGATCTCGACCCGGTCGTCGCCCGCCTGCCCACCGGACTTCTCGTGGTGCCGCGACACCTTGACCTCGAGGGCGAGGGCCTTCGTGGCCAGCGCGGCGACCTTGTCTGCCTTCTCGGTGGCGTACTCGCGGAAACGATCGGTGATGCCGACGTTTCGACCCGTGACGGAAATTTCCATGACGACCTCCTGTGGCTATCGACGTGCCGCCTGTCAGCCAGGCGGATGTCCTTTCACGCCTTTCGCCCCACCGTAGCCACCCGGACACCCCCGTGTCACGCACCGTTCACCGTTCGCTCAGGGGCGACCGGCGCCCGAGCCCGACGGGGTGGCGGCCACGCACGCCGCACCGACCACGATCGCGCCCCGGGCGACCAGCGCACGACGCGCCTCCTGGAGGGTGCCCCCGGTCGTCACGACGTCGTCGACGAGGACCACCTGCGACCCCGTGAGATCGCGGGTGGCGCGGAGGCTGCCCTCGCGGTCCCTCAGACGCTGCTGTCGGTCGCGGCCCTTCTGTCCGCCGCCGGCCCGCGCCGTCGGCACGAGGACGCGCGAGCCCACCACGAGACCGAGCCGACGCAGCACCAGGTCGACCGGGTCGTAGCCCCGCCGACGCCGCCCCCGTCGGGACGCCGGCACCGGGACGACCAGCAGCGACCGATCCCCCGGGCGTGCGTCCCCGACGGGCGCCTCCTCGGCCGTCACCTGACCGGCACAGGATCGGAGGGCGGCACCAAGAGCCGGGGCGAGCACCTCGGCCAGGCGCACGCGTCCGCCGTTCTTGAAGGCCAACACGACGCCCCGCGCCTCGAAGGCGTAGACGAGTCCGGCGAAGACGGTCAGCCCGTCGGGGAGGTCGATCCGGACGACCTCGGGGACGAGCCGGCCCCGGCAGTCGCGGCACAGGCCGACGTCCGGAGCGTGGCAGCCCGCGCACGAGACGGGCGACACGACGGACAGCGCCTCGCGGACGGCCCGCACCAGGGCGTCCCGCGCATCGACGGCGGGACGGGGACGAGGCGACCGGGGCACACCGACAGCGTGGACTCCCCCGGGTGCGCACGCCGCGCCTCCGTCGTCGCAGGGGGACGACCTACCCCCCACCTGCCCTGGGGAGGAGGCGACCCGGGGCGTCAGCGCTGGGTCGCCACCAGGTCGGCCGTCAACCCCGTGGCCTGCCAGCTGCTGCCCCTGGGTTCGAGCACGTCGCCGTCGGCACCCAGCAGCAGCAGTCGGTCGAAGCCGTTGCCCCCGACGATCGCGACCGCCTCGCCCGACGGACGGCCGGCGCTCGAGGAGTCCCCGCCGACCTCGGACATCGTCACCCGTGACGACTCCCCGACGGTGGTCAGGACGGCGACGGTCAGTTGATCCGCCCAGGTCGCGTCGACGGGGGCGCCGTCCGGAGCCGACAGTTCGAGGGTCGGGCCCAGCCGGAGCGGGACCCCGTCGGCGTCCCGCACGACGGCGGCCACGAGGAGGCGCGACTCGCCCTGGTCGTCGAGCAGCAGCAACGCGCGGGTGCCGTCGCGCGAGATGCGGAAGGTGTTGACGCTCGGCCCCGCCGGCAGCGACGTCACCACCGGGTGGGGCGTGCCGTCGAGGGCGTACGCCGTGAGGCTCGTCGGGTCGTCGGCGACGAGCGACCAGACGAATCCCGCGTCGTCGAGCGAGGGGGCGACGAGTCCGGTCCGGGCGTCGACCAACCGGGCTCCTCCCTGAGAGGTGACCGCGTACGCGCCCGACGAGGTGCCGACGGCGGCGGTCGTCTGGTCTGCGGACAGCTCGACCGACCGGGGGCGGAGCGCCTCCACCGCGTCCGAGAGGCCCGGGAGCTGGCTCGTGGCGCTCGTGGTGGCGAATCCCAGCACGCCGTCGGCCAGCACGAGGGGCCGGGCGTCGACCGCGGGGTCGCGCACCGGCACGGGCTGCTGCATGGCCGGCACGGTCAGAGGCGCGCCCTCGACGCTGAGCTCGACGGCGGTCACGGTCGCGAGGGTCGAGAAGCTCGCCAGCAGCTGCGCCTGCATCCGGGCCCGGGCGGCGGGGGTCGCCTCGAGGGCGTCGGCGGTGAGGTCGACGCGGGCCGTCCCGTCGTCGACCGTGATGGCCGTCAACGACAGCTGGGTGCCCTCGGGGAAGGCCGAGACGACGGCACCCTGCAGCCAGTCCGACGGTCCGTCGAGCAGGGCCGTCGCGAGGCGCGTGCTCGTCGACGACCGTGCGAGGAACCACCGCTCGTCGGGCACGAGATAGGTGAAGGTGGGGTCGTAGAAGTAGGCGGCGTGCGACCGGAAGACCGAGTCGAACGTGGCCGGCGAGAGGACGATGCCGTCGGGGGCGTCGCTGATGCGCCACTCGCCGCCCTCGCGGACGAAGGAGAACGCCAGGGACGTCGTCGTGGAGGACGTGGCCGGCGTGTAGTGCCCCGCCGAGTCGACCGTCGCCGAGCCCACGAACGCGTAGTCGAGCGTCGACTCCCCGACCCGCGAGGTCGACCCGACCCCGGGCCTGATGGTGACGCTGGCCCGCGGCTCCCACTCGTCGGCGAAGCCGGTGCTGAGGAACTGCCGGGCCACCCCGTAGTTGTCCTGGGACCCGGTGCCCGCCGAGAGGAAATCGCGCAGCAGTCTCTCTTGCGAACTGCCGGCGACCGGCCCGTTGGGCCGGAACACGAAGTCGCTGACGACGTCGTCGCTGACGGTGTCGCCCTGCTGCACCTGACCGGCGTCCGGGATTCCGACGCACCCGGTCAGGGTGATCGCGGCGCCCACGAGGACCGCCAGCACCACGGACCGGCGGCCCCGCCGGGCGTTCCGTCGTGGATCAGTCATCGTCGGCACCCCCCGATGACGGCGACGGGATCGGCACGCCCGGCGTCTCGGCCACCGGGACCGAACCCGACCACGGTTCGCCCGTCACCGGCACGGTCGTCTCGCCCCGACGGTCCGGCGGCACGACCGGCAGGGGCGCCCCTCGATGCGACCGCCCGCCACGCGGGGCAGGGTGACGACGAACCGGCTGCCCGAGCCCGGCTCGGACCATACCTCGAGCCGGCCGCCGTGCAGTGCCGCGTCCTCGAGGCTGATCGCCAGGCCCAACCCGGTGCCCCCGATGGTGCGCCGGCGAGAGGGATCGGCCCGCCAGAACCGGTCGAACACGCGCGAGGCATCGGCCGGGCTCATGCCCACACCGTGGTCGCGGACGGACACCGCGACGGCCGTGGCGTCGCTGTCGACCTCGACCTCGATCGGCCGCCCCTCGCCGTGTTCGATGGCGTTGCCCAGCAAGTTGCGCAGGATGCGGCGCAGCCGCCGCGGGTCGATCTCGGCCTCGAAGTACCCGCCCCGGGCGACGACCGAGACGACGCTGCCGGACCCGTCTGCGAGCGGCCCGAACTCGTCGACACCGTCCTCGACGAGACGGACGACCGTGACGGGCTCGGTGTCCAGCTCGACGGCACCGGCGTCGAACCGCGAGATCTCGAGCAGATCGGCGAGGAGCAGCTCGAACCGGTCGACCTGGGTGTGCAGCAGCTCGGCCGTCCGGGCGGCCGAGGGCGTGAACGACGTGCGCTGGTCGTAGAGGACGTCGCCGGCCAGCCGGATCGTGGTCAGCGGCGTGCGCAACTCGTGCGAGACGTCGCTCACGAAGCGTTGCTGGACGCGCGACAGCTCGGCCAGCTGCGAGATCTGGCGTTGCATGGCGTCGGCCATCCCGTTGAAGGAGCGCCCGAGCGTGGCCACGACGTCCTGCCCCTTCTCGGGGATGCGTTCTTCCAGGTGGCCGGCCGCGATCTTCTGGCTGGTCTCGGCCGCCGTGCGGATCGGCCCCACGACCAGGCGGACGACGAGGTAGGTGATCGCCGCGATCAACAGCACGAGTGCCAGCGAGCCGATGCCGAGGGTCCGTTGCATGAGGTCGAGCGTGGCCTGCGCGTCGCTGAGGTCGTAGACGAGGTAGAGCTCGTACTGGCCCGCGGTGGGCACCTGCAGGGTCGAGCCGACCGCGATGCCCGGCGAGCCCCCGCCCTGCGAGGTCGGAGGGAGCGACACCGACTGCATCGAGAGACGCTCGTCGTCCGCCGCCACCGCCTCGCGGAGGGCCGGCGAGATCACGGAGTCGGGGAAGTCGGGGCTGGCGATGTTCTGGATTGTCTGCGGGCTGTTCTGCCCCGGCGTCCGGAGGATCGCGATGCTCGTCCCGCCCGGGCTCGAGGTCGAACCCAGGATGGCGGTCTGGGCCTCGTTCTGCAGCGCGTCGAGCTCGACCTGGTTGGCGTCCTCGGTGGCGGTGGCCGAGTCGAAGATGTTCTGCGCGAGGAGCGTCGCCCGGACGCTCTCGGCCTCGACCTGCTCCCGGCGCTGGTCGTAGAGGCTCGTGCCGATCGTCACCGAGATGAGCGTGCCGATCACGGTCACGGCGACGGTCGACAGCACCACCGTGAGCGCGACGGTGCGGAACGACAACGACGACCGCCAGAAGCCGACCACCCGGGTCGGCCACGTGCGCCACGCCGGTGCCCGCCACGACCACGGTCCGCCCGAGCGGACGGGCCCGCCCTGGTCGGGCCCCGCGACCGTCGACACGAGCGCCACCCGACCGGGCTACGAACCCGCGCCGGCGCGGTACCCGACGCCGCGCACGGTCGTGACGATGCGGGGCGCGTCCGGATCGTGCTCCACCTTGGCGCGAAGCCGCTGCACGTGCACGTTCACCAGACGGGTGTCGGCTTTGTAGTGGTAACCCCAGACCTGTTCGAGCAGCATCTCGCGCGTGAAGACCTGCTGGGGCTTCGAGGCGAGCGCGAGCAGCAGCTCGAACTCGAGCGGGGTCAGGGCGATCGGGGTATCGCCGCGCCGAACCTCGTGCGCGGCGACGTCCAGGCGGAGGTCGCCCACCGTGAGCACGTCGTTCGTGGGCTCGGTGGCCGGACGGAGCCGGGTGCGGATGCGCGCGACGAGTTCTTTCGGGTTGAACGGCTTGACCACGTAGTCGTCGGCCCCGCTCTCGAGCCCGCGGACCACGTCGGCCGTGTCGCCCTTCGCCGTCAGCATGATGATCGGCACGCCGCTCTCGGCCCGGATGAGGCGACAGACCTCGATGCCGTCGAGGCCGGGCAGCATCAGGTCGAGCAGGACGAGGTCGGGTGAGGCCTCGTGGAAGGCCTCGAGGGCACCCGCGCCGTCGCCGCAGAAGTGGGGGTCGAACTCGTCGGCGCGAAGGACGATGCCGATCATCTCGGCGAGCGCCGGGTCGTCGTCGACCACGAGGATGCGCGGGTTCATGTTCTCCGTCTGGGCTGGGCCGCTCGGGAGGCGGCACGTCAGGACAGATTAGTGCAGGAGGCGCTCGTCGGCTGGCAGCGCCCGGTCCGGTGTGGAAACATGAACACACTCGTGAGGACGACCTCACGGTCAGGACGACCAGGGGGACCATGAGCGATCCGAACGCCTGGAGCACACCGGGGGGCGACACGTCCCCGCCGCGCTGGGGCGAGCGCGTCGACCCCACGTCACCCGGCCCCCTCCCCGCGGGGCCCGTCCCGGGGGCCGCCCCGGGCGGCACCACCCCGCCGGCACCCGGCTGGGCTCCGCCGCCGAAGCCGGGCCTCGTCCCGCTGCGCCCCCTCACCTTCGGCGAGATCCTGGGTGCCTCGTTCCAGGTCTTCCGCCGCAACCCACGGACCACGTTCGGCACGGCCCTGCTGTCGCAGGTCGTCCTGCTCGTGGTGACCGTGGTGATCACCGGCGGCAGCGCCTTCCTCGCCTTCGGACGCGTCGAGCAGGCCCTCCCCCGGGACCGTGACGCGGTCCTGGCCGGCGCCGTCGCCGTCGTCGCCGCGTCGGCCCTCGTGCCGATCGCCCTGCAGGTGATCGTCACGGCCCTGTTGCAGGGGCTCTTCGTGCTCGAGACCTCGCGGCAGACGCTCGGGGAGAAGCTCCGACTCGGCGGCCTCTGGGCGATGGCCAAGGGCCGCGTCGGCACGCTCGTCGGGTGGTCCGCCCTGCTCACGGTCGCCTACGTCGTGGCGCTGGCGCTCGTGGCCGGCGTCGTCGTCGTCGGCGTGGCCGTCGGCTCCGGGCCGAGCATCGCCGTCGGCGTCGTGCTCGCGGTCCTCCTCGGCCTGGGCCTCCTCGTCCTCGGCGTGTGGCTGACCGTGAAGACTGCCCTCGTGCCGAGCGCCATCATGCTCGAACGGCTGACGCTGGGCGCGGCCGTGCGGCGCTCGTGGTCGCTGACCCGCGCCTCCTTCTGGCGGACCTTCGGCGTGATCGCCCTGGTGTTCCTCATGGTCCAGGTCGCGTCGCAGGTCGTCGCGACGCCGTTCTCGGTGCTGTTCAGCGTGTTGACGGGCACGCTCGCGCCGACGGGGGACGTGACCGACCCGACCTTCCTGGCCCTCACGGCGGGCACCTACGCCGTCACCCTCGGCATCACGGCCGTCATCGGCGCGATCGGGTCCGTGCTGCAGGCGGCGTCGGCCGGCCTCGTCTACGTCGACCGACGCATCCGCACCGAAGGGCTCGACCTCGAACTCGTGCGCTACGTCGAGCGCGGCGGGCGGGCGGTCGGAGGACAGCCCGACCCGTACCGCACGCCCGAGGCCCCGGTCCCGCCGACGACGCACCCGGGAGCACCGCGCTGGTGAGCCCGCTGCCCTTCGCCGCCGGGCCGCCCCTGACCCCTGACGCCGACGACGCCCGGCGCGAGGTCCTGCGCGAGCTCACCGGGCCCGAGTACGTGGCGGCGCAGCCGTCCTGGCTCGACCGTGCGGCGCAGGCGTTCTGGGACTGGCTGGGGTCGATCCGGTTCGGAGGGACAGAGGGGGCGCCGGCGGTCGCGTTGATCGTGCTGCTCGCGGTCGTCGTGGTGGTCGTCCTGGTCGTGCTGCTCGTCTACGGGGTGCCGCGACTCAACCGCCGGTCCGCGCGTGACCTCGCCCTCTTCGGCGACGACGACGTCCGTGACGCCGACGCCATGCGTGCCGCGGCCCGGGAGGCGGCCTCCCGGGGTGATCTGACGCTCGCCGTCGCCGAGGCCTTCCGGGCGATCGCCCGTTCGCTGGCCGAGCGGGGCGACGTCGCGGTCTCCCCCGGCACCACCGCACGCGACGTGGCCCGCCGGGCGGGCGACGTCTTCCCCGACCTCCGGGCCGACTTCGCGGACGCCGCCACGGCCTTCGACGGCGTCCGCTACCTCGACCGCCCGGGCACCGACGAGGACTACCGGGCCGTCACGGAGCTCGACCGGCGCGTCACCTCGTCCCGGCGGGTGCCCGCGTGACCGCCGCCGCACCGTCCGAGGCGCCCACCTCCGTCTCGACCCCCACCGTCGCGGTGTCGGTCCGACGTGCCCGGTTCTGGGTCGCACTCGCCCTCGTCCTGGCCCTCGGCGTCGGGGCGGCTCTCCTCGTGGGCTCGGGCTCGGGAGAAGGCCGCGCCCTCGGCCCCGCGAACGCCGCCCCCGGCGGGGCCAAGGCACTCGTCGAGGTGCTCGGCCGCCAGGGCGTCGACGTGACCGTCACGACCACCCTCGACGAGACCCTGGACCGACTCGGGTCCGGTGGCGGCACGCTCCTCGTCGACGACGCCTCGGGGTTCCTGGTCGGCGACCAGTGGGGGCGTCTCGTCACGGCGACCTCCCACCTCGTGCTCCCCGCCCCGGGGCCCGCCGCGCTCGACGCCGTGGCCGCGGGCGTCGCGTCGACCGGCCCGGTCGACGAGGGCACGGCCGGGCCCGCCTGCTCGTCACCGGCCCTCGCGCAGACGTCCCGGGTCGACGTCGCGGGCGTCGCGTACGACGTCGACGCCCCCGGCGCCGTCCGCTGCCTGCCGACCGACGACGGCTACGGGCTCGTCGAGCTGGAGGACGGCGACACGCGCGTGTCCGTCCTGGGAGCCACGGACGCCCTGACCAACGGCTCGATCGGGACGCACGACGACGCGGCCTTCGCACTCGCGCTGCTCGGCGGGTCCTCCGAGCTGACCTGGTACCTGCCCTCGGCCGGCGACCTGCCCGAGGGCGAGGGCACTCTCGCCACGCTGACGCCGTCATGGGTGACGCCGTCGCTGGTCGTGCTCCTCCTGGCCGGAGTGGCCGCGATGGTGTGGCGGGGTCGACGCCTCGGAGCTCTCGTCGTCGAGCGGCTGCCGGTCACCGTCAAGGCCTCCGAGACCACCGAGGGGCGCGCCCGCCTCTACGAGCGCTCCGGGCAGCGCCGCCATGCCCTCGACCAGCTCCGCATCGGCACGCTCGGGCGACTCGCGCGCACGACGGGCCTGTCCTCGACCGCGTCGGTCGACGAGATCGTCGCCCGGGTGGCCGCACTGATCTCGGCCGACCCCCGGGGCCTGCGGCACGTGCTCGTCGACGCCGACCCGGTCGACGACCGCGAGCTCGTCGCGCTGAGCGACAGCCTGCTCGACCTCGAGGGTGCGGTCCGACGGGCGACGACTCCGTCGTGACCCGCCCCGCGCCTCCCCTGCCTCGTCCGATCGCCCCCGCATCGACCCCCACCCCGGAGAAGACCACCAGATGAGCTCAGAACTGCAGCAGACCTTCGCCCGAGTCCGAACCGAGGTGGGCAAGGCCGTCGTCGCCCAGGACGGTGCCGTGACGGGCCTGATCGTGACCCTGCTGGCCCAGGGTCACGCCCTGCTCGAAGGCGTCCCCGGCGTGGCCAAGACCCTTCTCGTGCGCGCCCTCAGCCACTCGCTCTCGCTCGACACCGCCCGCGTGCAGTTCACGCCCGACCTGATGCCCGGCGACATCACCGGATCGCTCGTGTACGACGCGAAGTCGGGCGAGTTCGAGTTCCGGGCGGGGCCGGTGTTCACCAACGTCCTGCTCGCGGACGAGATCAACCGCACGCCTCCCAAGACGCAGTCGGCGCTGCTCGAGGCCATGGAGGAGCGCCAGGTCTCGGTCGACGGCGTCAGTCGCGCGTTGCCGACCCCGTTCCTGGTCGCGGCCACCATGAACCCCGTCGAGTACGAGGGCACCTACACGCTGCCCGAGGCCCAGCTCGACCGCTTCCTGATGAAGCTCACGCTCGACCTGCCGCCGCGCGAGGCCGAGGTCGAGGTGCTCGGCCGTCACGCCGCCGGCTTCTCGCCCCGCGACCTGCGAGCCGCGGGCGTGACCCCGGTCCTCGGGCCCGACGACCTCGCCCGCGCCCAAGCGGAGGTGGCCCGGGTCGGTGCCTCCCCCGACGTGCTCGCCTACATGGTCGACCTGGCCCGGGCCACGCGCGAGAGCCCGTCGGTCAAGATCGGCGTGAGCCCCCGAGGGTCGACGGCCCTCCTCGCCGCCTCGAAGGCCTGGGCGTGGCTGACCGGCTTCGACCACGTCACGCCCGACCACGTCCAGGCCATGGCCCTGCCCGTGCTGCGACACCGCCTGCAGCTGCGGCCCGAAGCCGAGCTCGAGGGCGTCGACGCCGACGCCATCGTCCGCTCGGTGCTGCAGCAGGTCCGGGTCCCGCTCTAGCCATGGCGATCACCGGTTGGTTCGTGGTGCTCGTCGCGCTCGGCGTCGTGCCCGTCGTCCTGACGGGCAGCGGGTGGGCGATCGTCGGCTGGCTCGGCGTCGTCGCCGCGCTGACGGTGCTCGACGTGGCCCTCACGGCGTCGCCCCGGTCGCTCACCATCCGGCGCGAACTGCCGGGGGCGATCCGTCTCGGCGAGAGCGCACCCGCCCGGCTGACCGTGGTGAACGACGGCCGACGCACGCTGCGCGGACTCGTGCGCGACGCATGGCAGCCGTCGGCCGGAGCGACCCCGACCCGCCGTCGCCTGTCCCTGCGACCGGGGCGGGCCGCGACGCTCACCGTCACGCTGACCCCGTTCCGCCGGGGCGAACGCCGCGCCGGCGGCGTCACCGTCCGCACGATCGGTCCCCTGAGGCTCGCCGGTCGTCAGGCGACGCACGAGGTGCCGGGCGCGGTCCGCGTGCTCCCGCGGTTCTCGTCGCGCAAGCACCTGCCGTCCCGTCTGGCCCGTCTCCGAGAACTCGACGGGCGCACGAGCGTGATGATCCGCGGCCAGGGCACCGAGTTCGACAGCCTGCGCGAGTACGTGCGAGGGGACGACGTCCGCTCGATCGACTGGCGGGCGACCGCACGCCGCGACGACCTCGTCGTGCGCACCTGGCGGCCCGAGCGCGACCGTCGGGTGGTCGTCGTGGTCGACACGGGGCGGACCTCCGCGGCCCGCATCGACGACGAACCGCGGCTCGACACGGCCTTCGAGTCGGCACTGCTGCTCGGGGCGTTGGCCTCGCGGGCGGGCGACCGGGTCGACGTCGTCCTCTTCGACCGACGGGTCAGGGGTCGGGTGCAGGGCGCGACGGGGCCCGCCCTGCTCTCGTCGATGGTCGAGACCATGGCCCCCGTCGAGCCCGAACTGGTCGAGACCGACTGGGCCGCCGTGCCGGCCCTCGTCCGCTCGGTCACGTCCCGTCGGGCGCTCGTCGTCCTCGCGACCACCGTCGACAGCCCCGGCGCCTCCCGCTCCTTGCTGGCGGCGATCCCCCAACTGACCCGCCAGCACCTCGTGGTCGTCGCGTCGGTCACCGATCCGGCCCTCGACGAGACGGTGGTGCGACGGGGCACCCGCGACGAGGTCTACCGGGCCGCCTCGGCCGAGCGGGCCCGACTCGACCAGGGCCGGGTCGCCGCCGCCCTGCGTCAGGTCGGCGCCGACGTCGTGACCGGAGCGCCGGCCGACCTGCCCCCCGCCCTCGCCGACCGCTACCTCGCGCTCAAGGCGGCCGGCCGCCTCTGACGCAGGCTCGGTGGCCGACGACGCGGGATCAGTCGGCCACGAGTTGTGTGGCCCCGGCCTCGAACTCGTCGAGGTCGCCGGTCTGTCCCGCCCGGTGGGCCCGTCCGCCGAGCAGCCACTGATAGGCCAGGAACCCCAGGAGGGCCACGGTGCCGATGCCGATCTTGATCGGCCAGGGCCAGGCCTGCCGGGTGACGAACCCCTCGATGACGCCCGAGACCAACAACGAGAGCATCAACCCGACCGCGATGGTCACGAGCGCGCGTCCGTCCTGGGCCAACGCCTGCCCCCGGGTGCGGGCACCGGGTGCCACCCAGGACCAGAAGATCATCAGACCGGCGGCCCCGGCGACGAAGATGCTGTAGAGCTCGAGCTGACCGTGCGGAGCGATGTACAGGAAGAACTGGTCCAGCCGCCCCTGGTCGGCCATGAGCCCGGCCGAGATCCCGACGTTCATGGCGTTGCTGAGGATCGCGTAGGGAACCCAGACCCCGGTGATGCCGAACGCCACGCACTGCGCGGCGATGTAGGCGTTGTTCGTCCACACCTGGCCGGTGAACGACGTCGAGGCGCTCTCGGAGTAGTAGTTCACGAAGTCCTGCTCGGCGAACTGCCGGCGGAACTCCTCGCTGCCGAACGAGGCCAGCAGCGCGGGTGTGTTCGCGGCCCAGGTCGCGAACACGGCCGCGACGACCACCGTCACGAGCGTCAACACGAGCGACAGCCACCGCACGCGGTAGAGGGCGGCTGGCAGCTGCACGACGAAGAAGGTCGGCAATTGGCTGAACAGGTTGCGACCCGCCCCCGTGAACCGCAGGCGTGCTCGCGACAGGGTCATGGAGAGCCGGTCGGCCACGACCGAGTCGCCGGTGGCGGTCTTCAGCGCCGACAGTTGCCCGGCCCCCGACTGGTACAGGCGGACGAGCTCGTCTGCCTCGGGCCCGCTCAGTCGCCCGCGCCGGGCGAGGCGCTCGAGCTCGGCCCAGTCGTGGCCGTGAGCGGCGGCGTAGGCGTCGATGTCCATTCTGCTTAGATACTAGGCATGTCCCGCACGAAGGCACGAGGCGCCTCCCCGGTGGTGCTGCGACCCGACCAGGTCGAGGCCTTCACGGCGGGTGGGGACGAACTGGTCACGGGCGAGGCGGTCGCTCTCGACCTCCGACCGACGAGCTTCGTGTTGCGCGCGGCCGGGGTGCTCATCGACTACCTGGCCTACGCCCTGCTGCTCGTCGGTGCGTTGGTGCTCGTCTCGTTGCTGAACGACGGCGGGGTGCTCGACGACGCCCTGTCACAGGCGTTCCTCGTGGCGTCGATCGCCATCTGCTTCATCGTCGTGCCGACGGTGGTCGAGACCGCGAGCCACGGGCGGTCCCTGGGCAGACTCGCCGTGGGCGCGCGCATCGTCCGCACCGACGGAGGGGCGATCGGCCTGCGCCACGCCCTCACCCGAGCGCTGGTGGGGCTGCTCGAGATCGTGTTCACCAGTGGCGGCCTGGCCGTCGTCGTCGCCCTGCTGAACGGCTCGTCGCGGCGTCTCGGCGACCTCATGGCCGGCACGTACAGTCGCAACGAACGCGTGCCCAAGGCCGCTCACGTGGTCTACGGCGTGCCGGCGCACCTGCAGGGGTGGGCCGAGATCGCGGACGTCGGGCGCCTGCCCGACGGCCTGGCCCGTCGCATCGCGTCGTTCCTGCAGCAGGCGCCGCAGCTCTCCCCGGCCAGTCGGCGACGCGTCGCCGACGAGTTGGCGGCCGAGACCATGCCCTACGTCTCGCCCGTGCCGTCCGGCGACCCGGAGTTCCTCCTGGCCGGCGTCTCGGCGCTCCGGCGTCGGCGTGAGTCCGCCGCCCTCGCTCGCGAGTCCGCGTTGCTCGACCGCCTCACCCCGGCGCTGACCGAGACGGTCCGGGGCTTCCCCGGCGCTGACCCGCGTCGCCGCCGGCCCCGGCCTCCGCGTCAGGACCGGACGAGCCTCGCGATCGCCGCCGAGGCCTCGCGGACCTTGGCGTCCGCGACGTCGCCTCCCTCTCGGGCCGCCTGGGCGACGCAGTGGGCGAGGTGGTCCTCGAGCAACTGGAGCGCCACGGTCTCGAGGGCACGGGTCGCCGCACTGACCTGCGTCAGGACGTCGATGCAGTACGTGTCGTCCTCGACCATGCGCTGGATGCCCCGGACCTGGCCCTCGGCGCGGCGGAGGCGCTTGACGATCTGTTCCTTGTCGCCGCTGTAGCCGACGTGCGTCGCCGTCGCGTGCTCACCCTGCTGCGCCACCCGCGCCTCCTCGTGTGTCGTCCGGTCACGCCGTGTCGACCGGTCCCGCCAGGATACCCCCAGGGGGTAACCGCTCCGCCCGCCCGGCCGCACCCGGCCGACCGTCAGCCGCGGATCAGCCCGAGCACGTCGTCGCGGACGCGCTCCATGCCGGCGGGCGTCGCCGCCTCGGCGTTGAGGCGCAGCAGCGGCTCGGTGTTCGACGGCCGGACGTTGAACCACCAGAACCCGTCGTCGGACGAACCACTGACCGTGAGGCCGTCGAGCTCGTCGAACTCGCCGACCCCGGTGTAGGCCTCGACGATGCGGGCGTACGCCGCCGGCACGTCGGTGACGGTCGAGTTGATCTCGCCGCTCGCCGCGTAGGGCGTGTACCGGTCGGTCAGGGTCGAGAGGGGCTCGGCCTGCGACCCGAACTCGGCCAGGACGTGCATGGCGGCCAACATGCCGTTGTCGGCGCTCCAGAAGTCGCGGAAGTAGTAGTGCGCCGAGTGCTCGCCCCCGAAGATCGCCCCGGTCGCCCGCATCTCGTCCTTGATGAGCGAGTGGCCGACGCGGGTGCGCACCGGCGTCGCGCCGGCCGCCTCGATGGCCTCGGGCACCGCGCGGGACGTGATGAGGTTGTGGATCACCGAGATCTCGACGTCGGGCTCGGCGGCCCGGACGCGCGCGATCTCGCGGACGGCGACGATCGCCGCCACGGCCGACGGGGTCACGGCGTCACCCTTCTCGTCGACGACGAAGCAGCGGTCGGCGTCGCCGTCGAACGCGAGGCCCAGGTCGGCCCCGTGCTCGAGGACGGCCTTCTGCAGGTCGACGAGGTTGGCCGGGTCGAGGGGGTTGGCCTCGTGGTTCGGGAAGGTGCCGTCGAGTTCGAAGTACAGCGGGACGATCTCGATCGGCAGCTCAGGCAGCCCGGCGGCCTCGCCCAGCACGGCCGGGACGGTGAGCCCGCCCATGCCGTTGCCGGCGTCGACGACGACCTTGATGGGCCGGATGCCCGCGAGGTCCACGAGACCGCGGAGGTACGCGGCGTAGCCCGGCAACGCGTCGTGCTCCCGCACGGCGCCCGGCTCGGCGACGGCCTCGATGCCGTCGGCCAGGAACGAGGAGGCGCGGTCACGGATCGAGGACAGCCCCGTGTCGAGGCTGATGCCCTGGGCGCCCGCCCTGCTCATCTTGATGCCGTTGTAGGTGGCCGGGTTGTGGCTCGCGGTGAACATGGCCGCCGGGGCGTCGAGCGAGCCGGAGGCGAAGTACGACTCGTCGGTCGAGCACAGGCCGAGGGCGACCACGTTCGCGCCCCGGGCCCGGGCCCCGCGGGCGAAGGCCTCGGCGAAACCCGGCGAGGAGTCGCGCATGTCGTGACCCACGACCAGGTCGTGGCCGGCGCCGTCGATCTCGTCGGCGAAGGCCGCACCGAACGCCTCGACCACCTCGTCGGTGAGCTGGGTGCCCACCAGTCCACGGACGTCGTAGGTCTTGACGAAGGCGGTCAGGTCGACGGGGGCGTTCTCAGAGGTCATGGCCCAAAACTACCCGGCGCAGGACCTCCCAGCCCTGCGGGACCGACAACGAGCCCGCGTGGCGGGCGCACAGGTCGTAGCCGTGCGGCTCGACGCGGTCGCTCAAGGGCCCGACCACGACCATCGAGTCGGCGTACACGTAGGTCAGCGTCGCGACGGCCTCGTCGTGGCACGTCACCTTGCTGCAGGGTCGACCGTTCATCTGCCCGACAGACTATCGCGAGGGTCCTCGGGGCCGACCCGCGCCTCCTGGGCGGGCCTACGATGGGCTGATGAGCAGGCCCCGCCGCGCACGCGTCACCGACCGTTCCCGTCGGCGTGACCGCCATGGTCGCGGGCTGCGGTCGTCCGCCGCCGGGCCTCACCTGCCCTTCCTGCGGACGAGGGTCGACCTCTTCGACGACATCGTCGCCGCCACCGCCGACTACCTCCGCGAGGCGTGGCCCGACGAGCTCGCCGATACGTCGTTCGAGGTCGCCGGCCTCCCCGCCGAACCGGACCGCACCCGGGTCGAACGGTGGTCGGTCGACCGGGCCGCCGGCCGCGTCGTGCTGTACCGCCTGCCGATCGAACGGCTCGCCCCCTCGCACGACCGGCGGGGGGCCGCCGAGGACGAATGGAACCACCGGGTGCTCGTCGAGGGCTACGTGTTCCGGGCCGTCGCGGACCTCCTCGGCAAGGACCCGTGGGAGCTCGCTCCCGACCGCTGGCGCGACGGCTGACGCGCGACGGGGTCGTCGGGGCGTGTGCCCGCGACGTCAGGGGTACACGGTCACCGGGGTGGACGCCGGCAGCGGCGAGGTCACCGGCCAGGCGGCGACGGCTCCGGGGGCCGAGAAGCTGACGCCCGCGCGCAGGTCGTCGGCGTTCCCGAGCCGGACGGCGTCGCCCCGTTGCACGTCGACCCCGACCGTGGACCCACCGGGTACCTCGACGTCCCGCTCGTCGCCGTCGCCCACCGTGACCTCGGCCGTGACGGCGTCCTGGCCCGGGTTGGCGAGCCAGAGGCGTCCGCCCTCACCGTCGGGCACGACCACCTCGGTGTCACCGGAGAGACCGGGCGACGAGGCGGCCCAGCTGAGGTCGACGCCTCCCGCGTCCGCGGCGACCGTGGAGGTCCGGGCGGCCACGGCCACGGCCGTCGACGACCGGACGGTGGCCGTGTAGACGCCGTCCTCGAGCCCGTCGATCGGGACGTCGGTGACGCGCCCGCCTTCGACCCGGGTCTCGAACGAGGTGCCGGTGCCGTCGTCGGTGGCCAACGAGACGCTCAGCTGCGAGGGACCCTGGCCCGGGACGAGGACGCGCAGCACCGACTGGAGGTCGGAGGACGACGGGTCGGCGAGTGCTCCCTCGAGGTTGGCGGAGTCGCGGACGACGATCCCCGTGACGACCGACTCGCGAGACGGCGCGGCCGAGCCGGTCACGATGTCCACCCCACCCGGTTCGAGGGTGCGGACGACGCTCTGCTGGAGCGTGGCGACGATCTGCCCGCCGCGACTCGACACGTGGACGGCCGGCGAGACGAGTCCGGTCGCGAAGCCCGAGAGCGGGACCACTTTCTGGCTGCGGGGCGCGACGACGATCCCGTCGATTCCGGGGCCCTGCACCTCGCCGGTCTCGGAACGGATGTCGAGGTCGACGGTGGCGTTGACGTCGCTGGGGTTGACGAGGCTGATGAGCGACACGCGTCCCGTCTCGGTCGAGCCGCCGATCAGCCAGGTCGAGCTGGTGGGCTCGGTGCAGGGTGCCGAGGCGAAGCCGCGCAGGTCGCCCTCGTCGACCGATTGGCTCTGGGCGGCCGCGACGAGGGGCACGTCGGTGCCCTCGACGGGTGCCGTGACCACGGACGGTCGCGAGTCGCTGCCGTCGGCACCGGCGAGCTCGTCGACGTCGACGTCGCCCTCGCTCGATTTCCGGGCCACGGCCGCTCGACCCACCGAACTGGCGGTCGTGGCCTGCTGCCCCTCGGCGTCCGAGAGCTGCAACAGGGCACCGGTGCAGACCCGCTGCTGGTCGACGGGCACGGGCGTCACGAGCTGCCCCGCCGGCACCGTCTCGAAGGAGGGGAGGCGGACGACCGTGGCACCGCCGACGACCGCGGCGGCGACGGCCAGACCGACGACGCCGACCGCGACGCGTCCCGTCGTGGAGAAGACCGATCGCTTATTCATCTCGCTCCTCGTCGAAGGTCGTGGCGGGCTGCTCGGCCTCGGGCGTCCCGGCCCGGGATCGACGTCGTCGCGGCGACGTCGGGATGGCGAGCAACAGGGCGGAACCGAAGACGAGTCCCCAGCTGATCAGGACGATCGGTCGCAGCGGTCCCGCAGCCGGACGCGCCTCGCGCTCGTCCTGCGCCTCCACGTAACGCCAGAGGAGGCCGTTGGACGTGTCGCCCACCGGCAGGAAGTCGGCGTCGGCGTCGAGCGCCTCGCCCGCACGCTGGCCGAGTCGGTCGGCGTCGCCGTCGTCGTCGGTGGCCGTCAGCAACACGAACCCGACGCCCAGTCGACGCAGGTCGTCGGTCGGGTCGAAACCGCTGCGGCTGACGAGGTTGCCGGCCAGTACGGTGAGGTCCTCGTTGACCGAGGTGAGGCGTGGGGCGGTCGAGTCGAGCGTCGACTGGTCGTCGAGCGTCGCTCCTTGACCGTGCTCGAGGGACACGGCGAGCGAGCCGTCCGACTGGGGCGTGAGGACCAGCGTCCCGACGTCGGGTGTCGCCTCGGCCTCGGCGGTGACGTAGGCCGACAGGATGCGCCCCGAGCTCGGACGGACGTCGGCCACGGGGCCGAACGACGCGATCACGGTGGGGGCCGCTGCGGCGACCGCCAGCACGGCGACCAGGGTGCCGACCGGCGGGGCGACGCGGGGCAGCCGGTCGAGGGTCACGGCCGCGGCGCCGACGAGCCCCAACAGGTAGAGGCTCAGTCCGCTGCCGGCCCAGATCGTGGTCGTGTCGCTGCCGACGCCCGTGACGGACACGTGGGTCGCGGCGACGGCCGTCAGGTAGCCGAGCAGGGCGAGCGACAGGGCGGGGACCGCGCGGCGCTGCGAGCCGACGAACGGCGAGGCAACGGCGAGCAGCGCCAGCGGGGCGATCGCGACGGCGACCAGGACGGCGAGCGTGGCGGACGAGAAACCCGTCCCGGCGATCAGTGCCGTCCAGCCGTTGAGGCCCGTCTCGGGGGACGTGAGCAGCAGCTGCAGCGGTGAGGCCGGGTCCGACCTCGTGGGGACCCCGGGGTCGGCGAACACGGCCCACCAGGTGCCCCGCTGCAGCTGGGCGACGACGAGGGGCGCGAAGAGGGCCAGCGCGGGCAGCGGCACCGCCACGAGGCGATGGGTGCCGCGGGGGCGGCTGACGATCGACCCGAGCCAACCGACGAGGAGGGCCGGCACGAGCGAGGAGCGGCCGCCGCGACGACGGCGAACAGCAAGGAGGCGGTGGCCCCGGCCGTCCACGACCTCGCGGCCCCGATCATGGCCCAGACGAGGAACGGCAGCGCCACGTGCGCGAGGACGGCACCGAGGTGACCGGACTGCAGACCCGAGAGCAGCGGGGACGAGAGGGCGTAGAGCGCCGCGGCGACGGCCGGCACCCAGGTGCGGCGGGTCACGCGGCGGGTGGCGAACCACGCGCCCAGCGCGGAGAGCGGCAGGGCCACGAGGTAGACCCCGAGGACCGCGGTCGACGGCGACCAGGGCGTCAGGCTGCCGAGGACCGCGACGAGCGCGGCGAACGGGTCCGAGGGGCCGAGGAACCCGGTGCCGATCTCGCGCCAGCCGTAGCCCACCGACGACCAGAGCTGACCCACCGAGGTGCTGAGCGGCAGGAGTCCCCCACCCGTGACGGCCGGGTTGCCGAGCAGCGGCAGGAACGCCACCACACCGACGACGGCGGCGACCAGCACGACCCAGAGGCCGCCCGAGTGGACGAAGCTCGCCCGGGGGTCGGGTGCGTCCTCGACGCCGGCGACCTGTGCGTCACGTTCGGTGACCCGTCGTTCTCGGAGCATCGCGCGGGACGCGCGCAAGGGCTCCACCGAGCTCCAGCCGACGCTCTTGGTCCGGGCGAGGGCCCGACGAGCCGATCGCACGTGCGAGCCGCCGAAGGCAGCCCGGAACGCGCTGGCGAACTCGCCCACCACGGCTCCCGGGTTCTTGGTGAGCAGGTGCCAGACGCTGCGCACGACCGCCAGCGGCACCAGGCTGAGCCAGTGCAGCGGCAACAGGGCGGCCGCCGAGTAGACGAGGCGCCGGTGCAGTTGGGCGGCACGGTGCAGGCGCGCCCGGCGGGCGTGCCCGACGGGCCCGTGGCCGAACTCCTCCGGCGGCCCAGCACTGTCGACCTTCGCGTCGGGGACGAGGACCACCCGGTGACCGGCGAGGCGGGCACGGATCGAGAAGTCGAGTGCGGCGTCGACGTGCGGCAGCGCGGGGTCGAAGCCGCCCAGGGCGGTCCAGACCGTGCGACGGACGAGCATGCCCCCCGCCGCGACGCCGAGCACGTCGTCCGTGACGTCGTGCTGGCCCTGGTCGAGTTCGTTCTCGACGCGGGCGAGCGAGGCGCCGTACCGGGTGACGGTCTCGCCGAACTCGGCGATGACACCGGGCTGGCCCCACCGCATCAGCTTGGGGCCCGCGACCGCGACGGAGGGCGACACCTCGACGGTCGTCATGAGGCGCTCGAGCGCCTCGGGCGCGGGTGCGTTGTCGTGCCCGAGCAGCCAGACCCACTCGTCGGGATCTCCGTCGCCCGGGTCGGAGAGTCGCACGCCGTGCGCGGCGGCGGCACCGAACGTCTTCGCGTCGGGAAGCGAGGCCAACTGGGCGGCGCCGCTCAGCGACAGCCGACCCGCGGCCGAGTCCTTGCCGCCCGTGTCGACCACCACCAATGCCTCGGGGGGCCGCGTCTGACGCGACAGTCCGTCGAGGGTTCGGTCGAGGTAGGTCGCTCCACCAGGGGCGACGAGGATCGCTGTGACTCTCGGCTGCATGACTCGTGCAGCCTAGGTCGCACCGGCGCGGGCACCGGCTCGGCGCGCCGACGCGACGGGCGAGACGTGCCGACCCGCGCCTCCTGGTCCCCGCGGCCTCGGGCCATCACGACGGAACGGCACCGACCCGGAGGGGTCGATGCCGTCGGAAGCCGAGGAGGCGCGGGTCAGGCCCGCTTGCGGAGCTTGCGACGCTCGCGCTCGGACAGCCCGCCCCAGATGCCGAAGCGCTCGTCGTTCTGCAGGGCGTACTCGAGGCACTGGGCCCGGACGTCGCAGGAGGCGCAGATCTTCTTGGCGTCGCGCGTGGAGCCGCCCTTCTCGGGGAAGAACGCCTCGGGATCGGTCTGGGCGCAGAGCGAGTCCGCCTGCCAGGCCAGCTGGTTCTCGTCGTCGGCGACGATGGTGCGCGACGACGATCCGATGCCGGGGACGCCCAGCTGGATCGGGTCGACGTGCCAGTTGTCCGGGACGCCGGCGCGGTTCTCGTGGATGCCCACAGCGCATCTCCCCTCGTGTCGATCGCCCGTGAATGTACGCGACAAGGTAATTACACCGGTGTCATTACCCATCCGTCAAGTCGAGGGCCAATAAACCCTCCACCCCCCGATCAGGGGCAAGGGAGCCCCGGCGTGTCGGGGGACGTTTCGACGGGAACGGGTGATGTCGGGTACGTGGCGGACGGTCAACCGCGAGGCGCGGCCTGCCAGGCGCTGGTGACCATCTCGAGCAGCGTGTGCCGCATCTCCCAGTCGAGGTCGCGCGCCGCCAGGCTGCCGTCGGCGACGATGCGGTCGGGGTCGCCGGGACGACGCGGGGCGATCTCGGGCGTGAAGTCGATGCCGGTGCCCTCGCGCATCGCGGTCATGATCTCGGCGACCGAGACGCCGCCGCCCGAACCGAGGTTGTAGGCCGGCTCGACCGGCTCGCCCGCGTCCAGTCGGCGGGCCGCCGCGACGTGCGAGACCGCCAGGTCGGCGACGTGGACGTAGTCGCGGACGCACGTCCCGTCGGGGGTGTCGTAGTCGTCGCCGTTGATGCGCGGGACGCGGCCCTCGGCGAGCGCGGCGAAGACGAGCGGGAAGAGGTTGTGCGGGCTGGCGTCCCAGAGGTCGGGCCGACCCGAACCCACGACGTTGAAGTAGCGCAGGCTGGTGTGGCGCAGGCCTTCGGCCACCCCCTGGTCGCGCAGCAGCCACTCGCCGATCAGCTTGCTCTCGCCGTAGGGGGACGCGGGTGCCTTGGGCGTGTCCTCGGTGACGAGCTCGGTCGGCGGCGTGCCGTAGACGGCCGCGCTGGACGAGAACACGATCCGGTCGACGCCCCGGCTCGACATGGCCTCGAGGAGGCGGGCGGTCCCCGTGACGTTCTGGTCGTAGGTGTGCAACGGCCGCTGGACCGAGACCCCGGCGTACTTGTAGCCCGCGACGTGGACGACGCCGGTCACGCCGTGCCGGTCGATGGTCTGCTCGATCAGCTCGCGGTCGAGGAGGGAACCCCGGACGAACGGGACGTCGGCGGGCACGAAGGCCTCGAGGCCGGACGAGAGGTCGTCCAGGACGACCGCGTCGATGCCCGCCCCCGTGAGCTCGCGGACGACGTGAGAACCGATGTACCCGGCACCGCCGGTGACCAACCATGACATGGGGCCAACCTATCGGGTGCCCGACGGGTCACGGGTGCCAGCACGAGCGCCGGGTGGGGCGCGCGGAGCCGGACGTCACGCGGAGCGGACGGCTCCACCCGGCCGCTCGGCCCGGCTCAGGCCGGCGTCGCCACGTAGGCGGTGCCGCCGCCGGTCATCGCGAGTCGGACCTCGTCGGGGGTGACGAACGCGGACTCGCCACGACCGAGCCGGATGGTGCCGTCCTGACCCTTGACGTGGACCTCTCCGGCGGTGACCAGGACGATGCTCGGACCGCCGATCTCGACGACGGCCCCCGGACCCTCGGCGTCGACCCGCAGCATGGCGAAGCCCGTGCCGGGAGGCGCGAAGCGCTCGACCCCCCGGGCGACCGTGGTCGGGTCGAGACGGGGGACGGGCAGTGGTTCGAAGTCGAGCACCTTCAGCAGCTCGGGGACGTCCACGTGCTTGGGGGTCAAGCCGCCGCGCAGCACGTTGTCGGAGGGCGCCATGAGCTCGACGCCGAAGCCGCCCAGGTAGGCGTGCACGTTGCCGGCGGGCAGGAACAGCGCCTCCCCGGCACGCAGCGTCACCCGGTTGAGCAACAGCGAGACGACCACGCCGGGGTCGCCGGGGTAGCGCTCGGCCAGGTCGACGACCGTGGCGATGCCCGCGCCGTCCGCCCGGTGGGCGGCGGCGAGTTCGCTCACCGCCGCGATGGCCGCGGACGAGTCGTCGTCGCCCTGGAAGAGGAAGGCCAGGGTCGACCGCAGGGACTCGGCCAGGTGTCGGCGGAGCAGGTCGAGGCGCCCCGAGCCGTCGTCGAGGAGGTCGAGGTCGGCCAGGGTCCGGGCCGGCTCGCGGAACCCGCAGAGGGCGTCGAAGGTGTCGCTCAACGCCACGATGATCTCGGGCTTGGCCGAGGAGTCCTTGTAGTTGCGCTCGGGGGCGTCGAGCGGGATGCCCGCGGCGTCCTCGCGCGCGAAGCCCTCGCGGGCCTGCTCGGGGGTGGGGTGCGCCTGGATGGACAGCGGGCCGTCGGCCGCGAGCAACTTCAGCAGGAACGGCAGGTGGTCCCGGTCGCGGCCGAGCGCCCTGCCCGGCTCGGCGGCGAACCAGTCGGCGAGGGTGTCGGCACCACCCACGACCGCCGGGGCGACGACGACGCTCGGCGAACCCGGGTGCGCACCGAGCCACAGCTCGGCCTCGGGGCGGCCGCTCGGTCGACGACCGAGCAGGTCGGCGATGGCCGTCGTCGAGCCCCAGGCGTAGTCGCGGGGCGTGTTGGTGATGGCGAGGAACATGGCTTTACCTGCTTGTCGGAGGTCGTGCTTGGTCGCCCCCTACAAAGCGGTGAGGTCGACGACGCCGGGGCGTTGATCAAAGCTACCAACCCCTTGGCGGCGGCTGGGGCGCTGCCTAGGCTCCTGTCGTCCCGACACGAAGCAATGGAGCACGGATGTCATCAGCGACCCTCACCTCGTTCACCTCCCTCGTCAGCGACTTCTACGGTTACGAGGACCTCCTCTCGGACCGCGAGAAGGGCGTCCTGGCCGACCTTCGCCACTACCTCGAGACCGAGGTCAAGCCCGGGGTGAACCGCCACTGGGCCGACGCGACCTTCCCGCACGAGATCGTGAAGGGCCTCGCCGGCCTGGGCCTCTTCGGCATGCCGTGGGAGGAGACGCGCCCGTTCGAGAACTCCGCCGTCTTCCGCGGCTGGGTCGCGCTCGAGCTCGCGCGCGTGGACGCGTCCGTCGCGACCTTCGTCGGCGTGCAGAACGGACTCGCGATGGGCTCGATCGGCGTCGGCGGCTCGCCCGAACAGCGTGCCGAGTGGCTGCCCCGCATGGCGAGCGGTGACCTGGTGGGCGCCTTCGGCCTGACCGAACCGCTGTCGGGGTCCGACTCGGCCCAGGGACTCCGCACGATCGCCACCCGCGACGGCGACGACTGGGTGCTGAACGGCTCCAAGCGGTGGATCGGCAACGCCACGTTCAGCGACATCACGATCATCTGGGCCAAGAGCGCCGAGGACGGCCAGGTCAAGGGCTTCATCGTCCCGACCGACACCGCCGGCTACACGGCGACCAAGATCGAGGACAAGCAGAGCCTCCGCATCGTCCAGAACGCCGACATCACCCTCGAGGACGTGCGCGTGCCCGAGAGCCACCGACTGCAGCAGGCCGATTCGTTCCGCAGCACGGCGGCCGTGCTGCGCCTGACGCGGGCCGAGGTCGCCTGGGCGGCCGTGGGCAACTCGATCGGCGCCTACGAGGCCGCCCTGGCGTACGCCAACGAGCGCGTGCAGTTCGGCAAGCCCATCGCCAAGCACCAGCTGATCCAGGACCTGCTGGTGAAGTGCATCGGCAACATCACCGCCTCGATCGGCATGGTGGTGCGGTGCTCGCAGATGCTCGACGAGGGCACCCAGCGCGACGAGCACGCCTCGCTCGCCAAGGCGTTCACCACGGCCCGCATGCGCGAGACGGTGGGGTACGCCCGCGAGGTCATGGGCGGCAACGGCATCGTGCTCGAGTACGACGTGGCCCGGTTCTTCGCCGACGCCGAGGCGCTGTACAGCTACGAGGGCACCCGCGAGATGAACACCCTCATCGTGGGCCGCAGCATCACGGGCCAGGCGGCGTTCGTCTGATCCGGGAGGGGCGGCCCCCGGTCGCTCCTCCGCGCCTCCCCCGTCGTCTAGCCTGGTGCCCATGACCACGACGTTGCCCGCGCGGCCCGCCCGGACGGCGCCGACGCGCGGAGCCACGACGTTCGCGACGCTGGCGTTCCTCGTGTTGTTCGGTGGCGACGTCCTCCGCAACGGCACCGGCTGGTGGGGCTGGGGGGCGGCCTGCGTGGCGATGGTCGTCGCCGCCGTCGTCCTCGTCGTGCGGCATCCACCCCGGGTACGGACCCTCCCGCGCCTCCTCGTGCTCTTCCTGCTCTTCGCGGTCGTCTCGATCGCGTGGTCGCAGTACCCCGCCGGCTCCGCGATCGGCATCGTCCTCACGCTGATGACGAGCGTGGGCGCCCTGGCGGTCACCGTCGTCGCCTCGTGGCCGACCATCGTGACCGCCCTCGGACGGGCCTTGCGCATCCACGTCGTGGCCTCCCTGCTCTTCGAGGTCGTCGTCGGACTCGTCGTCCGCCAGCCGGTCTGCCCGGTGTACCTGGACTGCACGGATCGGCCCGCGGCGTGGTTCTGGTCGCGCGACGTGCTCTTCGAAGGCGGTCGCATCCAGGGGCTGCAGGGCAACAGCAACATCTTCGCGATCATCGCCCTGTTCGCCCTGATCGTCACGGCGGTCCAGGCGGCGGACCGGTCCATCGGTCGCGGCACGGCGGTGGTCGGTCTCGTCACCTCGCTGCTCGCGCTGGTGCTGACCCGGTCGGCGACCGTCGCGGTGGTCGCGGTGGCCGTCGGCCTCGTGTCGCTGCTGGTGGTGGCGACCCGACGCCGTGAGCCCGGCCGCCGGGGTCCCGTCTTCGGCGTGGCGGCGCTCGTCGTGCTGGCGGCCGTCACGGTGGTCGTCCTCGCCCGCGGCCCGCTGCTCGCGCTGCTGGGGAAGAGCGGCGACCTGACGGGTCGCACCGACATCTGGTCGGCCGTCTACGACCTCGGCGTCCAGCACCCCGTCGTGGGCTGGGGTTGGGTCAGCTACTGGTTCCCGTTCGTCGAACCGTTCACCGACCTCGCCGAGCGCAACGGCGTGGTCTACCTGCAGGCGCACGACGCGTACCTCGACGTCTGGTTCCAGCTGGGCTGGATCGGCCTCGCGTTGTTCGGGCTCACGATCGTCGGCGTCGTCCTGAGATCGTGGTGGTGGGCCGTCGACCGCCGCATGCTCTCGCGCGGGGTCGCGGCGCCGTGGTCGGCCCTCGACCTGTTGCCCTTGCTGCTCGTGACGGCCCTGCTCGTCCATGGGTTGACCGAGTCCCGGCTGATCGTCGAGTGGGGCTGGGCCACGTTCGTGGTCGTCGTGCTCGTGACGCGCCGCGACCCCTTCGGCTGGACGGGCCACGACCGGTGACGTCCGGCCACGGCCACGGGTTCGACCGCAGCCGCGATCCCCTGCGCCGGTACCTCTCGGCCTGGATCGGCTTCTCGGCGGGCGGGCACTTCTCGCAGGCACTCTCGGTCGCCATCGTGCTCTACGCGTTCTCGACCCAGTCGGTCCGCGCCCTGATGGGGTGGCCGGGCTCGCTCGCCGTCCTGGGCACCCTCGTGGTGCTCGCGACCCTCTCCCTGGTCGGTGGCCGACACCACATCGAGTGGCACGGCATCCTGCCGGTGTCGCTCATCGCCCTGTTCGGCTTCATGGCCCTCAGCGTCTTCTGGAGCGAGTACACCTGGGTCACCGTCGGCGGTGTGGCCTACGCGGTCGGGTTCGGCGCCCTCGGGCTGTACCTGGCCCTGGGCCGCGACCTGGTCCAGGTGGTGCGGGCCTTCGGGGACGCGCTCCGCATCCTGCTCGTCGTGTCGCTGTCGCTCGAGGTGCTGAGCGGGCTGCTGATCGACCAACCGATCGCGTTCCTCGGAATCCAGGGCAACCTCGCCGCGGGCGGTCCGATCCAGGGCATCTCGGGCACCCGCAACTACCTGGGCTTCCTGGCGACGCTCGCGGTCATCACGTTCGCCGTCGAGTTCCTCACCCGGTCGGTCCCTCGGCGGCAGGCCGTCGCCTCGGGCGTGCTCGCCCTCACGGCGCTCGGTTTCGCCCGCTCCCCCGCGACGGCGATCGCGGTCATCGTCCTGATCGTGGCGGGAGTGGCGCTCGACGCGCTGCGCCGGGCCCCCGAGTCGAGACGGTCGCTCCTGCAATCGGTCTTCGCGGTGATCGTGGTGCTGGGTGGTGCGCTGGCCTACGCGGGTCGCTCGCGCCTCCTGGACGCGGTGGACGCGACCAACGACCTGTCGGTGCGGTCGCTGCTCTGGGCGCGCATCCGCGAACTGGCCACGGTTCACGACATCGTCGGGTGGGGCTTCGTCGGGCAGTGGCCGACCGGGATCTTCCCGTACTCGACGATCATCGCGCCGAGCGGCCGACCGCACGAGACGGGGCTCAACGCGTTCTTCGACATCTGGCTGCAACTGGGCCTGGTCGGCGGGTTGCTCCTCGTCGTGGCCGGCACCCTGGCGTTCGTGCGCAGCTGGATCACGGCGTCGGGTCACCCGATCGTGGCGTACGTCTGGCCGGCGCTCGTCCTGGTGCTGATCGGGGTCACCGCCGTCGCCGAGAGCTTCGTGTTGTTCGAGGGAACCCTGATGACCTTCGTCGCCATCGCGACGATCGCCGCCCGCAAGCGGTCGTGGCGGTCACGGCTGCCGCAGGCGAACCGCCGGTAGGAGGCGCGGCTCGGTCGGGTGCCGTCGCGGACGTCGGTCGCCGGTCGCGACCCGGCGCGCCGCTTCAGTCCTCGACGACCCAGCGCGGCCCGGGGCGGTTGCCGAGCAGGGTCTGCAGGCGGCGTCGGAAGCCCCACTGCGTGACGCGCAGCATGGCCTCGACGACGATGGCCTGGCTCATCTTGGACTCGCCGAGCTCGCGTTCGCGGAACTCGATGGGCACCTCGACGACGCGCCCCCCGCCGTCGAGGACGCGGAGGGTCATGTCGACCTGGAAGCAGTACCCCTTCGAGTCGATGCCCGTGAGGTCCATCGCCTCGAGGGCCTCACGCGTGTAGGCCCGGAAACCGGCGGTGACGTCCTTGAGCTGCAACCCGAGGGCCAGGCGGGCGTAGAGGTTGCCGCCGCGGCTCAGGACCTGGCGCGACACCGGCCAGTTGATGACCGAGCCGCCGGGAACCCACCGCGAGCCGATCGCGAGGCTCGGCGTGCCGGGGCCGGACGCGCTGACCAGGGCGATCATCTCGGGCAGCTTCTCGGGCGGGTGCGAGCCGTCGGCATCCATCTCGACGACGACGTCGTAGCCCCGCTCGAGGCCCCAGCCGAAGCCCATGACGTAAGCGGAACCGAGCCCGAGCTTGCCCGTGCGGTGCATCACGTGGATGCGGGGATCGGTGGCGGCCATCGTCTCGGCCAACTCACCGGTGCCGTCGGGGCTGCCGTCGTCGACCACGAGCACGTCGATCTCGGGGGCCGCGGCGAACAGGCGCCCCAGGATGAGCGGGAGGTTCTCGACCTCGTCGTAGGTGGGGAGGACGACGAGGGCGCCGGCGCCGGTGTGCGCGGAGGAGGTCATGCGATCGGGTGGCTTTCGGTACGGGGGCGGCAGGGTGCGTCCATCATTCCACGGCTGCGCCAGGGCCTCATCCGCGCTCGTCGAGCGTCGAGCAGTCGGCTGCCACGAACCAGCCGGTCGGGGCGATCGGCACGAGGGCCTTGCCGTCGTCGAGCACGACGTCCCCGCTGCGGCACTGGTCGACGACCTGGTCGTAGTTCGACTGCCACGGGCCGTAGTCGCTGCGGAGCACGTGGTCGAGCTGTGGGTGCCACAGGACGGCCCCGGCGAAGGCGGCGAGGAGGACGGCGCCCGCGACCGTCGTCACGGCGCGGCGCCGCGCGAGGAACGCGTCCGCGGCGAGGGCGACGGCGGTCAGGAGCAGCATCGACGGCACGAGCGCGTACCTCAGGTAGCCGGACGTCGCCAGCCAGCCCGGGCCGTTCAGACCGTATTCGGTGAGCCCGCTCGCGTTCGCGACGATGCCGGCGGCCCAGAGGAGCGGTGCGTAGACGACGAGACCCAGGACCAGCCAGAGACGTCGACGCCGCCCCGCCACGGCGGCCCAGCCGGCGCAGAGGACGATGCCCGCCAGCACGAGTACCGCGATGCCCCAGGACGTCTCGACGAGCAGGTCGGAGGCCGTTCCGGATGACGCGACGAAGGTCGACATGACCGGCTGAGCCAGGAAGCTGAGGACGAGGTCGGTCAGATCGGGTGCGGGGTAGGTCGACGCCGGACGGGGGAAGGCCCACGAGGTCCACAGCTGCACCGCCACCCCCACGAGCAGGGCACCGGACACCGGCCACGAGCGTCGGTGCCGGACGGTGACGAGGACGAGGGGAACCAGCAGGAGCGACTGGACCTCGGTGAGCGCGCAGACGAGGACGACGCCCGCCTGCAGGCCGCTGCCCCACCAGGTGCGCGGCACGTGCAGCACCGCCCAGAACAAGAGCCAGAGCAGGTACCAGTGCAGGTTGGCCAGGTTGCCGGACACCTCGATCGGGGCGATCGGGGCGAGCACGGTCGCGGCGGCGATCGCCACCCGGGCGGCCGAGGACACGACGTACTGACGACTGAGGACGAAGACGAGCGCGGTCACGAGGCCGACCACCCCGCAGCAGACCGCAGCGATCACGTGGGCCACGTCCCCGAGATCGCCCACGAGAACCGCCAGGTCGGTCGCCAGGCGCGCGCCGAGGTGCTGATAGCCGGCGTAGGGGGTCACGAGGGACTCCCAGGGGCCCAGGTCGAGCCGCTGCGAGAGGAAGATCGGGCCGTCCTCCGCCCAGAGGGTCGACCTCGCCGCCTCGGGGAGGCGCCACCACGACACGAGGGCCGCCACGACACCCAGCGCGGCAGCCGTGCCGACGTCAAGGACGAGGCGGGGCGCTCGTCGCGCGTCGGCGGCATCGTCGTCGACGAAGTCCGCCGACCGGTCGGTCGTGGTGTTCGGAAGCGCTCGGGTCACCGGACGATTCTCCTGCATCCCCGTCCGGGCGCGCTCCCCCGGCGCGCCGGGTGCCGGCCGGGTCGACTGTTAGCATCACTGCATGGTCTCGTTGGAGAAGACGCTCATCGTCATGCCCGCCTTCAACGAAGAGGCCGCGGTCGGAGACGTCGTCCGAGAGGTGTTCGGCGCCCTGCCCGGCATCAGCGTGCTCGTCGTGAACGACGGATCGCGGGATCGCACCGTCGAGGTGGCCCGTGCCGCGGGCGCGACCGTCCTCGATCTGCCCTTCAACCTCGGTGTCGGGGGGGCCATGCGTGCCGGGTTCAAGTTCGCGCGGGCCAACGGCTTCGAGAACGTCGTGCAGGTGGACTCGGACGGGCAGCACGATCCGGCAGGGGTCCCGCTGCTGCTGAAGGCCCTGGAGTCCCACGACGTCGCCATCGGCGCCCGGTTCGCGGGCGAGGGCGACTACGAGGCGCGCGGGCCGCGCCGCTGGGCGATGGTCGTGCTCGCCACGGTCGTGAGCCGCATCGCCCACACGCCCTTGACCGACACCACCTCCGGATTCCGGGGGGCCGGCCCGCGGGCCGTCGAGATCTTCGCCGAGCACTACCCTGCCGAGTACCTCGGTGACACCGTCGAATCACTCGTGCTCGCCGCCCGGGCCGGCTGCCGCCTCACCCAGGTGCCGGTGTCCATGCGGGTCCGGGCCGGCGGCATCCCGTCACACGATCCCGCCAAGGCCGCCGTGTACCTCGGACGAGCGTGCCTCGCCCTCGTCATCGCGCTGTGGCGGCCGCCCCTGTCCCTGCGCAGCGACGCGGGGGTCGCCGCGTGAGCGTCACGACCTACGTCTTCGGCATCGTCTCGGCCCTCTTGGTGCTCGTCGTCGTCTTCGAGTTGTTGCGTCGTCGCCGCGTCCGCGAGCGCCACGCCCTGTGGTGGATGGTCGCGGGCACCCTCGCGCTGCTCATCGCCGTCTTCCCGCACGTCCTGACGGGCCTGGCCGGACTGCTCGGCATCGCCGTGCCCACGAACCTCGGGTTCTTCGTCTGCGTGGTCGTCCTCTTCCTCGTCTCGGTGCAACACAGCGCCGAGCTGACCATCCTCGAAGAGAAGTCGCGCACCCTGGCCGAACACGTGGCCCTCCTCGACGAGCGCGTCTCCCGTCTCGACCGCGCTGCGGACAGGAAGGCCTCGGCGGACGACGTGGGTGCCACCGGCCGTGGCGTGACGACGTCGCACCCCGAGGGCGATGCCACCGGGCACGAACCCGACGCGGGCCTGCGGACCGACGAGCCCACCGACCGGGCCGGCCGCTCATGACCGCGTCGCCCCGCGTCACGGTGGTGACGCTCGCCTATGGTGACGAGGCCGTGCTGGACCGAGCCGTCCGTTCGGTGCTCGACTCGACCGGCGTCGACGTCGACCTCGTGTTGGTCGACAACGGGTGCACGAGCGACGCCGTCCGCGACCTGCCCGATGATCCACGGCTGCGGATCGTGACCCCCCACGAGAACCTCGGCTTCGCAGGCGGTGTCAACCACGGTGCCCGCTTCGCGGAGGGCGAGTTCCTGGCCCTGGTCAACTCGGACGCCGAGGTCGCACCGGACGCCCTCGCCAAGCTCGTGGCGGTGGCCTCCCGCCCCGGCGTGGGCATCGCGACGGGCAGCATCCGGCTGGCATCCGATCCCGGACGCATGAACTCGGCAGGCAACCCCGTCCACGTCGTCGGCCTCAGCTGGGCCGGCGGCATGAACGAACCGGCGAGTGACCACGCCGCCCAGACCCTCGTGGCCTCCGCCTCCGGTGCAGGCCTCGCCCTGCGTCGCGACCTCTGGACGCGCCTGGAGGGATTCGCCGACGAGTACTTCGCCTACCACGAGGACGTCGATCTCAGCTGGCGCACCTGGCAGGCGGGACTGACCGTCGTCTACGTCCCTGACGCCGTGGTGATCCACCACTACGAGTTCAGCCGGAACCCCCTCAAGATGTTCCTGCTCGAGAAGAACCGACAGATCTTCCTGCGGACCGCCTACGGTCGACGCCTGCGCGTCGTGACCTGGCTGCCCGTCACCGCCCTCGGACTCGTCATGACCCTGGTGGCCCGGAGCCAGGGGTGGGCTGCCGAGAAGAAGCGGGCCGATGCCTGGGTACGTGACAACGCCGCGTGGATACGACAACGACGTCGGTGGGTGCAGAGCCGGAGGGTCGTGTCCGACCGAGACCTGGCCCCGCTGCTCTCGGCCACCCTGGACCAGCAGGTGTTCCCGCTCCCCGCCGGCGCCGGCCTCCTGCAGGCGTCGATGCGCCTCTACTGGAGGGTTGCGCGCTCGCTGCTCTGATCCACGTCCGGTGACGACGCCGACGGGCGACGGCCGACCGACAACAGGACGACGACCACGAGGTTGACCGTCGAGCCGACCAAGAAGCCGATGCTGCCGGACGACACTCCCGCCGTCGGGCCCGACGCGACCATCACCGTGACGCCCGCGACGAACCCGGCCACCGAACTGAGGGCCACCTCGCGGGACCGACCGGCGGCGAGCATGAGGGCCGCCGGGATGAGCGCGACGGTGAAGACGTAGACACCCAGCATCAGGAATCGCAACAGGGGTACCGCCGCGTCGCCCTCGGTCGGGTAGAACAGCGGCAGGTACCACGGAGCGAGCAGGACCATCGCTCCGAAGAGGAGAGCCGACCCCCCCGCGAATGCCAGGAACAACGACAACGGCCCACGGTGGCGGAGCGACGAACTCGTCGCCCGGTGGGCGAACGCGGGGATCACGATCTGACTGACGGCCTGGCCGAGCATGGACGCGGGAGTGGCCAGCGTGAAGGCTGCTGCGAAGAACCCGGCCGCGTCGCCCGGAGCCCAGACCTGGGCCGAGATCATGGCCAGTTGGAGCAGGCCGTTGGTCGTCAACCCGGCCACCACGTTCCATCGGGCGAAACCGAGGACGGGCGAGACCTCGAGCTCGGGTCCCGCCAGACGGTTGCCACGGGGCAGGCAGGCGACGGCGAAGACGAGGTAGCCGACGGTCAGGGGGACGAGCACCCAGGTGCCCTGACCGGTGAGGCAGACCACGATCAACAAGCCGAGCGCGCCTGCGGCCGAGACGGAGTCCCAGAGCGCGACACGGGCGGCGCCGTGACGCCCCAGCCGACCGCCGCGGGCGTAGGCGTAGAGCCCGTAGCCGACGACGAGCCCGGCGGCGGACACGGCCACGAGAGGAGAGTTGCCGAGAGCCATGGCGACGGGCACGGTGGCCGCGCCCAGGAGCAACGACGAGGCGAGCATGGTCCGTCCGAGGACACGGACGAGGGCGGCATCGGAGACGCGGCGGTGCAGGGCGAGGGCGAGGAAGCGCGAGGCGGTGTTCCCGGCCGCCGTCGGCCAGAGCAGGGCGACGAAGATCGACAGGGACAAGAGGGTCGAGGCGTGCCCGAGTGCTTCCGTGCCGAAGGTACGTCCGATCAACACCGTGTAGACGAGACGGCTGACGCCCTGAGCGCCGATCCCGACGGTCGAGAGAAGGGCCGCCGAGGCCATCGCACCGTTCTTCCGCTCCACCGTCGTCGCGGTCGCGCCCTTCACACTCATGGCGTCAGCCTACGGTCAGCCAGATCGAGGTAGCGCCCACCATCGATATCATCGTCGGGGCCGCCCGTGCAGTTCACGCCCTCGGGGTGCCTGCCGATCCCGCGATCTGAGGACCACATGAACGTCGACACCCGCACCGCCTCACAGCCCTCCCGTTCGAAGGGCAGGTCCCGGCGCCCCCTCACCACCTTCCTGCTCTCCTTCGTGGCGTTCTGCCTGCTCGGCGGTACCTGGGCCATGGCCAACCCCCTGATGTCGCTCCCCGACGAGCCGGCGCACACCATCCACGCCGCAGCCGTCGTTCGGGGTGAATGGTCCGGCACGCCCACCGGCAAGGGTGGATGGACAGACGTCGAAGTCCCCGAGTACATCGCGATAGCCCACGACCTGCCGTGCTTCGCCTTCCGCAACGCCGAGTCGGCCCAGTGCCAGATGCTCGTCCCGGACTCCGAGGTCGAGACCACCGTGACGACCTCGGCGGGTTCCTACGACCCCGCTTACTACGCCGTCGTGGGCCTCCCGTCTCTCGTCCTCGACGGGAAGGCCTCCTACTACGGCATGAGGGGCGTGAGCGTGATGCTCGTCTCCGCGTTCCTGGCCCTCGCCGTCGTCGCCCTGTCACAGCTCAGGCGACGGGGGTTCGCCCTCCTCGCCCTCGCCGTCGCGATCACCCCCAAGGTCCTCTTCCTGGCGAGCGGCATCAATCCCAACAGTCTCGAGATCGCCTCGGCCGTCATGCTGTTCTCCTGGCTGAGCCTGCTGGCCCAGAGATGGCGTGAGGACGGCGTCCCCCCGGTGCGCATCGCCATGGTCGCCGTCGCGGCCGTCGCCCTCGCGAACAGCCGCAGCATCGGCCCGCTCTACGTCCTGATCATCGTCCTGGCGACCCTGTTCGACCTCGAACTCGTCAAGCGCCTCCTCCGATCCCGCGCCTTCTGGGTCGGCGTCGTCGCGATCGGCGTCGGGACCGCCTTCAGCCTCGCCTGGACGGTCCTCTCGGCGAGCCTCAGCGTGTCGACCGAGAGCGCGGGCACAGGCACGGGCTTCGGTCTCGCCTTCCGGACCATGGCCTTCCTGACGTTCGAGAACCTGACCGGCTACGTCGGCATCTTCGGTTGGCAAGAGGTCCCCGCACCCTTCACCACCGTGGCCATCTGGGGCGGGCTGATGTTCGCCTTGGCCGTCGCCGGGCTGTTCCTCGGCCGGGGCCGACCGCGTCGCACCGTCCTGCTGCTCATCCTGGCGTTCCTGTTCATCCCGCCGCTCATGCAGGGCTACGCAGCGGCCGACTACGGCTACATCTGGCAGGCACGCTACCTGCTGGCGATCGTCTGCCCTCTCGTCATCGCCGGAGGAATCGCCCTCGACGACGCCTTCCCGACTGCGTTCACCCTGCCTGGTGCCCGCCGCCTCGCGGGCTTCGTCCTGGTCATCCTCGCCATCATGCAGTTCCACACCTACGTCTGGAATCTCCAGCGCTACGTGCTGGGAATGCCCGATGGCTGGTCGCGCATGTTCACCGATCCCGAGTGGCTGCCACCGGGCGGGTGGTACATCTGGGCTGCGGTCCTGCTCGTGACCCTCGTAGGCGGTGCCGTGCTCCTCGGCCGGGCGGCGTTCTCGCCGATGGACGACGTTCCAGCGACCGACGCCCCGTCGCTCGGAGCCTCGGATCGTGCCGACACGCGGCTGGCGGAACCCGCCGTCGATGATCGCGCCTCCTCGGTGGGGCCCCCCTCCGCCTGACGCCGCGAGGCGATCCACCCCGGCCGGGTGGAAGCACGAACGGGTGGCAGCCTCGTCGGCTGCCACCCGTTCGTGGTCTCGCCCCAGGGGGCCTCAGACGGTCAGGGAACGGTCACCGTCCGGCAGCCGAGGTTCAGCTGCCCCACGCCCGACGAGTCCTTGGCCGTGCCGCACACGGTCCGAGAACCGGGAGCGGCGGGGACGACCACCCCGAAGCCGTGCAACGGACCCGAGGTCGGGTACGACCGCGCGACGTCGGGACGGCTCTGGTCGGCGACGACCGTGGCGGCGGCGGCACCATCCACGGTGAACGCGACGGGCAACGGCGCAGCCGTGTCGGGATCGACCACCCAACCGTTCACCCGGACCCCTCCGGTCGTCCCGACGGCCGACTCGAAGTTGCCGACCGGCAGCGCGCCGCCGACCACGACGGTCCGGCATCCCAACGTCGTGTTGCTCGTGCCCGCGCCCTGGTTGATGGCGTAGACGCAGACCGAGTGGGACCCGGCCGACGCCGTCACGGTCGAGCTGAAACCGTGCGCTGCTCCGTAGGCGGGGTAGTTCCGGGCGATGTCCGGGCGAGCGTTCGACGCGGTCGTGACGCGTCCGACGCCGTCGACGTACACGTGGACGGGGATCGACGCAGTGGTGTCACCGTCGAGGGCCCATCCGGCGACCGTGATGGCGTTCGCCGAGGTCGAGACGACGTCGAGCGCTCCCACCGGTGTCGAGCCGACCGCCGTGACCGTCTTGCAGCCGAGGTTCGAGTTGCCCCCCGCGCCCTGGTTGATGGCGAAGAAGCACACCGAGCGCGCGCCCGCCGAGGCGGGCAGATCAGCCGTGAAACCGTGTGCCGCCCCGTTCGCCGGGTACGCGCGCCCGATGTCGGGTCGTTGCCCGGAGGCGCGTAGGGGGTACCCGACGCCGTCGACGTAGGCGTGGACGGCGATGGAGGCGGTGCTCTCGGGGTCGAGGGCCCATCCGTTGACGCGGACTCCGCCAGGAGCGGCGACGACCGAGTCGACGGCACCGACCGGGGACGCCGACGCGATCGTGACGGTCCGGCAACCGAGGGTCGTGTTGCCGTTGCCGCGCAGGCCGATGGCGTAGACGCAGACCTCGTGGACGCCGGGGGACGCCGGGACGGTGCCCTGGAAGCCGTGGTTGTTGCCCTTGGACGGGTACGCAGCACCCACGTCGGGTCGCGACCGGTCCGCCGTCAAGGGGTACCCGGTCTTGTCGACGTACACGTGCACCCCGATGGGCGCGGGCAGGTCGCGGTCGAAGGCCCACCCGTTGACCGAGACGGACTCGAGACCGGTCGTCAGCGAGTCGAGCGCGCCCTGCGGACCGTTGCCGCCGGTCGTCGAGCCGAACCAGTCGGTGAAGTACACCCAGAAGTTGCGGTTGCCGTAGGCGGAGCACGAGTCGCCCGTCCCGTTGAGGTTCGCAAGCGCCGGGGCATTGGGCGTGTAGGGCGTGTAGTAGTACAGGTTGGCGGTCGCCTGGTTCTTGATGAAGACGGACTTCGATCCGCAGGCGGCGTTGGGGTTGTAGAGCACGGTCCGATTGCCACCGGGTGCGTACTGCGTGAAGTAGTTGCTCGTCCCGGCCGGGTTGGCGTACCGCTTGAACTGCCACGACGCCTTGTAGAGCTGGTTGTAGACCCCGGCGAACGACGGATCGCAGCCACCGTTGGCACTGTCCGGGCAGGCGTACCCCATGGCACGCTCGAGCCGGGCATCGGACGGGGCCCTGGCGATCGAACCCGAGACCAGGCTCTGCTCCTTCTGCAGCGTCACCAGCAACACCTGCGGGTTGATGCCGCAGGCCTGGGCGACCTTGGCGATGATCCGCGAGACCGGCTCCTGGCTCGCCCCCTGATAGGCGTTGCACATGGCGTCGGCCGGACGCGACGCCGTGTCGAGGCGCTTCACGTTGAGGCAGTTCGAGTTCGAGCAGCTGCCGATCCGGGACGCGAGGAAGGACTGCACCTGCGATTCGGACATCGCCCCCGAATTGAAGAACACCTGGTCCGTGATGATGTTGCCCGGGTCGAAGTCCGCCCCCGAGAGAGCCTGGGCCGGCGGCGAGGACGCCCCCCATGACAAGCCGGTCAACAGACCGGCGGCGACGGCGACGGCCGCAGCCATCGCGATGATCCTTCTGGACACGGGTGGCCTCCCTGGGGCACGCGGTCGAGGCGCCTCCCCACCGCCGCCCCCTGGCGGCGTACCTCGTCGTTCGAGCGGGAGACCGGATGCGAAGCCCGACCAGTCCTCCGACTTTAGCCTCCCGTACCCCGACCGGAAGGCCCTGTCCCCCGAAGACGGGTCAGTGGTCGATCGACCTCAGCGACTGCTCGACACGCCGACGCTCACCCCTCGTCACGCCCGAGCGCCGACGCGAGACGAGCGCCCCGGCGACCGCCGACGGCAGCCCACGGCACACCGAGCCCCAGTCCCGACGTGACAGCTGGGCCCCGCGGGGGCGGGCCAGATCGATCAGGAGGCGCGCGAGGGTCCGCAGCGTCACCCGCGCCACGAACCCTGCCGAACCGTTGCGGACGACGACGAGCAGGCGGTTCCGCATGCTCTGTCGCCGCACGAGGGCACCGCTACCGGCCGAGCTCGCCGCGTGTCGATGGATCGTCCGGGCCGAGGCGGCGTGCACGATCTCGAGGCCCGCGAGCCGGAGCCGCCACGAGACGTCGAGGTCCTCGTAGTACATGAAGAGCCCCTCATCGAAGCCCCCGACGGCCTCGAGGGCCGTCCGCCGGACGAAGGCCGCCCCTCCCGAGAATCCGAAGGGGTCGGCAGGATGGTCGACGACGTCGTCGGAGGGCCGCAGCCAGTCTCGATCGCGACCGTTGCCGTCGGGGGCGAGTTCGACACCGGTTCCGTTCAGCAGGCCGACGGCCTCGGGAGCCGACGACCGGAGCCACGCCGTCCCGCGGCCGTCGACCAGCGCACCCTCGTCCCGAGCGGTGGCGCGTACGAAACCGCCCTCGAGCGTCACGGTGGCCGAGGCGGCGGCCACCCGAGGTCCGCCGGCGCGCAGGGCTGCGAGGCCCGCCTCCACGAAGCCGGGTTCGGCGACCGCGTCGTTGTTCAGCAGCACGACGACGTCACCGCGCGAGGCCTCGATGCCTCGACGCACCCCACCCGCGAAGCCGGCGTTGGTCGCCTCTTCCACCACGACGAGATCGGGAACGAGGCGCCGGAACGGTTCGGTGCCGCCAGGCGACGCCTCGTTCTCGACGAGGACGATCTCGAACGAGGCGCTCGCTCGCTGGCCGACGAGCGACTCGAGGCAGCGCAGCGTGAGTTCGGGTTGACGCCAGTTGACGACGATCACGGATGCGTCCATCCGACCATTCTGACAGCGCCGGGGGCGGGTGCCGGTGACGCCCTCGTATAGTGGGAGCGCACTCGCGGGGCCCACCGGCCCGCACCACCGTCCTTGGGAGTACCCACCGTGCCTGTTTCCACGTCGAGCGTCGTCTCGGTCGTCATCGTCAATTTCCGCGGGACGGACGACACCCTCGAGTGCGTCGCCCGCCTCACCGAGGTGGATTGGCCGACCGACCAGCTCGAGATCGTCGTGGTCGAGAACGGTTCGGGCGACGACAGCCGTCAGCGTCTCGAGGCCGAGCTCGGTGGCCACGCCAACGTCAAGATCGTCGTCTCGAAGGACAACCTCGGGTTCACCGGTGGCAGCAACCTCGGCGCCAAGAAGGCCAAGGGCGAGTTCGTGGCGTTCCTGAACAACGATGCCAAGCCCCACCCCGGATGGATCCGTGAGGCGCTCGACCAGTTCAACGTCAGTCCTCGGGTCGCGGCAGTCGGCAGCAAGGTCCTGGACTGGGACGGCAAGGCCATCGACTTCGTCCAGGGCAGCCTCACCTGGTTCGGCATGGGTTATAAGGACCGCGTCACCGAGGTCGACGACGGCCAGTTCGACACCCCGAAAGACCTGCTCTTCGGCACGGGCTCCGCCTTGTTCGTGCGCAAGTCCGTCTTCGAGCAAGTCGGTGGCTTCGACGAGAAGCTGTTCATGTTCTACGACGACGTCGACCTCGGCTGGCGACTGAACATCCTGGGCTACCGGGTCCGATTCGCACCGCAGTCGATCGTCTTCCACAAGCACCACGGCTCGATGAAGAGCTTCGGCGAGCACCGAGAGATGTACCTGCTCGAGCGCAACGCCCTGATGCTGCTCTTCAAGAACCTCTCGGACGAGAGCCTCGCGAAATTCCTGCCCGGCGCCCTCGCGTTGCTCGCCCGCCGCGCCGTGGCCAAGAGCGGCCTCGACTCCGAGATGTTCGACATCCGCCGCTTCGTCGGGGCGGCCGACGAGTTCGACCCCGAGACCCCCGTGTCGAAGGACACCATGGCGGGCCTCTTCGCACTCGACCAGTTCGTCGCCGAGCTGCCCGATCTGCAGGCCGCGCGAGACGACCTGCAGGCACGCCGGACCAAGACCGACGGAGAAGTCTTCCGGCTCTTCGGCGACATCTTCAAGCCGCTCTTCGGCGACCCCTACTACCTCGAGGGTTTCCGCTCCATCGTCGACGCCTTCGACATCCGCGAGCACACCCAGCGGACGAAGGTGCTCGTCATCACGGGTGATGCCATCGGCGACAAGATGGCCGGGCCGGCCATGCGGGCCTGGAAGATCAGCGAGGCCCTCTCCGAGCACAGCGACGTCCGGCTCCTCACCTGGAACGTCGCGGCCCGCAAGTCCGACCTCTTCGAGGTGGATCGCGTCCGCCTCCAGAACGAGCACGAGATGAAGGCGCACGAAGAGTGGGCCGACGTCATCGTCTTCCAGGGCCACGCCCTGCACCACTTCACGACCCTCAAGAGGTCGAAGAAGATCATGGTCGCGGACCTCTACGACCCGATGCACCTCGAACAGCTCGAACAGGGCCGAGAGTGGGGCCTCGCGCAGTGGAAGAACCAGGTCGCCTCGGCCACCGACGTCCTCAACGAGCAGCTGCTCCGAGCCGACTTCTTCCTCTGCGCCTCCGAGCGTCAGCGTCTCTTCTGGCTCGGGCAGCTGGCCGGCCTCGGGCGCATCAACCCCGAGAACTACGCGGCTGACGAAAACCTCGAGAAGCTCATCGCGATCGCCCCGTTCGGCATGGACTCCACTCCCCCTGCGCACACGCGCAAGGCCATCCGGGGCGTCGTCCCGGGCATCGGCGAAGACGACAAGGTCGTCATCTGGGGCGGCGGGATCTACAACTGGTTCGACACGCTCACCCTGATCCGTGCCATCGCCCTGCTCGCCGAACGGCGCCCGGACGTCCGCCTGTTCTTCCTCGGGGTGGCCCACCCCAACCCCGACGTGCCCGAGATGGCCATCGTCGCGCGGACCCGCCAGCTCGCCGCCGAGCTGGGAGTCGCCGGCAAGAACGTGTTCTTCAACGAGCAGTGGGTCGCCCTCGACGACCGCGCCAACTACCTGCTCGAGGCCGACGCCGGCGTCAGCACGCACTACGACCACATCGAGACGACGTTCTCCTTCCGGACGCGCATCCTCGACTACATGTGGGCGAACCTGCCCATCGTCACGACCCGGGGTGACAGCTTCGGCGATCTCGTCGGCGCCGAGGGGATGGGTGTGGCCGTCCCCGAGCGTGACGTCGAAGCACTCGCCGACGCGCTCGAGTCCGTTCTTTACGATCCCGAGGTGACGGCGGCGACCCGGGACGCGGTGTCCCGGGTTCGCGAGGACTTCACCTGGGAGAAAGCGCTCTCCCCGCTCGTGGAGTTCTGCCGTGACCCGCACGTCGCACCGGACCGTGCCCTCGAGAGCACGGCGGTCACGACCGTCAAGGCGCTGCGCGGCAAGGTCGCCAGGTCGAGCGAGGAGAAGTTCCACGAGATCGCCAACCGCCGTCACGGCGTCGCGCGCGACATCGCGCTCGCCCGCCACTACGTGACCGACGGAGGCGGCATCGAGGTGCTGCGCAGCAAGGTGCAGAACCGTCTGGCGACCATGCGCGCCAGCAAGTACGGCAAGTAGGCTCCCGCCCTCCCGTGAACCGGTCCGCCTCAGCCGACCGGGGTATAGTGCTTCAGTTTTGACCACGAAGGGGTCCACGCCCATGACCACCACGACACCGAGCAGTACGTCGGGCGAGCGCTTCGAGCGCCTCGCGAAAGAGCCCATGGTCGTCGCGGGCCAGCCGTCGAAGGTCTTCGGCGGCACCTTCGGCATCGTGCGTGAGATCTACTCGCACCGGCAGCTCCTCGACCTGCTGATCCGACGCGACCTCAAGTCGCGCTACAAGGACAGCGCGCTGGGGTTCCTCTGGACCCTCATCCGCCCCATCACCCAGCTGATCATCTACTACGTCGTCCTCGGGCAGATCCTCGGCGCCGCGCGCAACATCCCCGAATTCGCGGTCTACATCTTCTCTGGCCTCACGATCTACGGGTTGTTCAGTGAGATCATCGCGGGCTCGACGTCGTCGATCGTCAGCAACGGTGGCCTGATCAAGAAGGTCTACACGCCTCGAGAGATCTACCCCCTGGCGAGCATCGGCTCGGCCCTCTTCAACTTCGGCATCCAGATGGTGGTACTGGTCGGGGCCACGATCGTCACGGGCAGCTTCCCGGCGCACCTCGACATCCTGTACTTCTTCCCGTCGGTGCTCCTCATCCTGATCTATGGCACGGCGTTCGGACTCCTGCTCGCCGCGTTGAACGTCTACCTGCGCGACATGCAGTACCTGGTCGAGGTGTTGTTAATGCTCGCGATGTGGGCATCACCCATCGTCTACGCCTGGACGATGGTCTCGAACGCCCTGACGGGTGGCCGTGAATGGCTGCTCGGTCTCTACACCGACAATCCGATCACCCTCGCGGTGCTCGGATTCCACCGTGCCTTCTGGATCGCCGGCGACGACTCGTCGTACCCGGCCGACCTGTTGCTGCGCATGGGCGTCGCCGCCTTGATCGGGCTGGTGCTCGTGTACGCGTTCCACCGCGTCTTCGCCCGCCTGCAGGGCAACTTCGCCCAAGAGCTCTAGACCCGAACGGACGTCCCGCACCCATGAGCACCGATCAGTTGTCGACCCCTCTGGCCTCACCCGATTCCCCCGCCGGCTCGCCCACCGTGGTGTCGATCGAGAACGTGTCGAAGAAGTTCGTCATCCGCAAGGACAACTCGCTGAAAGAGCGTCTCGTCACCCTCGGACGCGCCGGTCGTCGGCACAGCGAGGAGTTCTGGGCGTTGAAGGACGTCTCGCTCGAGATCCCCGCCGGCAGCACCATCGGTCTCCTCGGCCCCAACGGCTCCGGCAAGAGCACCCTGCTGAAAGCCATCGGCGGCATCATCGAGCCCACGTCCGGGTCGATCAAACGTCGTGGTCGACTCGCCGCCCTGCTCGAGTTGGGCGCCGGCTTCCACCCCGACCTGACCGGCCGGGAGAACGTCTTCCTGAACGCCTCCATCCTGGGTCTCAGCCAGGCCGAGACCGAGGACCGCTTCGACGACATCCTCGCCTTCTCGGGCATCGGCGACTTCATCGACACCCAGGTCAAGTTCTATTCGTCGGGCATGTACGTGCGGCTGGCCTTCGCGGTCGCCATCCACACCGATCCCGACGTCCTGCTCGTCGACGAGGTGCTGGCCGTCGGTGACGAAGCCTTCCAACGCAAATGCCTCGACAAGATCCGCGAGTTCCAGCGACAGGGCCGCACGATCATCCTCGTCAGCCACTCGCTCGGGCAGGTGCAAGAGCTCTGCGACCGGGCGGTCGTCCTCTCCCGAGGTGAGGTCAAGTTCGCCGGGTCGGCAGCGGACGCGGTCAAGAACTTCCGCGACATCCTCGAGGGTCGGCGAATCGCCGAGGCAGAAGCCGCCGAACCCGAGGTCGAGGCGGCGCCCGGCCGCGTCACCGCGACCGAGGTCTTCGTCGAGGGACGCGCCGCCGGCGAAGAGCTTCAGCCCGGAGACACCCTCGTGGTCCGCATGCACTACAGCCACAGCACGCCCCTGCAGACGTGGCATTCGGGGTTCAAGATCGAGACGAACCTGGGCACGCAGGTCTACGGAACCGACAGTCGTCGGATGGGTCTCCGACACGCCCCCCTCGACGGGACGGCCAGCGTCGAGTACCGCCTCGACGACATCCAGTTCGGAGGCGGGCCCTACTTCGTCCACAGCTTCCTCGCCGCGGCCGACGGGTCACACATCGCCATCCAGCGTCAGGCCGCGCGGTTCGTCATGGCCGACGACGAGTACGCGGCCGGAGTCGTCCGCATCCCGGCCACCGTCCGAGAGCTCGAATCCTGAGCGGACGCGGCCCGGGGACGGTCCTGCTCGACGCGACGTCCATCCCTCCGACCAAGGGCGGCGTCGCGCGATACATCGCCGGGCTCCTGACGGGTCTCGGCGAGACGGGAACGGTCGTCACGGTCGTGGTCAAGCCCGACGATCTCGACTGGCTCCGCGAGCAGGCACCGACCCACCGCTACGTCGCGGCTCCGTCGCTGGTGTCCCGTCGGCCGATGCGGCTCGCCTGGGAACAGATCGCCCTCCCGGTCCTGGCCCACCGCCTCGGCGTCCAGACCCTCCACTCGCCCCACTACACGTTCCCGATTGTCCTCAGCCGACGCACGGTGGTCACCCTGCACGACGCGACCTTCTTCAGCAGCCCCGGCGACCACTCCATGGGCAAGCGGCGTTTCTTCTCCGTGTGGACGAAGGCTGCTCGACGTCGGGCACGTGCGGTCGTCGTGCCCAGCGCCAGCACGGCGGCCGAACTCGACCGTCACGTCGGCCCGTCGAGGGCACCCGTCGTCGTCGCGCACCACGGGGTCGACCGGGCGGTCTTCCACGCTCCGTCGACCGACCAGGTCCGGGCGTTCGCCGAGGTGAACGGGCTGACGACCGACCCGGGGTGGATCGCCTTCCTCGGGACGGTGGAACCCCGCAAGAGCGTGCCGTCCCTCATCGAGGCCCACCGCCTCCTCGGGCCCGACGCTCCTCCGCTCCTCGTCGCCGGTGGTCTGGGCTGGGACGCGGACGCCGCGCGGACCTTGACCGAGGCGGGCAACCGTCCCGGAGCAGCGCTCCGGCACCTCGGCTACCTCCCCCTCGACGACCTCTCCGCCTTCCTGGGCGGGGCGAGCGTCGTGGCGTACCCCAGCACGGGCGAAGGGTTCGGGTTGCCCGTGCTCGAGGCGATGGCTACGGGCGCTGCCGTCCTGACGACGCGGTCGACGGCTCTGCCCGAGGTCGGTGGCGACGCCGTCGCCTACGCCGAGGCGACCGTCACCTCGCTCAGGACGGCGTTGTCGGCGTTGCTCTCCTCACCCGACGAGCGGTCCCGCCTCGGTGCCCTGGCACGAGAACGTGCCACACTCTTCACCTGGGCGCGGTGCGCGCTCGCGCACGACGAGGCCTACACGACACCATGACCACCCCCACCCGTTCCGACGAGCCCACCGTGGCGATCGTCACGGTCAGCTACAACTCCGGCCGCTACCTGAGCGCTTTCCTCGCGTCGACCGAGTCCGCCTCGGCGGAGCCGACCCGTCTGGTCGTCGCCGACAACGCGTCGAACGACGTCGAAGCGGCCCGGACGACGACCGAGGGCGCCGGTGGTCGTTTCGTCGAGGTCGGGGCGAATCGCGGCTACGGCACGGCGGTCAACCGGGCCGTCACCCACCTGCCGAGTTCGGTCCACCACGTCCTGATCTCGAATCCCGACGTCGTCCTCGCCCCCGGCGTCGTCGACGTCCTGCTCGACACCCTCCGCTCCGGCGACGACATCGCCGCGGTCGGCCCGGCGATCGTCGAAGCCGACGGTGAGCCCTACCCCTCCGCTCGACAGATCCCCTCGTTGCGAACAGGCCTCGGTCACGCGCTGTTCGCGAACCTCTGGCCGACGAACCCCTGGTCTCGCTCGTACCGGCGCGAAGGCGAGCACGAGGCCCGGCGCGACACCGGCTGGCTCTCCGGTGCCTGCCTACTCGTGCGTCGCGACGTGTTCGACGAGTTAGGAGGGTTCGACGAGCGCTACTTCATGTACTTCGAAGACGTCGACCTGGGCTATCGCATCGGCCTCTCCGGCCGCCGGAGCGTCTACGAGCCCGCCGCCACCGTCGTCCACGTCGGCGCCCACTCGACGCGCGAGTCGTCGGACGCGATGCGACGTGAGCACCACCGCAGCGCCTACCGTTTCCTCGCGTCGAAGTACCGCGCGTGGTACCTCTGGCCCGTCCGCGCCGCACTCCGCGTCGCTCTCGAGGCTCGCTTCCGGCTCGGCGGGCTCCCCCGCCGGGCGTCCACCCCGAACCCGACGGGAAAACGATGACGCTGGCAGTCACCGCCATGGTCCGCGACGAGGCGGACATCATCCGCCGATGGGTCGATTACCACGTGGCTCAGGGCGTCGACGTGATCATCGTCACCGACAACGCCTCGACCGACGGCACCACAGAGATCCTCACCGAATTCGAGGCCGCAGGAACGATCGTCCTGCACCACGACCCCGAGCACCGGAAACAACAGGGTGCCGTCGTGACGCGCATGGCCCGAGAAGCCGCGACCGTCCACGGTGCCGACTGGGTCGTCAACGCCGACGCCGACGAGTTCCTGATCCCCCGGGACCGCTCGCTGCGGTTGGCCGACGTGTTCGCGCGACTCGACACCGGCCTGGGCTCGTTCTCGGTGCCGGTCGTCAACATGGTCGGGCCCGTCGCGCTCGACGGTCCCGGCATCGACCGGCTCGTGTGGCGTGACGAACGCACCAACGACGAACTCCGGGCGGTCGGCGTGCTCGCCCAGCCGACCACCAACGCGGTCCACGTCGCCGACGCCGACGTCACCGTCGCACAGGGCAACCACGTGGTGAGCATCGCCAGCACAGGTGCACCTGCGCAGGGGCTCGAACTCGAGGTGCTCCACCTTCCGTGGCGCTCCTGGACGCAGTTCCGGCGCAAGGTCGAGAGCGCAGGACTCGGGTACCTCGCCAGCCCTCATCTGACCCCCAGTCCCAATCACCACGGCATGCGCGACTACCGTCGCCTGCTCGACGGCACGCTCCTGTCCTACTACGCCGCCCGGCACGTGACGGATGCCGAGGCCGCCGAGGGTCCGTTCCGCCTCGATCGCTCGCTCGTCGAGTTCCTCGCGGTGGTGCCGCCCTCCGGCCCCTACCCGCCCGACGTCCCGTTCACCGAGCCGGTCGACCGGTACCTCGGCGGGCTCGGCCGTTCGCTCGTCGGCCGCGACGAACAGATCTCCCGGCAGGAGGCGCGGCTCGACCAGGCCGCGCAGGCCCTCTCGGACGCCGAGGACGAGGCCGCTCGACTCCGTCGACACGCCGCCGGGTTGGAGGACGAGCTCGCTCGCACGCGTGCGGAGGTCGGGGCGATGAAGAACCGCCGGATCGTCAAGCTCGTCGACGGAGTCCGCGAACGAACCCGACGCACGAGATGAACCGTCGGTTCCGCCGCGCGTCCCGAGCGGTCGCCCGGATGCTGCGCGTCGAGCGCGTCTACGACCGTGGCCTCCGATCCGCACGCGTGGCGGCCGAACGACGACGGGACAGCCGTTGGCAGGCCGTCATCGGCGAGTTCCTGCGAACGGGCGTCTCGGTGTCGACCAGTGGCGCCTGGGGCCGCCCCGACTCGGCCGGCATCCCGATGGTCATGTGCCTGTGGAACCGACCGGACCGGCTGCCTCACGTGCTCGACATGCTCGCGGCACTCGACGCCGAGCGTCCGGTCCGCCTCCTCCTGTGGAACAACAACGCGGCCGACGCGGCTCGCTACGCAGAAGCCGTCCGTGGCGCCGCGACTGGGAGCCTGGTCAGCGTGGATCTGGTCCAGAGCCCGGTGAACATCGGCGGTCTCGCCCGCTTCGTCGCCGCCCGTCTGTTGTGGAACGCCGGGTACCGCGGACCGGTCGTGATGTTGGACGACGACCAGGACGTCTCATCCCGTTTCGTCACGGATCTCCTGGCGGACTACGAGTCCCGATCCGTGGTCTCCTGGTGGGCCTTCAGTCAGCACGGATCGTACTGGGCCCGCGCCGAGATCGCTCCGGGCTCCCCCGCCGACCACGCCGGCACGGGCGGCACGGTGTACGACTGCGAACTGGTGTCGGACGACGCGTTCTTCGCTCGCCTCCCCCGCCGGTTCGCGTTCCTCGAGGATCAGTGGATGTCGTTCTTCGCACACGCCAAGGGCTGGCGTGTCGTCAAGGCGCGTACCGACATCAGCCTCGTGTCCGAGGAGTTGAACCAGTACCACGCCCTCAAACCCTTGAAGGACGTCTTCTACCATTTCCAACGACAGGTGGGACCGGCCTACGTCGTGGGCAGCGTCCGTCGGTCCGGCTGGGGCGACGGTCGGCTCCGGTCAGGTGGAGCGGCTCCGTCTCGAGCCAGCTGAGGCGTGAGGCCGGCCACACGACGACCGACGACACGAGACCGACCGGAACCCTCCGGTCGGTCTCGTGTCGTCGGTGGTCGGCGAGCCGACGTCAGTCGGCGAGGAGCTTCTGCAAGTAGAGACCGTATCCGCTCTTGGCGAGCGGAGCAGCCAACGCGGCCAGGTGCTCGTCGTCGATCCACCCGTTGCGCCAGGCGATCTCCTCGATGCAGCCGATCTTGTGACCCTGGCGATCCTCGATCACCCTGACGTATTCGGACGCCTGCATCATCGACTCGAAGGTGCCGGTGTCGAGCCACGCGGTGCCGCGGTCGAGGACCTGTACCTGCAGTTCGCCGGCCTCGAGGTAACGCTCGTTGACGGTCGAGATCTCGAGCTCTCCCCGAGCACTCGGCTCGATGGTCTTCGCGATCCCGACGACGGCGTTGTCGTAGAAGTAGAGACCGGGGACGGCGAAGTTGCTCTTCGGTGCCAGGGGCTTCTCCTCGATGGAGACGGCCTTGAACGCCTCGTCGAACTCGACGACCCCATAGGCCTTGGGATCGGCGACGTGGTAGGCGAAGATCGTCGCGCCCTGGACGTCGGCGTTCTTCTTGAGGTTCGAGCCGAGTCCGACGCCGTGGAAGATGTTGTCGCCGAGGACCAGGGCGACGCTGTCGTCGCCGATGAAGTCCTCGCCGATGACGAATGCCTGGGCCAGGCCGTCGGGCGATGGCTGAACGGCGTACTCGATGGTCATGCCCAGCTGCGACCCGTCGCCGAGCAGTGCCCGGAACTGGTCGTTGTACTCGGGCGTGGTGATGACGAGCACCTCGTGGATGCCTGCCATCATCAGGGTCGACAAGGGGTAGTAGACCATCGGCTTGTCGTAGATGGGCATGAGCTGCTTGGAGATGCCCTTGGTGATCGGCCAGAGACGCGTGCCGGACCCGCCGGCGAGGATGATGCCCTTCATGTCATTCGCCCTCTCCGGCGGCGTGTGCCGCATCCAAGGACGCATAGTAGGCGCGCATGTCGTCCCACGTCGGCAGGAGCCCGGCGACCGCCGCCTCGGCCAGCGTCGGCGCAGAGGTGTCCTTCGGTGAGAGCAGGGGCTCACCGGCACCCTCGGGGAAGACGAGGCCGATCTCGGGGTCGAGGGGGTCGATCCCGTGTTCGCGCTCGGCGTGGAACGTGTCGGAGACCAGGTAGCTGACCGTCGCATCGTCGGTCAGCGCGACGAACGCGTGCCCCAGGCCCTCGGACAGGTAGATGGCGCGCCGGTCGACGTCGTCGAGGAGCACGGAGTCCCATTGGCCGTAGGTGGCGGAGCCCACCCGGATGTCGATCACGTAGTCGAGGACCGCACCATGCGTCGCGGTGACGTACTTGGCCTGGCCGAGCGGGACGTCGGCGAAGTGGATGCCTCGGACGACACCGCGCTTCGAGACGGAGGTGTTGGCTTGACGAAGCTGGACGGGGTGCCCGACCACCTCGGCGAGCTTGTCGAAGCGGTACCACTCGAGGAAGACGCCCCGGTCGTCACCGAACTGCTTCGGGGTGATCTCGTAGCTGTCTGGGATCTTCAGTTCGCGGATCTGCACCGGGGCAGCTTACCAAGAGCCGGCGCGGGGCACGGAAGCGCCGATCGCGGCTCGCGCACTGCAGCCCCGGTCACCGCCGCGAGTAGTCCGCGTTGGTCTTGAGCTCGGAGCGTGGGATGGACAACGACGCGAGGATGTCGTAGAACCCCTGGCCGTTGATGTCTCGTGGTGCCATGCCGACGGCACGCAGGGCGGTGACCGTCGACTCGGTGGTCACGTGCCGCAGCATGCGTGGCGCCACGACGCAGACGTAGCCCCGGCCGACCTCGGGCAGGTTGTCGTAGCAGTGCAGGACGAGCATGTTTTCTCCTAGAGGTCAGGGACGCCAGTAGTCGGCGTTGGTCGTGAGCGCAGAACGTGGGATGGACATCGCGTCGAGCAAGCCCTCGAAGTCTCGTCGGGAGACCACGTCGAAGTAGGGGATGCCGACGGCTCGGACGGCGTTCACCTGCCCGATCGTGGTGAAGTGACGCAAGGACCGCATGCCCAGGAGAGCCGTGTAGCTCGTCCCGACCCCGGGCATGGACTCCGGGACGCGGACCGCGACGAGCCCGGACGTGTCGCGGACCGCCGATGCAGGACCCGGGTACGCCGCCACGTAGTCGAAGTGCCAGGCCTCGGGCCGGGAGAACGTGTTGCCCGTCGGCGCCCAGCCGTATCGCCCGCAGTTCGCGTCCATCCACCGCTTCGCCGACGACCCCGCCGCGTCGACCCCGGCGCCGAAGTCGCAGGAGATGCCCCAACCGTGGTTCGAGGTGCCCGGATAGGCGGCCAGGTTGCCGGTGCCCGCCTGGTAGCGGTTCCAGTAGTCGACCTGACGGTCGTACGAGCGGTAGCCCTCGGTGATCTGCAGGGGACGGCCGACGGCCGCCTGGAAGGCGAGGCCCATCGCGAAGTACTGCCGAGCGGCGTCGTCCCGCAGGAAGCCCGATCCGCCTACCGACGCGGGCACGGGGACCAGGAGGCCCGACGGGATGCGGCCGTTGGCCTGGCCTCCCCACGCCTGGGTCGCGGCCTGCGCGAGAGCCGACTCGATCGTCTGGACGCCGTCGGACGTCTCGCCGAGCGTCGTGGCGGCCCGACCGGACTGGGTCGAGAGCAGTCCCGAGGCACCCGCACCGGCGACGGCCGCGAGGCTCAGGAGCCCCCGGCGGCCGAGGACGGGGCCCAGGTCACGTGCCGAGGGCACAGAGGTTTCAGGGCGCATGGAACGACGTTTGCACGCCGGCCTGCCATCGGTCTACCCCCAGAGGCAGGGGGCACGTCCGCGTCGAGGGCCTCCGGACCACTCGGTCAGCCGTCCCCGTCGGCTAAGATCGACCGACTCTTCCGCGACCGACCTGCAAGGAACACCTGTGAAAATCCTCGTCACCGGCGGAGCCGGCTTCATCGGCTCCAACTTCGTCCGCCGCACGCTCGAAGACGCCTACCCGGGCCTCGAAGGGGCCGAGGTCGTCGTCCTCGACGCGCTCACCTACTCGGGCAACGAGGCCAACCTGGTGAGTGTCGCCGACTCCCCCCGTTACACGTTCGTCAAGGGCGACATCCGTGACGGCGCCCTGCTCGACACGCTCTTCCCCGAGGTCGACGCCGTCGTCCACTTCGCCGCAGAATCCCACGTCGACCGCTCGGTCCGCGACGCCTCGATCTTCGTCGAGACGAACGTGCTGGGAACGCAGCAGCTGCTCGACGCCGCCCTGCGCAACGACCTGAAGCGCTTCGTGCACGTCTCGACCGACGAGGTCTACGGCTCCATCGCCGAGGGCTCCTGGGCCGAGGACCGTCCGCTCGAACCCAACTCGCCCTACTCCGCCTCGAAGGCCGGGAGCGACCTGCTCGCCCGCAGCTACCACCGCACCCACGGCCTCAACGTCTCCATCACGCGCTGCAGCAACAACTACGGCCCGTACCACTTCCCCGAGAAGGTCATCCCGCTCTTCGTCACGAACCTGATCGACGACGTCCACGTGCCGCTCTACGGCGAGGGCAACAACATCCGCGACTGGCTGCACGTCGACGACCACACCCGTGGCATCGCCATGGTGCTCGTCGGTGGTCGCGCCGGAGAGATCTACAACATCGGCGGCGGCACCGAGCTCACCAACAAAGAACTCACCGAGATGCTGCTCGAGGCAACCGGCAAGGACTGGTCCTACGTCGACCGCGTCCAGGACCGTCTGGGCCACGACCTGAGGTACTCCGTCGACATCTCGAAGATCCGCGACGAGCTCGGCTACGAGCCCCAGGTGCCCTTCGAGAAGGGTCTCGCCGAGGTCGTCCAGTGGTACCGCGACAACCGCGAGTGGTGGCAGCCGCTCAAAGAGCGCGCCGCTCTCTGATGGCCGCCGCCCAGAACTCCAAGTACCTCGGTCACCGGGGCCCGGGGCATGCTCGGCACCGACCTGCTCGAAGCGCTCTTCGGGCGAGACGTCACGGTCCTCGGCCGTGCCGACCTCGACGTGACCGACCGGGATGCCGTCTTCGCCGCCGTCCAGGGACACGACGTCGTCATCAACGCCGCCGCGTACACCGCCGTGGACGCGGCCGAGACCGACGAAGAAACCGCATTGGCCGTCAACGGCACCGCCGCCGGTCTGTTGGCCGAGGCGACGGCATCCGTCGGGGCGAAGCTCGTCCAGGTCTCGACCGACTACGTCTTCGACGGCGACGCCGCATCGCCCTATGCCGAGGACGCCACGATCGCGCCGGTCAGCGCCTACGGCCGCACCAAGGCCGAGGGAGAGAAGCTCGCCCTCGCCGCCAACCCGGAGGGCACCTTCATCGTGCGCACGGCGTGGCTGTACGGTGCCCACGGGGGCAACTTCGCGAAGACGATGGTCAAGCTCGCGGGCTCACACGACACCGTCAAGGTCGTCGACGACCAACTCGGCCAGCCGACCTGGACGGCCGACCTCGCGGCCCAGATCGTCGCGCTGCTCGACTCCGACGCTCCGGCCGGCGTGTACCACGGCACCAACTCCGGCAGTACGAGCTGGTTCGAGTTCGCCCGGGCCGTCTTCGACGAAGCCGGACTCGATCCGGCCAGGGTCCTGCCGACGGACAGCTCCACCTTCGTCCGTCCCGCACCGAGACCGAGCTACAGCGTCCTCGGCCACGACGCGTGGGCACGGGCCGGCTTGACGCCCATGCGTCCGTGGAGAGAAGCGCTGGCCGAGGCCGCGAGCAGGGGAGTGTTGCAGACCGATGACCACGCTGCGAGTAGTCGTTGACCAGATCCTGGCTCCCATCCCCGGAGGCATCGGGCGCTACACGGAAGAGTTGACCCGAGCCCTCGTCGAGACGGCCCCCCGCGGCTGCGACGTCGAGGGTGTCGTGGCGGCCCACCCACAGACCGACTACGACCGGTTGACGGATCTGCTCCCGGGGCTGTCCCGTGTCGCCAAGTCGCCACTCGGTCGCCGTGAGTTGTCGCTGGCGTGGCAGGGCGGCGTCGTCGGCCTTCCCGGCCGGGGGATGGTCCACGCGACCAGCCTGCTCGCTCCCCTCTACCGTCACGACCGCGCACTCGACCCGGGAACGCAGACCGTCGTCACGATCCACGACACGGTGCCGTGGACCCACCCCGAGACCCTCACCCCTCGTGGCGTCCGCTGGCACAAGGCGATGACCAAGCGGGCCTTCAAGCACGCCGACGGCGTCGTCGTACCGACGCACAGCGTCGCTCGCGAGCTCTCCGAGCTGTTCCCCTTCGGCGACCGCCTGCGCGTCATCGGCGGCGCCGTGAGCCCCAAGCTCGCCGTCCCCGCGGACGCCGACGAGGTCGCCGATGCCCTGGACCTTCCCGAACGGTACGCCCTCAGCGTCGGCACCCTCGAACCGCGCAAGGGCCTCGAGCCCCTCATCCGGGCCCTCGCACACCCCGACGCCCCCGACCTGCCTCTGCTGATCGTCGGCCCCGAAGGATGGGGAGACGTCAAGGTGGCCGACCTGGTCGCCGCGGCAGGGCTCCCCGCCGACAAGGTCCGCACGATGGGCTTCGTGTCGGACGAGCAGCTCGCCGTCCTGTTGCAGCGCGCGTCCGTCTTCGTGTTCCCCAGTCTCGCCGAGGGGTTCGGGCTGCCCGTCGTCGAGGCGTTCAGCCTGGGCACGCCCACCATCGTCTCGGATGCCCCCGCCCTCCTCGAGGTCGCAGCGGACGCGGCAGTCAGCGTGCCGCGGGAAGACTCCGCCGGCTACCCGGAGCGTCTCGCCCAGGCCATGTTCCAGGTCGTCTCCGACGTCGAACTGTCGACCCGTCTCGGCATCGCCGGGATCGACCGAGCGCGCGCCTTCAGCTGGCGGGACTCGGCCGACAAGGTGTGGCAGCTGCACGCCGACCTCTGAGCAACCCTGAGGCCCGGGTCACGACGCGCGTGACCCGCGCCGCAGGTGGGCGCCTCCTCACCCGGTCGGCTTCCGCCGATCGGCCTCGACGCACGGCCTGAGACGGGTCGTCAGGGTGCGGTGACGGACGTCGTGGCCTGCGCCACCGCGGTGCGCATCGCGTCGTAGTCCGGGTAGACGTTGTCGTAGGTGGGCGGCACGAGTTCGAGGCTCGTGATCTGCTGCGACTTCGCCTCGACGGCCAGGTCGACGAAGGCGGCCAGGGCACCCTGCGGGATGTCGGTGTCGACGGTCTGCACACCGGCCGACGCGACCGCCTGGAACTTCGACAGCACCGTCGCCGGCTGGAACTGGGACAGGAGCGCCTGCTGCACCTCGCGCTGACGAGCCATGCGGTCGTAGTCGCTGGTACCGTGCCGTGCCCTGGCGTACCAGAGGGCGTGGTACCCGTCGAGCTTCTGATCACCGGGCTCGATCCAGCCGTCGACGTTGATCGGCTGACCGTTGCCGTCGACGCCTCCGTTGATCGGGATGCGCTGCTGCACGTCGACCTGGATGCCACCGAGCGCGTCAATGAGGTCGACGAAGCCCTGCATGTCGATGAGGGCGTAGTACTGCACCGTCAGGCCCGTGATGCCCTCGACGGCGTCGCGCATCGCCTCGACCCCGGCGTTGCTGCCCCTCGACTCGGCATCGGGGTAGAGGTCGGGATGCTCTTCCCCGTAGGTGTACAGGAAGCTCACGAGGCAGTCGTCGCCGCAGTCGTAGCCGTCGGGGTAGTCGCCGTACAGCGGTGATCCCGCGACGAAGGGCGCGTCGTACAGGTTCCGCGGGATTCCCACGATGGTGGTCGCACCGGTCTCGGCGTCGATGCTGGCGACCGAGATGCTGTCGGGACGCAGCCCCGTGCGGTCGGCCCCCGCATCACCGCCGAGCAACATGATGTTGTAGCGACCGTCCACAGGAGGTGCGGCGTCGGCCCTCGAGGTGAAGAGACTGTTCAGCAGACCGTGCTGCACCCCGGCGAGGTAGGCCCCGTAGGCGGCGGGCCCGACGGTCAGCACCATCAAGAGCACCATCGCTCCGGCGAGGAATCCCCGCGCCGAGGGGGCCGTCCGGACGATGCGGGCCAAGCGCAACGTGTCGACGGTCAGCACCACCCACAACACCGCGTAGTACGCGAGGAAGACCTGGACGATCGTCAGGGCGACGACGTTGGTCGCGATCTCGATCAGGGGCGAGCGGAAGGCGAACGCCAGGACGATGACGACGACCGCGACCGCCCAGAAGACGAGGGTGGAGGCGAGCCCCCATCGCCCGAGTCGGCGGTTGCCCGCGAGCACCTGGGCCGAGCCGGGCACGACCACGTTCAACAGGACGAGCACCCACGCTCGCTTCGTCATGAAGGGCTCGGAGGTGGCGTCGGGGTGACGCACGGGCAGGGACGTGCTCACAGTGATCGGCGCAGGTCGGCGTTCTTCTGCTCGACCAGACCGGCGAGGGACTCGGCGTGGCGGGCCAAGCGCTCGGCGACGGCCGGGTCGTGCGTGCCGATGATGCGGGCCGCGAGCAGGCCGGCGTTGACCGAGCCACCGATCGACACGGTCGCGACAGGGATGCCCGCCGGCATCTGCACGATCGAGAGCAACGAGTCCAGACCGTCGAGCTTGGCCAGCGCGACCGGCACGCCGACCACGGGAAGGGTCGTCACCGAGGCGATCATGCCGGGCAGGTGCGCTGCTCCCCCGGCCCCGGCGATGACGACGGACAGTCCTCGACCGGCGGCGTCTCGACCGAAGGCGATCATCTTGTCGGGCGTGCGGTGCGCCGAGACGACCTCGACCTCGTGCGGGATGCCCAGCTCGGACAAGATCGTCGACGCGCCCTGCATGGTGGGCCAGTCGCTGTCGGAGCCCATGACGATGGCGACCTTCGCGGGTACGGCGGGGTCGTTCGGGCGCACGTCGGTGCTCTTCGGGTCGGACACGGACTAGAGGATAGCCGTCAGTCGGTGAAGAACTCGACAGCGGCGCGCGCCCGGAAGACGGCCTCGTCGAGGTCGTCGCCGACCACGGTGACGTGACCGACCTTCCGCCCGGGCCGCGGCTCCTTGCCGTAGTCGTGGACCTTGACCGCCGGCTGGTCGGCCATGAGAGCGGGGAGTCGGTCGGCCATCGACCCGGTCGCCGGTCCGCCGAGCACGTTCAGCATGACGCTCCACGGGCGGTGGCAGCCCGTGTCGCCCAGGGGCAGGTCGAGCACGGCCCGGAGGTGCTGTTCGAACTGGCTGGTGGTCGCCCCGTCGATCGTCCAGTGGCCGGTGTTGTGCGGCCGCATGGCGAGTTCGTTGATCAGCAGGCGCTCGTCGGTCGTCTCGAAGAGCTCGACGGCCAGGACCCCGGTGACGTCGAGCCGCTCGGCCACCGTCCGGGCGATCTCGTCGGCCAGGTCGGCCAGGCGACCGGCACTCGAGGGCGCCGGGGCGAAGACCTCGGAGCAGACCCCGTCGCGTTGGACGGTCTCGACGAGAGGCCACGGGACGATGTCGCCGCTCGGCCGACGGGCCACGAGCTGCGACAGCTCACGCCGGAACTCGACGAGCTCCTCGACGAGGAGCGCGCCTCCGTTGCCGTCCTCGGCCAGGGCTCCGAACCAGTCGTCGGCTTCGTGCGCGGCCGAGACCACGCGCACGCCTTTGCCGTCGTAACCGCCCCGCGCGGTCTTGACGACCGCCCGGCCTCCGTGGTCGGCGAGGAACGCCTCGAGCTCGGAGGCATCGTGGACGGCCGCCCAGTCCGGGACGGGCAGCCCGAGCTCGGTGAGCCGCTGACGCATGACGATCTTGTCCTGCGCGACGGCCAGCGCGGACGGCCCGGGGTGCACGGGCACACCCGCGTCGACGAGGGCGGCCAGGACCTGCTGGGGGACGTGCTCGTGGTCGAAGGTGACCACGTCGACCGTGCGGGCGAAATCGAGGACGACGTCGACGTCGTGGTAGTCACCCACCTGTGTCGCCGCCAGCCTGGCCGAACTGCCCTCGGCCTCGGCGAGGACGCTGATCTCGATGCCGAGGTGGACGGCGGGCGGGATCATCATGCGGGCGAGCTGGCCGCCACCGATCACGCCGACACGAAGAGCCGTCATCGGACGACCGTCCCGCTCAACTGCGGTGAGTCCGGAGTTCCACCGACCGTGCACCGGTACGTGACGTTGGCGACACCGACGTCGCCTCCTGTGTAGAGCCCGGCGACGTCGATGGTGCGCCCCCCGGGCCCCTGCACGAGGGTCTGCGACGAACGGTCGTTCCAGGTGTAGTCCGCGCCCTGCGACCTCGTGGCCTCGTTCCGACAGGCGTCGTAGGCGCGGGCGTCGGTCCAGCCGTCCGCCTGGTCGGACGGCACGGGGACAGGCGTCTCGACGGTGTCGTTCGGGTCGTCCGTCGGCGCCGTGGGGGCGACCGTCTCGGCCCCCGTGTCGGGAGCCGACGGTGATGCGGTCGACGTCGGGCTGAAGCTCGACACCGTCGGCGTCGGGTCGTCGTCGCCGCTCGTGCACGCGGAGAGGGTGAGGGCCAGGGCCCCGGCGGTCAGCATGGCGATGAGGGCCCGGTTCGTCATGCGGTCATCGTATCGGTGGCATCCGGCCGGGCGGCGTCGACCTGCCGGACGGGGCCCGGCACCGGCACGAGATCGCGCACCCACAGCTCGTCGCGAGGCTACGGTCGCCCGAGCCCCCGGAACTCGAACCCGGCCTCGCGCCACTCGGCGGGGTCGAACACGTTGCGCGCGTCGACGATGCGTCGCCGGGAGACGAGGGCGGCGACGTCGGCCGGACGCAGCGCCTTGAACTGCGTCCATTCGGTGAGGACCAACACGAGCTCGGCGTCGCGGAGGGCGGTGGGGACGTCCCCGACGTAGGTGAGGTCGGGAGCCAGCCGGGCGGCGGTCTCGTTGGCCTCGGGGTCGTGGACGACCACGTCGGCCCCGGCGGCGTGCAGTCGTCGGGCGACGTCGAGGGCCGGCGAGTCGCGGACGTCGTCGCTGTCGGGCTTGAACGCCACCCCGAGGACGGCGACGCGCGCACCGCGCACCTCGCCGAGCAACTCGCCCGCGAGCTCGACGACGCGGTCGCGGCGGCGCAGGTTGACGGCGTCGACGTCGGCGAGGAAGTCCAGGGACTCGAGCCCCAACTCGCGCGATCGGGCCCGGAACGCCCGGATGTCCTTCGGCAGGCACCCGCCGCCGAAGCCGAGGCCGGCGTTGAGGAACCGGCGGCCGATGCGGGCGTCGTGCCCGATCGCGTCGGCCAGCTGCGTCACGTCCGCACCGGTGGCCTCGGCGATCTCGGCCATCGCGTTGATGAACGAGATCTTCGTCGCGAGGAACGCGTTGGCCGAGACCTTCACCAGTTCGGCCGTCGCGTACCCGGTCACGAGCCGGGGCGTGCCCGTCGCCAGAGCCGTCGCGTAGACCTCGTCGAGCACGGCCGTCGCCCGCTCACCGGCGTCACCCTCGGGCACTCCGTAGACGAAGCGGTCGGGCGCGACGGTGTCGGCCACGGCGAAGCCCTCGCGGAGGAACTCGGGGTTCCAGGCCAGGTCGGCCCCGGAGGAGGCGCGGACCAGGTCGGCGAGTCGGCTCGCGGTGCCGACGGGAACGGTGGACTTGCCCACCACGAGGTCGCCGTCGGCGAGGTGGGGCAAGAGCCCCTGGACCGCGGCGTCGACGTAGGTGAGGTCGGCCGCGTCGCTGCCCGGGGTCTGCGGGGTGCCGACGGCGACGAAGTGGACCTGCGAACCGGCGGCGTCGGCCGGGTCGGTCGAGAACCGCAGTCGCCCCGAGTCGAGGGCCCGGCGGAGCGCCTCGGGCAGTCCGGGTTCGAAGAACGGGGCGTGACCCGACGAGAGCAGGGCGATCTTGCCCGGGTCGACGTCGATGCCGACCACGTCGTGCCCGAGGTCGGCCATGCACGCGGCGTGCACGGCTCCGAGGTAACCGCAACCGATGACTGAGATTCGCATTGTAATATCCTATATCACGCGAGCCGGATCAGATGACCCGGTCGTCGCCCCATGGGGTGGTGTCGGTGTGTCCGACGGACTGCTCGTGCTGGCGACGCTGCGCGACGCTGTTGAGGTTCGACTCCATCAGGTCGTGCAGGGTCGATTGGACGAGGTCGGCCGACGGCACGTCCCAGAGGACGAGCGGACGGTCGAGGCCGGTGTTGATCAGGACGTCTCCGCTGCGGAAGGCGCTCTGCACCGAGTTCTTGCGCACCGTGAGGTCGTAGCCGCGGCTGTGGAGCAACTCTTGACGAGTGCGCACGAACAGCCCCTTGCGCACGACGAGGCGACGCGAGGTGATGACGTAGCGCTTGCCGAGCCAGATCAGCACGGGCACCAACCAGAGCAGAACGATGAGGGCGACGGCCGCGCCCAGCACGACGTAGTTCTGCCAGGCGACGTCGAAGCGACCGCCGAAGTAGCCGGTCGCGGCGCAGATGCCGACGAGCCCGAGGGACGGCCAGAACAGCACGCGGGCGTGGGGACGCAGCCGCGCGACGACGTACTCGGTCGGCTGTGGTCCGTCGCTGCTCACAGGCTCATTCATACCGCAGATGCGTGACGTCACCCGAAGCGACGGCCGTCAGCCCGCCGGTCGAGGCGGAACGCACGACCAACCGGCCCGCCTCGTCGACGTCGACGGCCTCGCCCACGAGAGCCGCGCCTCCGGGGAGTTCGACGCGGACGTCGCGCCCCAGCGTCGCGCAGTGCGTGCGCACCAGCGACAGGGCGCCGCTCGCCACGGCGTCGCCCCGGGCAGCGGCGAGGTCGGCGACGAACCGGGCCAGACCGGAGACCCAGGCCGACAGCACGGCGTCGGCGAGCTCGTGAGCCGTGCCCCGCGCACCGTGCAGACCGAGCGACGTCGAGGTCGGCGTCGGCAGCTCACCGGCCGGCACCGTGAGGTTGACCCCGGCCCCCACGACCACGGCGCTCGCGTCGGGCCTCAGCTCGGCGAGCAGGCCGCAGACCTTTCCGCCGGCCACCTGCACGTCGTTGGGCCACTTCAGCGTGACGTCGCCACCCGGGAGCAGGCCCCGGACGGAGGCGCGCATCGCGACGCCGGCGAGGAGCGGCACCCAGCCGAGCGAGTCGACCGGCAGGTCGCCGCGGCGCAGCAGGACGCTCGCCGCGAGGGAACGACCGGGCGCGGTCTCCCACCGTCGACCGAGCCGGCCCCTCCCGGCGGACTGGTCGAGGGTCAGCCAGGTCGCCAGGTGCGGCTCGTCGACGGCGGCCAGCAGGTCGGCGTTGGTCGATCCGGTGGACTCGAGCACCACGAGACGGGGGCTGACGGACGCGCTGAGGGGGAAGTCCATCGGGTCAGCCTAGGCGGCCTCGGTTGACGACTCCTACGACGTACGACGGCGTCCACGCGTGGAAACCTCCAACGGATGGCTGCGGGTCGGTCAGTAGAGTGAAGCGCGTGACTCCTGACTCCGCGCCACCCACCGACGCCGCGCCCGACCTGCACACCACCGCGGGCAAGCTCGCCGACCTCAAGGCCCGCTATCACGAGGCCGTGACGGCCAGCGGCGAGGCCGCGATCGCGAAGCAGCACGCCAAGGGCAAGAAGACGGCCCGCGAACGGATCGACGAGTTGCTCGACCCGGGCTCGTTCGTCGAACTCGACGAGTTCGTCCGACACCGCACCCACGCCTTCGGCATGGAGGCCAAACGGCCCTACGGCGACGCGGTCGTCACGGGAACGGGCACGATCCACGGCCGCCAGGTCGCGGTCTACTCGCAGGACTTCACCATCTTCGGCGGCTCGCTCGGCGAGGTGGCGGGTGAGAAGATCATCAAGGTCATGCAGCTGGCCCTCAAGACCGGGGTGCCCATCATCGGCATCCTCGACTCGGGCGGAGCGCGCATCCAGGAGGGCGTCGTCGCCCTGGGCAAGTACGGCGAGATCTTCCGACTGAACACGGCCGCCTCGGGCGTCATCCCCCAGATCTCGCTGATCATGGGCCCCGCGGCCGGAGGCGCGGTGTACTCCCCCGCGCTGACCGACTTCGTGATCATGGTCGACAAGACCAGCCACATGTTCGTCACCGGCCCGGACGTCATCAAGACCGTGACGGGCGAGGACGTGGGCTTCGAAGAGCTCGGCGGAGCCCTGACCCACAACAAGGTCTCGGGCGTGTCGCACTACCTGGCGAGCGACGAGGACGACGCCCTCGACTACGCCCGCGCGCTGCTCTCGTACCTGCCCGACAACAACCTGGCCGACCCGCACGTCTTCGACGTGCCGGTCGAACTCGAGACCACCGACCACGACCGCCAGCTGAACACGCTGATCCCGGACAGCCCGAACCAGCCCTACGACGTCATGACCGTCATCGACCACGTCGTCGACGACGGCGAGTTCCTCGAGGTCCAGCCGCTGTTCGCGCCCAACATCGTCGTGGGCTTCGGCCGGGTGGAGGGCCGTCCGGTGGGCGTGATCGCCAACCAGCCGTCCGCCATGGCCGGCACCCTCAACATCGAGGCCGGTGAGAAGGCCAGTCGTTTCGTGCGCTTCTGCGACGCGTTCAACATCCCCATCCTCACCCTGGTCGACGTGCCCGGATACCTGCCCGGCACGGACCAGGAGTGGACCGGTGTCATCCGTCGCGGAGCCAAGCTGCTCTACGCCTACGCCGAGGCCACGGTCCCGCTCGTGACGGTGATCACCCGCAAGGCGTACGGCGGTGCCTACATCGTCATGGGGTCGAAGCAGCTGGGTGCCGACATCAACCTCGCGTGGCCCACGGCCGAGATCGCCGTGATGGGCGGCCAGGGCGCCGTCAACATCCTCTACCGCAACGAGATCAAGGCGGCGGCCGAGGCGGGCGAAGACGTGGCGGCGGTGCGCACGCGACTGGCCAACGAGTACACCTACAACGTGGCGAGTCCCTTCCTCGCCGCGGAGCGGGGCGAGCTCGACGGTGTCGTCGAACCGGCCGCGACCCGCGTCGCCGTCATCAAGGCACTGCGCGCCCTCAAGACCAAGCGGGCGACCCTGCCGCCGAAGAAGCACGGGAACATCCCCCTGTGAGTGGTCGCCACGCCGCCGCCTCCCCCGACCCGGCGGACTCCCCCACCGACCCGGACGAGCAGCCGTCGGCTCCCCTCATCAGGGTCGTCGCCGGGGACCCGACGCCCGACGAACTGGCGGCCGTCACGGCGCTGCTCGCCGCCGTCGCGGCCGGCCGGGCCGGATCGGCGACGACGACGTCCTCCCGACCCACGACGTCGGGCTGGACGCGATCGGCCCGGGCACCGCGTCCCGTCATCACGGCCGGAGAAGGCCGCTGGCGGGGTTTCGAGGGCTGACGCCCCCGGAACGGGGGTAGACGCAGTCATCTTCCCCCGCCTGTCCCCCTAAATGACGACTGCACCCGCGGCCCCGACCCACCATGCTTGCTCTTGCTAGGTGTCTCTCTCGGAGTCACACCACCAGCAGGACCACATGGGTAGTGGATTCCTGCCGGGGGGAGTCAGGGCGACATTCGGGTTGCCGCCCTGACTCAGGGTCTCGGAAGGGCCGGACGATCGTCCGGCCCTTCCTTCTTCCCCGGCCCTGCCGTGAGGCTGCCCGGTGGATGATCAGGGGGCCGAGCGGGGGATCTGCAGCCAGAGCTGCACCTCGTCGGCGTCGTCGTCCTCGTCCGCGTCGGCCGAGACGCCCCGGCCGAGGGCGCTCGACGACAGGTCCGGCGAACCGAGCCCGACGACCGTGACGGCGTCGTCTCCCCCGCCCTGGACGGTCCGGACGATGATGCGATCGGCGAGCGAGCCGCGGAGGGCCTCGGCGAGCACGGCATGGACCCGCCGCAGATCCGTTGGCCCGAGGTCGTCGAGGCCTCCCTCGTCGAGGAGGCTGACGACGGCCCCCCGACGACGCGCCGCCATGACCTCGTGACGCACGTCGTCGTCGAGGAGGCGGCGTCCCCGGATCTCGTCCCGGATGGCCCCCTCGAGGTTCAGGCACTCCTGTCGCTCGGCCGCGGTCAGGTCGCCGTGTCGATCGACGATGGTCTGGAGCATCGGCCGTGCCGTCCGGCCCGTCTGCAGCAGCCGGTACTGCCGCTCGTTCACGTGGGCTTCCTGCGCGGCCTGCCAGTCCGCCGCCTCGTGCTCGGCGAGGATGAACTCACGCGTCTCGCGCCCGGCACGCGTCAGCGTGCTCGACATCGCGTGACTGAAGGCGACCCAGACCACGCTGCCGACGATGCCGAGGTCGGCGATCTGTTCGGCCCCGGCCCAGAGCACCCCGTGAGCCGCCATGAATCCGACCCCGAGCCAGGCGAACCCCTGGCGGCGTCTCGTCGACACGATCACCATGAGCGTGCCCACGGCCGCCACGTACCACGTGGCATAGCCGTTCTTCACCGAGCTGTCGAGCTCGGAGGTCACGACCAGCGGGAGGACGATGCTTACGGCGAGGCAGAACGAGGCCAGCCACACGGGCATGATGACGGTGGCGGCTGGGCCACAGCACGGCCACGGTCGCCGCGGCGTACAACACCATGCACGCGACGACGGGAAGCGGATCGGTGAACCGGTCCAACGAGGCCACGGCGAGGACCAGATGGTAGGCCGAGAAGACGGCGGCGAGCGAGACGATCAGCCACCGCGGCACGGAGACCCTCACGCGACGCCCTCCGGGATGCCCGTCTCGTCGGCGCGGTCGGGCGAGGGACGGGGAGCCGATCCCCCCTCGAGGAGGGCGCCGACCGGCCACTGCAGTCGCACGAGGGTTCCGCGCCCCGGTGCCGAGTCGATGGTCGCGAGTCCGCCGGCGTTGTTCAGCCTCTCGTGGATCGACACCCGGACACCCAGACGCTCGGTCGGCACCGTCGCCGGCTCGAAGCCCTTGCCCGTGTCGCCGACCTCGACGGTCGTGAGGCCGGTCGCCTCGCGGGTGACGTCGACCCACCGCCGGACACCGGGCGCGTCCCCGGCGTGCTGGGAACTGTTCACCAGGGCCTGCACGGCGGCCGAGTAGAGGGCCTCCGCGGCGGTGGACGGGATGCCCTCGCCCTCGATCGGGCCCCGGCGCAGCTCGACCGAGACGCCCAGGTCCGACACGGCGGCCGCGATGCGGTCGACCATGCCCGTGACCGTCGTGTCGGACTCGTCGAACGGAGTCGTGCTCGCCGCCGCCGAGAGGTGGGACATCGCGTTCCGGGCCATGTTGGTCGACAGCTCACGCTCTTCGGGTGACCAGGCCCTGGCCGCCTGGATGAAGGTCGTGAGGACGCTGTCGTGCACGATGGCGTCGACCTGCACCCGTTCGAGCTCGGTGGCGTGCTCGCGGATCGCCTCGGAGTACCGCGCGACCGCGGTCGCCTGGGCCTGGTCGACGTTCGCGGCCGCCTGGCGCAGGATCACCACGAGGATCAGGACCGCACCGCCGAGCAGGATCGCGTAGACGGAGTCGAGGGTCGCGCGCTGCGGGGAGACCGCTCCGCCCGACGGCGTCAGGCGGATGAAGCCGTAGACGGCGGGGGCGACGAAGAGGTAGCCGGTCGCGATCCAGGTGGAGAACGCCGACGCGGCCGAGGCCGTGGCGACGGTGCACAGGTACCAGAGCCAGGGCACGCTCGCCTGGACCTCGCTGGGGTCGTCGACGGCGAGGGGCCAGGTGACCAGCGCGATCAGGTAGGCGATCGCGACGAAGGCCTCGACCGTGGTCACGCCGCGCTGCACGAGGCTCGCCACGACCAACGCCAGGAACCCGCCGAACATGGCCAGGCCGATCACCCAGGCCCAGGCGAGCTGCATGCTCCCGACCTGACCGATCATCCCGGGCAGGGCCTGCAGGCCGAACACGAGACCGGCCGCGGCGATGATGCGCCCCAGCACCTTGTCGAGCAGGGCACGACTGATCGGGTTGCGCGGGGGCCGCAGGGGCCCGAGCGGGAGCGGGCCGGTCAGCCGACCCTCACCGGCCATCGCCACCGTCCGCGTCGAGCCCCGGCAGGATGCCGTCCTCGACGGCGCGACGGAGGAGGTCGACCTTGGTGGGTGCCGGGCGTCCGACCTCGACGTACTTGACGCGGATGCGGTCGAGGTACTCGCGGGCCGTCGAGTAGCCGATGCCGAGCTGCTGGGCGGCCAGCTTCAGCGGCAGACCCGAGGCGTAGAGGTGCAGGATCTCGCGCTCGCGACGACCCAACTGGGCCTTGGCGAAGTCGCGGTCGGCATCGATCGCGCTCGCCCACTCGAGGTTGTTGAGCACGTCGCCGCGGGCGACCGTGGCGACCGCGGCCATGACGGTCTTCGTGGCGGAGGACTTCGGGATGACGCCGGCCGCCCCCGCGGCGAGCGCCTCACGGACCGAGGCGACCCGGTCGGCGATGCTGTGCACGAGGACGGCCGACCCCGTCGCCTGGACGCGCTTGACGTTCTCGGTGACGGTCGAGCCGTCGCCGAGCGACAGGTCGAGGACGACGACGTCGACCTCGCGACCCGCGAGGTTCTCGACGAACTCCTGCACGCCGGCGGCGGTGAGGATCACCTCGAAGCCCTCGTTCTGGCACGCGGCCTGGATGCCGAGCCGCACCGACTCGTGGTCGTCGACGACGGCGACCCGCACGGGTGCTGTCTGGCGGGTGGCGATGGGGGTCTCGGTCGTGATGTCTGACACGGTGATCCTTCGGTCGGCGTGTGCCCTGGTCCCTGAATCCCGGGCGTGCACGGGGTACATCGTAACCGGACGGCGGCTCAGGCCGGCAGCAGGCGCACCACCGTCTCGACGTGGTGCGTGTTCGGGAAGAGGTCGTACGCCTGCAGGGCGTCGAGCGCGTAGCCCCGCTCGGCGAAGAGGGCCACGTCCCGGGCGAGGGCGACCGGGTCGCACGCGACGTAGACGACCTGGGCCGGGCGGAGGGCCGCGATCTCGGACACCACGTCGCGCCCGGCGCCCGAGCGGGGCGGGTCGAGCACGACCGTCGCGGCGGCGAGGCGCTCGCGCTCGGCGTCGCTCGCCTGCGACGCGGTCTGGCGCAACCAGCGCTCGACGCGTCCTGTCACGGCCGACGCGCCGATCCACTCGGCCAGGTTCTCGGACGCGTGCTCGGTGGCCCGCTCGTCGCTCTCGACGCTCGTGATGCGCGTCCCCGCACCGAAGCGGTCCCCCACGGCGGCGGCGAGGAGTCCGACCCCGCCGTACAGGTCGAGGTTGGCGCCCTTCGGGTCGAAGCGCTCGGGGTCGATCATGGTCTGCACGGCGGCGGTGAGCGTGGCCGCTGCCTCGCGGTGCACCTGCCAGAAGCCGCCGTCGTCGAGCCGGAACTCGCGGTCGCCGACGACCTCGGTGATGGTCGAGCGGGCCTGCCGCCCGATGATCAGACGCGCGCCTCCGCCGCTCGGGGCGACGACGTCGACGTGTTCCTCGCCGGGGAAGGCGTCACCCAGCGGCGCCACCTCGGCGACCTCCGGCGACGCGAGCGGCAGGTCGGGCACGTGCACGACCCGGTGCGACCGAGCCGCGTACTGACCGGGACGCCCCTCGGCGTCGAGGTGCAGGCGCAGCCGCGTGCGCCACCCGGTGCCGCCGCGCTCGTCGTCGCCGGGCAGGGCCTCGACCGAGACGCGGCCGTCGGCGTCGGCGATCCCGCCCATGCGGGTCAGCGCGTCGACCACCACGCGTCGCTTCAGCTCGCGCTGGTGGCCGAGCTCGACGTGCCCGAACTCGGCGCCGCCGGCACGGTCGGTCGGATCGACCTCGAGGGCGGCCGCGCCCCACACGTGGGGCCGACGGTGCTCGCTCGCCTCGAGGACGCGCACCGTGTCGGCCCGCCAGAACGCCTTCTTGCGGTCGTCGGTGATGCGCGCCACGACCTTCTCGCCGGGCAGGGTGTCGGTCACGAACACGACCCGCCCGTCGAGTCTGGCCACCGAGATGCCCCCGTGTGCGATGCCCGTCACGTCCAGTTCGACCTCGCGGCCCAGCATGTCTCCCATGCGTCGAGTCTGACAGGCTGGGCGGCATGACCGTCCCGCTCTACCTGGCCAGCACCTCCCCCGCCCGTCTCGCCCTGCTGCGCGCCGCCGGCGTCGAGCCGGTGCTGATCAGTCCCGGTGTCGACGAAGAGGCCGCGGTCGCGGTCGAGTCGACACGCCTCGGCCGCGCGCTCACGGCGGCCGAGACGGTGCAGCACCTCGCCAGGCTCAAGGCCGAGGCCGTGCTCGACACGGTCGTCGACGGCCGCCCGCCCGACGGGTTGGTCCTCGGGGGCGACAGCGCCTTCGAGTTCGACGGCGAGGTGCACGGCAAACCCCACGAGCCCGCCCTGGCGCTCGACCGGTGGCGCCGCATGGCCGAGATCGGCCACGGCACCCTCTGGTCGGGTCACTGGCTGGTCGACCACCGCGGTGGCGCTCCGCGCGTCACCGCCGAGACCCCTTCGGGAGGCGCGGGCCGGGTCGCGAGCGCGTCCCTCACCTTCGCCGACGACCTCGACCCGCGCGAGCTCGCGGCCTACGTCGAGACGGGCGAGCCGCTCGAGGTCGCGGGGGCCTTCACGATCGATGGTCGGGCATCCGCGTTCATCACGCACATCGAGGGCACCCCGAGCGCCGTCGTCGGACTCTCGGTGCCCGTGCTGCGGTCGCTCGTCCGGGGCTTCGGCGTGCCGTGGCACGAGCTGTGGACCTCGCCGACCGCCGGCTCCTTGTAGGTTCTGCCTCGCGCCTCCTCGTCCTTTTTGTGCACGTCAGCCAAAGGCGGACGGGGAGGGCGCAATAGGGTGGGGAACTATGCCGCGTATCAGCAAGGTCCTCATCGCCAATCGTGGAGAGATCGCCGTCCGCGTGATCCGGGCCGCGCGTGACGCCGGAATCGGCTCGGTGGCGGTCTACGCCGACCAGGACCGCGACGCCCAACACGCCCGCCTCGCCGACGAGGCCTACGCCCTGGGCGGGACGACGAGCGCCGAGACCTACCTGGTCATCGACAAGATCCTCTCGATCGCCCGTCGCTCGGGTGCCGACGCCGTGCACCCCGGCTACGGCTTCCTCGCCGAGAACGCGGACTTCGCCCGGGCCGTCCAGGCCGCGGGCCTGGTCTGGATCGGCCCGTCGCCCGAGGCCATCGAGCAGCTGGGCGACAAGGTCTCGGCCCGGCACATCGCCGAGCGCGTCGGCGCCCCGCTCGCCCCCGGCACCCTCAACCCCGTCTCGGGCGCCGACGAGGTGCTCGAGTTCGTCGACCAGCACGGCCTCCCCGTCGCGATCAAGGCGGCCTTCGGCGGCGGCGGACGCGGTCTCAAGGTCGCCCGCACCCGCGAAGAGGTCCCCGAGCTGTTCGACTCGGCCACCCGCGAGGCCGTCGCGGCCTTCGGACGCGGCGAGTGCTTCGTCGAGAAGTACCTCGACCAGCCCCGCCACGTCGAGACCCAGTGCCTGGCCGACGCACACGGGAACGTCGTCGTCGTGTCGACCCGCGACTGCTCGCTGCAGCGCCGTCACCAGAAGCTCGTCGAAGAGGCCCCCGCACCGTTCCTCACCGACGAGCAGACCACGAAGCTGTACGAGTCGTCGAAGGCCATCCTCCGCGAGGTCGGCTACGTCGGTGCCGGCACCTGCGAGTTCCTGATCGGCAAGGACGGCACCGTCTCGTTCCTCGAGGTCAACACGCGCCTCCAGGTCGAACACCCCGTGTCCGAAGAGGTCACCGGCATCGACCTCGTCCGCGAACAGTTCCGCCTCGCCGAGGGCGGCGTGCTCGACTACGACGACCCCGAGGCCCGCGGCCACTCGTTCGAGTTCCGCATCAACGGCGAGGACGCCGGTCGGGGCTTCATGCCCGCCCCCGGTCCGATCCACGTCTTCAAGGCCCCGGGCGGTCCCGGCGTCCGCGTCGACAGCGGCGTCCAGGCCGGCGACGAGATCAGCGGGTCGTTCGACTCGCTTCTCGCCAAGCTGATCGTCACGGGTTCTTCGCGCGAGGACGCCCTCGAGCGTTCCCGTCGCGCCCTGGCCGAGTTCGAGGTCGCCGGCCTGCCGACCGTGCTGCCGTTCCACCGTGCCATCGTCGACGACCCCGCCTTCGCGCCGGCCGACGGTGCAGCGTTCTCCATCTACACCCGCTGGATCGAGACCGAGTTCGACAACACCATCCCCGCGTGGAGCGGCGAGGCCGAGGCCCCCCGGCCGGCCGACGAACGCGACACCGTCGTGGTCGAGGTGGGCGGAAAGCGCCTCGAGGTCTCGCTGCCGGCGGGCCTCGGGTCGCGCACCGCGCCTCCTGCGGTCGCGCCCAAGCGCCGGGGCGCGCCCCGGTCGTCGGTCGTCACCGCGACCGGTGCCGAGGTCAAGGCTCCGATGCAGGCCACCGTCGTCAAGCTCGCGGTCGAGGCCGGTCAGCAGGTCGTCAAGGGCGACCTGGTGCTCGTCCTCGAGGCCATGAAGATGGAGCAGCCCGTCGCCGCCCACCGCGACGGCACCGTCTCGGGCATCGCGGCCGTCGTCGGCGAGACGGTCTCGTCGGGTCACGTCCTGCTCAGCATCGACTGACCCCCGCGCCGGGCCCGGCGGCGACCGGGGACGCGCGTCGGCAGACCCTAGAGTGGACGCCATGTCTGAGACCACCACGCACCCGCTCGACGACCGCGCCGCCGACCCCTTCGAGGTCGCCCGCACCGCCGCCGCCGAGATCGCCGAGAAGACCGGCGTCGCCCGACACGACATCGCCCTGACGCTGGGCAGCGGTTGGGCCAAGGCCGCCGACCTGATCGGTGAGACCGTCGCCGAGGTCCCCGCGACCGAGATCACCGGCTTCGCCGCGTCGGCCGTCGTCGGCCACACGAGCTCGATCCGCAGCATCGCACTGCCCTCGGGCAAGCAGGCCCTCGTCATGGGCGCCCGCACCCACTACTACGAGGGCCACGGCGTGCGTCGGGTCGTGCACGGCGTGCGCACGGCCGCCGCCACGGGCGCGACGACCATGATCCTGACGAACGGTGCCGGGGGCATCAAGGAGACCTGGAAGCCCGGCACGCCGGTGCTGATCAGCGACCACATCAACCTCACGGCGGACTCGCCCCTCGAGGGCGCGACGTTCATCGACCTGACCGACCTCTACTCGACGCGCCTCCGCGACGTCGCCCGCGGCATCGATCCCGAGCTCGACGAGGGCGTCTACACGCAGTTCCGCGGCCCGCACTACGAGACGCCGGCCGAGGTGCAGATGGCCAAGGCCATCGGCGGGCACATCGTGGGCATGTCGACGGCCCTCGAGGCCATCGCCGCGCGCCAGTCCGGCATGGAGGTGCTCGGCATGTCGCTGATCACCAACCTGGCCGCGGGCATCCAGAAGACGCCGCTCAGCCACGCCGAGGTGCTCGAGGCCGGGCGCGAGGCCGAGGCCAAGATCAGCGACCTGCTCGCCCGCATCGTGGCGGCCCTGTGAGCGGCGACGTGACGGGGTCCGGCAGCGACGGCTCCCCGGTCTCGTCCGACCTCGAGCGGTTGATCGCGTCGGCCACCGCCTGGCGCGACCAGGACCCCGACGACGAGACGCGCGACGAGCTCGACCGACTGCTGACCCGGGCCGGCTCCGACGACGCCGACGCCTCGTCCGAACTCGCCGACCGCTTCGCCGGTCGCCTGCAGTTCGGCACGGCCGGCCTGCGCGGCGCCCTCGGCTCGGGTCCGAACCGCATGAACCGCGTGCTCGTGGCGCAGGCCGCGGCCGGCTTCGCGGCCTTCCTGCGGGGCCGCGAGTCGAGCCCCTCCATCGTCATCGGCTACGACGGGCGCAAGAACTCCGACGTCTTCGCGCGGGACACGGCCGAGATCATGGCCGCCGCGGGCGTCGCGGCCACGATCCTGCCCCGCGCCCTCCCGACCCCGGTGCTGGCCTTCGCCGTGCGCCACCTCGACGTCAGCGCAGGCGTCATGGTGACCGCGAGCCACAACCCGGCGCAGGACAACGGCTACAAGGTCTACCTCGGCGGTGTCGACGCCGGCTCGCAGATCGTGTCCCCGGTCGACGGCGAGATCGCCGCCGAGATCGAGGAGGCCGCGCAGTCCCCCGTCACGCGACTGGCCCGTTCCGACGACTACCGCGAGGCCGGTGACGACCTCGTCATGGAGTACGTCCGTCGCACCGCCGCGGTGGCCGGCACGGCGGCGAACGGTCGTCAGCCACGGGTCGTCTACACCGCGATGCACGGCGTCGGGTGGGAGGTCGCACGCCGCGTGTTCGCGACCGCCGGCTTCACCGAGCCGATCCCGGTCGGCGAGCAGAGCGCCCCCGACCCGGCGTTCCCGACCGTGGCCTTCCCCAACCCGGAAGAGCCCGGCGCCCTGGACCTCGCGTACGCCACGGCCGGCCGCGTCGAGGCCGACCTGGTCATCGCCAACGATCCCGACGCCGACCGGCTCGCGGTCGCGATCCCCGTCGACGGCGGCTGGCGTCGACTCAGCGGCAACGAGGTCGGCTCGCTGCTCGGCTGGCGCGCCGCAGAACGGGCACGACGGGACGACCGCGACGGCACCCTGGCCGCGAGCATCGTCTCGTCGCCCGCCCTGCGCGAGATCGCCCGGGTACACGGACTCGACTACGTCGACACGCTCACGGGATTCAAGTGGGTCTCCCGCGTCGGAGGGCTGCTCTACGGCTACGAAGAGGCACTCGGCTACCTCGTCGACCCCGACGTCGTCCGCGACAAGGACGGGATCTCGGCCGCGGTCGACCTCCTCGCCCTCGCCACGGAGCTGCACACGGCCGGGTCGAGCCTGGCCGAGCACCTCGTCGCCTTCGACGAGCGGTTCGGCGCCTACGCCTCCTCGCAGATCTCGATCCGGGTCGAGGACCTCGCCACCATCACGGACCTCACCGACGGTCTCCGCCGGCGCCCGCCGTCGACGATCGGCTCGCACCGCGTCGACCGGGTGGACGACTTCCGGGACGGGTTCGGAGCCTTCCCCGCGGGCGACATCCTCCGCTACTGGCTCACCGACGGCTCACGCGTCATCGTCCGCCCGAGCGGCACCGAGCCGAAGCTCAAGGTCTACATCGACGCGTCGAGCACCGAGGGCGACGCCGTCGCCCGTCGAGCCGCCGCCGAGGCGGCCGTGGCCGATCTCGACGCGGGCATGCGCGACCTCCTGGCCTGACGGTCGGGGCGGTGACCGCCCGGACGACGAGAGAGACCCCGGAGGCGCGAGCTGCGCCTCCGGGGTCTCTCTCGTCGTGGCCGGTGAGGTTCGCCCCGGTGCCGCACGCCGCGGTCAGCCGAGCGACTTCTGCAGCTTCTCGGTGAGCTCCGCCTGGTCGAAGTGGTTCTGGATGACGATGACGTCGGCGAACGTGGAGCCGATGGCCTCGACGAACTCGGCCGACGTGAGGATCACCTGCGCATCGTCACCGACCGTCGCGATCGAGCCGATGTCGGCTGCGACCACGTCGGCCTCGATGTCGAGCTTGGCCAGGACCCGCTCGGCGTTGACCTTGAGGATTCCGCTGCTGCCGATGCCGGCGCCGCAGATGGTGACGATCTTCATTGTGGGGAGGTCTCGATCCGTGGGAGGGCGATCAGGCGGGGACGCCCATGAGCCGCCGCACCTCGTCGACCGAGGAGGCGGCCGCGAGGGCGGGGATGACGGAGGCCTCGTTGAAGACGTTCGCCAGGTCGGCGATCGACTCGAGGTGGCCGCCGACGGTGACGATCGCGAGGCCGAGGACCACGCTGACCGGGTCGTTGTGCGGGTGCCCGAACGGAACGGGCTCGGCCAGGGTCACGACGGCCAGGCCGTCGCGGACGACGTCGTCACCGGGCCGTGCGTGGGCCAGGGCGAGACCGGGGGCGATGACCACGTAGGGGCCGTGTTCGTCGATCATGCGGACCATCTCGTCGCCGTAGCCCTCGCGGGCGGCACCGGAGTCGACCAGGGCACGACCGGCCACTCGGACGGCCTCACGCCAGTCGACGACCTGGGCGCCGATGACGACGGCCTCGTCCGGCAGCGGCGGGAGTGCCATGGTCAGGCCCCCTCGAAGCCGGCGGTGATGCGGTCGGCCAGCGCCTCGCGGTCCTCGAGGGGCAGGAAGCACGACGCGGCGGCGTTGAGTTGGAAGGTCTCGTGGTCGTCGAGGTCGTAGTCGAAGGCCTGGCTGAGCAGGGCGAGCTCTTTGCAGAGGCTCGTGTCGCTCATCAGGCGGTTGTCGGTGTTGACCGTCACGCCGTAGCCGAGCTGGTACAGCAGGTCGAAGGGGTGGTCGTCGAGGTCCGTTCCCCAGGCGGCGATGGCACCGGTCTGCAGGTTCGACTGCGGCGACAACTCGAGCGGGATCTCGCGGTCGCGCACCCACGACGCGATCGGCCCGATCTCGACGGTGGAGGTCGACCCCTTGCTCGCGACGACGCGGATGTCTTCGGCGATGCGGACCCCGTGGCCGAGCCGGAGGGCCCGCCCGTCGATCAGCGCACCCCGGATGCTGTCGAGACCGTCGGCCTCGCCCGCGTGCACCGTGACGGGCATGAACTCGCGGGCCAACAGGTCGAAGGCGACCCTGTGGTCGGCGGCCGGGTACCCCGCCTCGGGACCGGCGATGTCGAAGGCCAGCACGCCGTTCTCGCGATGGCGCACGGCGAGCTGGGCGATCTCGAGCGATCGCTCGCCCTGGCGCAGCGCACTCAGGATCTGCCCGACCGAGATCTCGTACCCGTCGTCGGCCAGCGACTGCACGGCCGACGCGAAGCCCGCCTGCACGGCCTCCACCGCCTGGTCGAGGGTGAGCCCCTGCCGTTGGTGTTGCTCGGGGGCCCAGCGCACCTCGGCGTGGACGACGCCGTCGGCGGCCAGGTCGAGGACGAACTCGTGCGCGACCCGGGTCAGCTGCTCGCGGGTCTGCATGACCGCGACCGTGAGCTCGAAGGTCGCGAGGTAGTCGACGAGGGTGCCGGAGTCGGCGTTCTCGACGAACCAGCGGCGCAGCGCCTCGGGTTCGGACGCGGGGAGATCGACGCCGGCCTCGACCGCGAGGTCGACGATGGTCTCGGGCCGGAGTCCGCCGTCGAGGTGGTCGTGCAGCGAGACCTTCGGCAGGGCCGCGAGGCGCGGGCCCCCGTTCGGCAGCCGGTAGTCCTTGTCGGGAGCGCTCATGCCCTCAATCTACTAGCGCTCCGGGCGGCGACTCTGGACGCGCGCCACGAGAGAGGTGCGCTCTCCACGAGAACCGGCACCGCGCCTCCTGGACGGAGGCGCGGTGCCGGTGGGACGTGCTCGGGCGGGTCGTCAGCCGATGCGCTCGGCGACGATCGTGCGCGCCGCCGGAGCCTCGTCGCCGATCGTCCACGCCCCGTCGACGGCCTCGAGGGCACGCTCGAACCGCTCGGGTTCGTCGGTGTGCAGGGTGAAGAGGGGCTGGCCCTCGGTGACCCGGTCGCCCGGCTTCGCGTGCAGCTCGATGCCGGCGGCCGCCTGCACGGGGTCCTGCTTGCGGGCGCGACCGGCACCGAGGCGCCAGGCACCGATGCCGAAGGGCAGCGCGTGCTGCTCGGTCAGGTGACCACTGCGCCCGGCGGTGACGACGTGCGTCTCGCGGGCGGTCGGCAGCGCGGCGTCGGGGTCCCCGCCCTGGGCACGGATCATGCGCTTCCAGGCGTCCATGGCGCGTCCGTCGTCGAGGGCGGCCTCGACGTCGGCGTCGGGTCTCCCCGCGAGGGTCAGCATCTCGCGGGCGAGTGCCACCGTGAGCTCGCGGATGTCGGCGGGGCCGCCTCCGGCGAGGGTCTCGACCGACTCACGGACCTCGAGGGCGTTGCCGATGGTCAACCCGAGCGGCACGTTCATGTCGGTCAGCAGGGCGGTGGTCGCGACGCCGGCGTCGGTGCCGAGGTCGACCATGGTGCGGGCCAGCTCACGCGACCGCTCGATGTCCTGGATGAAGGCGCCCGACCCGAACTTGACGTCGAGGACGAGGGCGGCGGTGCCCTCGGCGATCTTCTTGCTCATGATCGACGACGCGATCAGCGGGATGGCCTCGACGGTGCCCGTGATGTCACGGAGCGCGTAGAGCTTGCCGTCGGCGGGGGCGAGGCCCGACCCGGCGGCGCAGACGACGGCGCCGCTGTCGGCCATGATCTCGCGCATGCGGTCGTTCGAGATCGAGGCCTGCCAGCCGGGGATCGACTCGAGCTTGTCGAGTGTTCCCCCGGTGTGGCCGAGGCCCCGGCCCGAGAGCTGGGGCACGGCGACGCCGAACGAGGCGACGAGCGGAGCCAGCGGCAGGGTGATCTTGTCACCGACGCCACCGGTGGAGTGCTTGTCCACGGTCGTCTTGCCGAGCCCGGCGAAGTCCATCCTCTCGCCCGACCGGATCATGGCCATCGTCATGTCTCGGATCTCTCGGCGCTCCATGCCGTTGAGGAAGATCGCCATGGTCAGCGCCGACATCTGCTCGTCCGCGACGTACCCGCGCGTGTACGCGTCGATGAGCCAGTCGATCTGCGCGGTGCTGAGGGCGTCGCCGCCCCGCTTGACGCGGATGAGGTCGACGGTGTCGAACGGTTCGACGGCGTTCTGGGTCACGGCGGGGCTCCTAGCAGTGGTGCGATGGGTGGTGCGAGGGCGCGACCACGGGGTCGCGACCGGGAGGGACGAGGAGGCGCGGGTCAGCCCTGCGAGGCGCGGTACGCCTCGAGCTGCCGCGGTCCGAACGCGTCGGGGATGACCTCGTCGATGGTCTTGAAGCCCGAGACGGTGTCGAGGACCATGGCTTCGTCGGAGTGTTCGTAGAGCAGCTGACGGCACCGCCCGCAGGGCATCAGGACCCCGCCGTTGCCGTCGACGCAGGCGAAGGCGACCAAACGGCCCCCTCCCGACATGACGAGGTCGGACACCAATGAGCACTCGGCGCAGAGGGTGATGCCGTACGAGGCGTTCTCGACGTTGCAGCCCGAGACGATCCGACCGTCGTCCGTGACGGCCGCGGCCCCCACGGGGAAGTTCGAGTAGGGGACGTACGCCTTGCGCATGGCGTCGCGAGCCGCCCCGCGGAGGGCGTCCCAGTCGGTCTCGGCGAGCACGGACTCGCTGCTGCGGGCGGTCACGACTTGATGTAAGGCTTGCCCGAGGCCGCGGGGCCCCGGGACTGCCCGACCAGGCCGGCGACCGCGAAGATCGTCACGACGTACGGCAGCATGAGCATGAACTCGCTGGGCACCGGCGAACCGATGGCGCCGAGCACGTTCTGCAGGTTGCTCGCGAAGCCGAACAACAGCGCGGCGAGCGTGGCCCGGATTGGGTCCCACCGACCGAAGATGACCGCGGCCAGGGCGATGAAGCCCGCGCCCGCCGTCATCTCTTTCTGGAAGTTGCCGAGCGAACCGAGCGTGAAGTACGCCCCGCCGAGGCCGGCGATCGCCCCCGCGAGGGAGACGTTCCAGAACCGGGTGGCGTTGACCTTGATGCCCACGGTGTCGGCCGCCTGCGGGTGCTCGCCCACCGAACGGAGGCGCAACCCCCACCGCGTGCGGAAGAGACCGTAGAAGACGACCGCGATCGCGATGTACATCAGGTAGACGATGATCGTCTGACGGAAGAAGACCGGCCCGACGATCGGGATCTGGCTGAGGACCGGGATGTCGAGCTGCGGGAACCGCACGCCGCGGTTCAGCGACTCGGACTTCGACAGCACCTGCGAGTACAGGAAGCTGGTGAGGCCCGTGACGAGCACGTTGAGCACGACGCCGACGATGACCTGGTCGACGATGTAGCGGATGCTGAAGACCGCCAGGACCATCGACACGAGCACGCCCGCGATCATCGCCCCGACCAGGCCGACGTAGGCCGACCCGGTCGCCGAGGCGACCATGGCCGAGACGAAGGCTCCGGCGAGCAACTGCCCCTCGATCGCGACGTTGACGACACCGACCCGCTCGCTGATGACACCGCCGAGGGCACCGAAGATCAGCGGGGTGCTGAGTGCGAGGGCGCCGAGCAGCAGACCGGGCACCGGGATGGTCTGACCGGCGCTCGCCCACGTGAGGAAGCCGAGCAGGAAGAGGACGCCGAACACGGCGATCAGCCAGATCGGCACCTTCTCGAAGCGGACGGCGCGCAGCACCGCGACCACCGTGATGACGGCCAGGAGCACCGTCAGCACGATGCCGGTGCCGGCCGCCGGCAGGACCGCGTCGGGCAGGGCGAAGAAGTCCGTCGTCGTCGACAGGCGGAAGGTGCTCTCGCCGTCCCGGGCGAGGCCGAGGAACAGCACGGCGGCCACGACCGTGAAGATCGCGAACGCGATCGGGGCCTTGAGGCTGCGGGAGGAGGCCCGCGCCAGGTCGGGCGACGGCGCGGCGGGGACCGCGGTGTCGGGGGTGAGCGTGCTCACTTGGTGACCACCGCCTCCTTGTTCGAGGCCTTGCGCACCGGGCGGAGGCCCGGGGCCGGCAGACGGAAGATCGCTCGGACCAGCGGGGGCGCGGCCACGAACAACACGATGAGGGACTGCACGACGAGCACGATGTCGATCGGTACGCCGTTGGCGGCCTGCATCGAGTACCCGCCGGCCTTGAGCGCGCCGAAGAGGACGCCGGCGCCGAACACTCCCCACGGCCGCGAACGACCGAGCAGCGCGACCGTGATCGCGTCGAAGCCGATGCCGGCGTCGATGCCCGAGGTGAAGCCGCTGGTCAGCGTGCCGAGCACCTGGGTCGACCCGGCGACGCCCGCGAGCGCACCCGAGATGAGCATCGCGTAGAGGTAGATGTTCTTGACGTTCATGCCGGCCGTGCGGGCTGCGTGCGGGTTCTCGCCGACGGCACGGAACCGGAAGCCGAGCGTCGACCGGTTGATCAGCCACCAGACGACGGCGGTGATGACGATGACCAGCACGAAGCCCCAGTTGAGGTTGTACCGGGCGCCGAACAGGTCGGGCAGGATCGCCGTGTCGAGCGTGGCGGGCGACTTGGGGTTCGCGCTGCCCGGAGCCTGCAGCAGGCCCTGCGTCCGCAACATGAAGGCCAACAGGTAGAAGGCGATGTAGTTGAGCATGATCGTGAGGATCACCTCGTGGGCGCCGGTGCGGGCCTTGAGCAGGCCCACGATGCCGCCCCACAGGGCACCCGCGGCGATGCCGGCGGCGAGGGCGAGGGGAAGGTGCACGGCGAGCGGCAGGTGGAAGGAGAAGCCCACCCAGCCGGCGGCGGCCGAGGCCATCAGCATCTGCCCGCGGGCACCGATGTTGAACAGGCCCACGCGGAACGCGACCGCGACGCCGAGGCCCGCGGCGATGAGGGGCACGGCGTAGTTCAGCGTCTCGGTCAGCGGACGGATGCCCGCCGCGAAGCCGTCGACCCGGAAGTTGTAGATCGCGCCCTGGAAGAGCGACGAGTACGACCCGCCGACCGCGGTCCAGAACGCCTGGAAGAAGTCGGCCGGGCGCGAGAAGAAGTAGCCCAGCGTGCCCTGCACCGTGGTGTCGGTGAACCCGATGAGGAGGCCCGAGACGACGAGTGCCAACACGACGGCGAGTACCGAGATGGCGGCGTTGCCGGTCGTGATCTCTCTCAGGAGGCGCGAGCCGCGTCCCTCGGTCGACTCCGGTGACGACGGGGCGGGTGGCGTGCCCGGGCCCGTCGTGGTGGTCGTGGCGTCGCTCACGCTGCCTGCTCCGTTCCCTGCGGCATCTCGCCGGCCATCATGAGCCCCAGCACGTCGCGAGGGGTGTCCGCCGGCACGATGCCGACGATGGTGCCGCGGTACATCACGGCGATGCGGTCGGCCAGGGCGGCGACCTCGTCGAGCTCGGTCGAGACGACGATGACGGGCACGCCCTGGTCGCGGGTCTCGACGATGCGCTTGTGCACGAACTCGATCGACCCGACGTCGATGCCGCGGGTGGGCTGGGCGGCCACGAAGAGCCGCAGGTCGCGGCTGAGCTCGCGCGCCAGAACGACCTTCTGCTGGTTGCCGCCCGAGAGGCGGCCGGCAGGCGTCGTGATGCCCTGGGTGCGGATGTCGAACTCCTTCACCTTGGCCACGGCGAACGCCGCGAGCTCGGCGAGCTTGAGCGAGCCGCGTTTCACGAAGGGACCGGACTGCGAGCGGTCGAGCATGAGGTTCTCGGCCACGGTGAACTCGCCGACGAGGCCGTCCTGGTTGCGGTCCTCGGGGACGAAACCGACGCCCGCGTCGAGGACCTGGCGCACGCTGCGGCCCGTGATGTCGCGCCCGTCCAGGGAGACCCGCCCTTCGACCCGGGGCTGGAGGCCGAGGATGGCCTCGGTGAGTTCGGTCTGGCCGTTGCCCTGGACGCCGGCGATGGCGAGGATCTCGCCCCGGCGGACCTCGAACGAGACGTCGTCCACGACGACCTGTCCGATGGGGTCGACCACCCGGAGGTTCTCGACCACCAGGGCGGGCTCGCCGGCTTCGGCGGGGGCCTTCTGGACGGTGAGCTCGACGGCGCGACCGACCATGAGCGAGGCGAGCTCGGCGTTCGAGGCGGTCGGTTCGGCCTCGCCGACGACCGTGCCGAGTCGGATGACGGTGATGCGGGTGGCGACCTCGCGCACCTCGCGCAGCTTGTGGGTGATGAAGACGATGGCGGTGCCGGCGTCGCGCAGCTGACGCATGATCACCATGAGCTCGTCGGTCTCCTGCGGCGTGAGCACGGCGGTGGGCTCGTCGAACACGAGCACCTTGGCGTCACGGGACAGGGCCTTGATGATCTCGACGCGTTGCTGCACACCGACGGGCAGCTCCTCGACGAGGGCGTCGGGGTCGATGTCGAAGCCGAACCGGCTGCTGATCTCTCGCACCTTGGCGCGTGCCGCGGCGAGGTCGAGCCGGCCGCCGGACCTGGTCTCTTCGTGGCCGAGCATGACGTTCTCGGCGACGGTGAAGACGGGCACCAGCATGAAGTGCTGGTGGACCATGCCGATTCCGGCGCCCATGGCGTCGCCCGGACCCGAGAAGTGCTGGACGGCGTCGTCGAGCAGGATCTCGCCCTCGTCGGCCTGGTAGAGCCCGTAGAGCACGTTCATCAGCGTGGACTTGCCGGCACCGTTCTCGCCGAGCAGGCAGTGGATCTCGCCGGGCTCGACGGTCAGGCTGATGTGGTCGTTGGCGGTCAGCGCGCCGAATCGCTTGGTGATGCCCCGCAGTTCGAGCTTCATCTCAGGTGGCTACCTCGGGTCTAGGCATTCGGGTGGGGACGGGCGGCACCGGGTCGGCGGCCCGCCCACAGGCGTTGAGAGGGCCGGGAGCGACGGGGTGACCGTCGCTCCCGGCCCTGGGTCAGTCGATGCTAATCGATGACGGGAGGTGCTTTCGTCAGCTGGTGAGCGCCGACGGGGACTCGACCTCGATGGAGCCGTCGATGATGCCGGCCTTGATGGTGTCGAGCTCGTCCTGCAGACCGGAGTCGACCTTGTCGGCGTAGTCGTGGAACGGGGCGATGCCGACGCCGTCGTTCTCGAGCGTGCCCACGTAGGGCGTGCTCGAGAACTTGTCCTCGCTGGCCTGCGTGACGACCGCGTCGGTCGCCTGCTTGATGCCCTTGAGCACCGAGGTGAGGAAGAGGTCCTTGTTGGCACTGTCGGTCTCGTAGGTGTCGCTGTCGGCACCGACCAGGACGACGTCCTTGCCGGAGTCGCGGATCGCCTCGGCGGCGCTCTGGTAGATCGGGCCACCGACCGGCAGGATGACGTCGGCGTTCTGGTCGATCAGGGTCTGGGCGCTCTGCTTGGCCGTGGTGCCGGCCTCGAAGCCACCGGTGAAGGTGCCGTTCTGGGCGTCAACGTCCCAGCCGACGACCTTGACGTCCTTGCTCTTCTGCTCGTTGTAGTACTTCACGCCGTCGGCGAAGCCGTCCATGAAGATGGTGACGGTCGGGAACTGCATGCCGCCGAAGGTGCCGACGACGCCGGTCTTCGAGTAGCTCGCCGCCGCGTAGCCCGCGAGGAACGCGGCCTCGGACGTGTTGAAGGTGATCGGCTGCACGTTGTCGGCCGTGATCGACGAGTCGTCGATGGTGGCGTAGTTGATGCCCGAGTTCGCCTCGGCCGCCGACTTGGTGGCGTCGGCGAGCGCGAAGCCGACCGTGACGATCAGGTTGCAGCCCTGGTCGGCGAGGTTCGACAGGTTGGCGTCGTAGACCGTCTCGTCGGCGGACTCGACCGTCTTGGGCGTGGACCCGATGGTCTTCGCGGCCTCGGTCAGGCCCTCGTAGCCGAGCTGGTTGAACGACTTGTCGTCGAAGCCGCCGGCGTCGGAGACCATGCAAGGGACGAAGTCGCTCGAGGCGCCGCTGGTCGAGCCAGAGCCGCTCTCGGGGGCCGAGGCACAGCCGGCCAGGATGACGGCGGTGCTCGCCAGGGCGAGGCCGCTGAGCACGGCCTTGCGCGCAGTTGTAGTCAAGTTGTCCTCCAGGGTGCAGCCCGGCACGAGGCGCGCCGGGTGGGTATGGCTGACAGGTTACCTACTGTGACGAGCGCCTCCGACCGACGGGTGGTAGTGATGCCGAGGCGTTACACAGTCGCGACCACGACGTAACGAGCACGAAACGTCCACGGGCCCGGAGCGGGTCAGAGGACGTCGCTGCGACCGCTCAGCTTGAGGGCGTCCACGACGCCCTTGACGCGTTGGGCGTTCGCCGTCGTCGTGACGAGCAGGGCGTCGGGGGTGTCGACCACGATGATGTCGTTGACGCCGATCAGCGAGATCAGCCGGCCGCTGTTGCCGACGACGATGCCGCTCGAGCTGTCGGCGAGCACGCGGGCGTTCTCGCCGAGGATGGCCAGGTCGCTCTTGCGACCGCCGGCGTGCAGCTTGGCGATGGAGGCGAAGTCGCCGACGTCGTCCCAGTCGAAGTCGCCGGGCACGACGGCCAGCCGGCCCGCCGCGGCGGCGGGTTCGGCCACGGTGTAGTCGATGGCGATCTTCTCGAGGCCGGGCCACACCTTGTCGACGACGGTGCCGCGCTTCGGGGTGTCCCACGCCGCCGCGAGCTCTTCGATGCCCTCGAGCAGGTCGGGACGGGTCTCGCCCAGCTGCTCGAGCAACCGGTCGGCCCGCGAGATGAACATGCCGCCGTTCCAGAGGTAGTCGCCGCCGGAGACGTAGCGCTCGGCCGTCTCGAGGTCGGGCTTCTCGACGAACGACTCGACCGTGCGGGCGCTCGGTGCGCCCTCGATGTCGAGCGGTGCGCCGACATGGATGTAGCCGAACCCGATCGCGGGTTCGGTGGGGGTGATGCCGATCGTGGCGATGTAGCCCTCGTCGGCGGCGACGATGGCCTCGCGGACGGCCCGACCGAAACCGCGGGTGTCGGCGATGACGTGGTCGGCGGCGAACGAGCCGATGATGACGTCCGGCTCACGACGACGGAGGACGGCGGCGGCGAGGCCGATGGCCGCGGTGCTGTCCTTCGGCTCGCTCTCGAGGACGACGTTGTGGTCGGCGAGGCCGGGCAGCTGCGACTCGACCGCTGCTCGGTGTGCCCGCCCGGTGACGACCATGATGCGTTGGTCGCCGTTGAGCGGGGCGAGGCGGTCCCAGGTGCCGCGCAGCAGGGTCGACCCGCTGCCGGTGAGGTCGTGCAGGAACTTGGGCGCGTCGGCGCGGCTGAGCGGCCAGAGACGGGACCCGATGCCACCCGCCGGGATGATGCTGTAGAACCGGTCGAGGCTTTCCTGGATCGTCATGAGTTCACCTTATCGACGCCCCTCCTCCATGCCTCCGATCCCCTCGCGCCACCGTCGCCGTCGAGGCTCGCAGCACGAGCAGTCCGAGGAGGACCGATGCGAGTCGTGATCGTGACCGAGAGCTTCCTACCCACCGTCAACGGGGTCACCACGAGCGTGCTGCGCGTGCTCGACCACCTGGCCCGACGCGGACACGAGGCCATGGTCATCGCCCCGGCGGGCCGCGGGACCACGAGCTACGCCGGCTTCCCCGTCCACCGGGTGCCGTCCGTGGCCTACCGCCAGTTCCCGGTCGGTCTGCCGAACCCGCAGGTCGCGGCCGCCATCGCCGGGTTCCGACCCGACGTCGTGCACGTCGCCTCGCCGTTCCTGCTCGGCGCCCAGGCCATCGCCGCGGCGGCACGCCTGGGCGTGCCCTCGGTCGCCGTCTTCCAGACCGACGTCGCCCGGTACGCGGGGACGAACGGCCTCGGGCTCGGCTCGGCCGTCGCCTGGCGGCTCGTGCGCCGGATCCACGACCAGGCCACGACGACGCTGGTCCCCTCGCGCGCCTCCTTGCGGGACCTCGAGACGGCCGGCGTGGGCCGGCTCGCGACCTGGGGGCGTGGAGTCGACTCGGCCCTGTTCCACCCGAACCGCAAGTCGGGCGACGCGGTGCGCGCCCTGCGGGAGTCCTGGGGCGCACCCGATCAGGTGCTCGTCGGCTACGTGGGCCGGCTGGCCCCCGAGAAACAGGTCGAGCGGCTGGCCGCCCTGCGCCCCCTGCGGGAGGCCCGCCTCGTGGTCGTCGGGGGCGGCCCCTCACTGCCCGCCCTCCGCCGCCGCCTGCGACAGCTCGACCCGGTGTTCACCGGCCCTCTGCACGGTGAGCACCTCGCGGACGCCTATGCGGCGCTCGACGTGTTCGTGCACACCGGCTCGACCGAGACCTTCGGTCAGACCGTCCAGGAGGCCCACGCCAGCGGACTGCCGGTCGTGGCCCCGGCCGCGGGCGGGCCCCTCGACCTGGTGCGGCACGGGGTCGACGGGTTCCTCTTCGAGCCCCGCCACGACCACTCGCTCCGCCGGAGCGTCCGCACCCTGGTCGCGTCGGACGAGCTGCGGGCCCGCTTCGGCGAGGCCGGCAGGCGGGCGGTCGTCGGACGCACGTGGGAGACGCTCGGCGACGAGCTCGTCGAGCACTACCGACGGGCGATGGCGAGCGTCCGCGACGGGGCTGAGCGCGCCTCCGTCCGCTGATCGCGGGGCCGGGCCGACGGGTCCGTCTTGTCTCGACGTCGAACGACTTCGGAGGGGCGGGGCCGCGTCCGCACTCGGCGGGAACATAGACTGGACAGGTTCTGAGAACGCCACCAGCGGACACGGCTGTCCCTCGTACCGATCGAGCGAGAGCGTCGTCCGCCCCATCCGCGAGGAGAAGTGCTCATGGCCGAGCAGTCGACGCGAACGGTCGCATCACCGGCAGGCAGACCGGGTGCACCGAAGATCAGTGCGCCCAAGGCGCCCGGGAAGATCGCCGGCACCCTCTACCGGGGCCGTGAGGGCATGTGGTCGTGGGTCCTCCACCGCATCACCGGCGTGAGCATCTACTTCTTCCTGCTGGTGCACATCCTCGACACCGCCCTGGTGCGGATCAGCCCCGAGGCCTACAACGCGGTGATCGGCACCTACAAGAACCCGATCATGGGGCTCGGCGAGACCGGCCTCGTCGCCGCGATCCTGTTCCACGCCCTGAACGGCCTGCGGATCATCCTCATCGACTTCTGGGGCCCCGGCACCAAGTACCAGCGCGTCATGTTCTGGGTCGTCATCGGCCTCGCCGTGGTCCTGTTCGCCGGTTTCGCCCCGCGCCACCTGATGAACGTCTTCTCGGAGTAGAGCCATGACCACCCAGACCGTCGAAGCCCCGCGCTCGGCCCGTGCGGCCCAGCGCTCCACCAACTACGAGAAGTGGGGCTGGATCTACATGCGCGCCAGCGGCCTGCTGCTCGTCGTGCTCGTGTTCGGCCACCTGTTCATCAACCTGCTCGCGAGCGAGGGCGGCGTCAAGGCCATCGACTTCGCCTTCGTGGCCGGCAAGTGGGCCAGCCCGTTCTGGCAGGTCTACGACACCCTCCTCCTCTGGCTCGCGCTGATCCACGGCACGAACGGCATGCGGACGATCGTCAACGACTACATCTCGAAGCCGACGGTGCGCAAGGTCCTGCTCGTCACGCTCGTCACCTCGACCGTCGTCCTGCTCGTCCTCGGCACGCTCGTGATCTACACGTTCGACCCGTGCCCCGCGAACGCCCCGGCCGACCTGCTGCCGTCGTTCTGCACCGCCGGCTAGCCACCCGGCCCACCGTCCACTCCGGCCACCGGCCGCACGTCCCCCACCGGAAAGAACCGTGACCACACCCTCCCCCGCCCCCGCCAGCACCGTCGTCGACGGCGTCCACTACCACCAGCACGACATCGTCATCGTCGGGGCCGGGGGTGCGGGCATGAGGGCGGCCATCGAGGCCGGCCCGAACGCCAGCACCGCGGTGATCTCGAAGCTGTACCCGACCCGTTCGCACACCGGTGCGGCCCAGGGCGGCATGGCCGCGGCCCTCGCCAACGTCGAGGACGACAACTGGGAGTGGCACACGTTCGACACCGTCAAGGGCGGCGACTACCTCGTCGACCAGGACGCCGCCGAGATCCTCGCCAAGGAGGCGATCGACGCCGTCCTCGACCTCGAGAACATGGGGCTGCCGTTCAACCGCACCCCCGAGGGCAAGATCGACCAGCGTCGCTTCGGCGGCCACACGGCCGAGCACGGCAAGAACCCCGTCCGGCGAGCCTGCTACGCGGCCGACCGCACCGGTCACATGATCCTCCAGACGCTCTACCAGAACTGCGTCAAGCACGGCATCAACTTCTTCAACGAGTTCTACGTCCTCGACCTCATCATGGGAGAGATCGACGGAGAAGAGCGCCCGGCCGGCGTGATCGCCTACGAGCTCTCGACCGGCGACCTGCACGTGTTCCAGGGCAAGGCCGTCATCTTCGCCACCGGCGGCTTCGGCAAGATCTACAAGACGACGTCCAACGCGCACACCCTGACCGGCGACGGCGTGGGCATCATCTGGCGCAAGGGCCTGCCGCTCGAGGACATGGAGTTCTTCCAGTTCCACCCGACCGGCCTCGCCGGGCTCGGCATCCTGCTGAGCGAGGCCGCCCGCGGTGAGGGCGCGATCCTGCGCAACAGCGAGGGCGAGCGCTTCATGGAGCGATACGCCCCCACCATCAAGGACCTGGCGCCCCGCGACATCGTCGCGCGCTGCATGGCGACCGAGATCCGCGAGGGCCGTGGGGCCGGACCGCACAAGGACTACGTCTACCTCGACATCACCCACCTCGACCCGGCCGTGATCGACGCCAAGCTGCCGGACATCACGGAGTTCGCCCGCACCTACCTCGGCGTCGAGCCCTACACCGAGCCCGTCCCCGTGCTGCCGACCGCCCACTACGCCATGGGTGGCATCCCGACGAACGTCAAGGCCGAGGTGCTCCGCGACAACACGACGGTCGTGCCGGGCCTCTACGCCGCCGGCGAGTGCGCCTGCGTCAGCGTGCACGGCTCGAACCGCCTCGGCACGAACTCGCTGCTCGACATCAACGTCTTCGGCAAGCGCGCCGGCAACAACGCCGTCGAGTACGTGAAGGACGCACCCTTCGTGCCGCTGCCCGACGATCCGGCCGGCTTCGTGCGCGGTCTCGTCGAGGACGTCCGCAACGCCACGGGCACCGAGCGCATCGCGACGCTGCGCAAGGAGCTGCAAGACAGCATGGACCGCAACGCCCAGGTGTTCCGTACCGAAGAGACCCTCGACGAGGTCACCCACGTGATCGCCGACCTCCGCGACCGGTTCAAGAACATCTCGGTGCAGGACAAGGGCAAGCGCTTCAACACCGACCTGCTCGAGGCCATCGAGCTGGGCTTCCTGCTCGACCTCGCCGAGGTCGTCGTCTACTCGGCTCGTTCGCGTCAGGAGAGCCGCGGGGGGCACTTCCGCGAGGACTACCCCACGCGCGACGACGAGAACTGGCTCGTCCACACGATGGCGTACCTGACGGGCGACGCCCACTCGTCCCTGGCCGGCGACCACATCCGCCTCGACACCAAACCCGTCGTGATCACGAACTACCAGCCGATGGAACGGAAGTACTGACATGAGCACCGCTGTCCTCGAGAACAAGCCCCAGGGCGCCGACGCCGTCCCCACGTTCACGGCGACCCTGATCATCCGCCGGTTCGACCCCGAGGTCGACGACGAGCCCCGCTGGCAGGACTTCGACGTCCAGGTGCTGCCGACGGACCGGGTGCTCGACGCCCTGCACCAGATCAAGTGGGAGCAGGACGGTTCGCTGACCTTCCGTCGTTCGTGCGCCCACGGCGTCTGCGGCTCCGACGCGATGCGCATCAACGGTCGCAACCGGTTGGCCTGCAAGACGCTGATCAAGGACCTCGACATCTCGCAGCCGATCTACGTCGAAGCCATCAAGGGGCTTCCCCTCGAGAAGGACCTCGTCGTCGACATGGAGCCCTTCTTCCAGTCGTACCGCGAGATCCAGCCGTTCCTCATGGCCTCGTCCAAGCCCGAGAAGGAGCGCCTGCAGAGCGCCACCCAGCGTGAGCGCTTCGACGACACGACCAAGTGCATCCTCTGCGCCGCCTGCACGTCGAGCTGCCCGGTGTTCTGGACCGACGGCCAGTACTTCGGTCCGGCCGCCATCGTCAACGCGCACCGCTTCATCTTCGACTCGCGCGACGAGGGTGCGCAGGTGCGCCTCGACATCCTGAACGACAAAGAAGGCGTGTGGCGCTGCCGCACCACCTTCAACTGCACCGAGGCCTGCCCGCGCGGCATCCAGGTGACGCAGGCCATCGCCGAGGTCAAGCAGGCCGTCTTGCGCGGACGGGCCTGACACCGAGCCACCTCCACGAGAGAGGGCCCGACCACCATGTGGTCGGGCCCTCTCTCGTCCGACGGGTCGCGGCGGCGCATGGACGCACGTCGACGACCTGGTCAGTCGTCCTCGACGATGCAGGCGGCCTCGAGGCCGAGGGCGAGTCGTAGCGCGACCGACACCCCGGTCTCGCCTTCGTCGCCCATCGGGGCGACGGCGTCGATCCAGAACACCGGTAGGGGCACCGAGGGCGGGTCGGGCAGCAGACGGTGGACCTCGTCCGCCTCGGTCAGTTCGGCCGCCTGGTAGACGGTGAGCAGCGGAACCCCACCCGCCCCGAACACCTGGAGGGCGTCGCCGCCGTCGATCTCGCGCACGCCGAGCGAACCGTCGACCGCGTGGGCCGCCGTCGCGAGGTCGAGCTGGTCGTAGACGTGCGGACTCAGGATGGTGATGTCGCGGGGCATCAGCTCTCGTCCTCGGCCGGACGCGGACGCTCGGTTCCGGCCTGGGACTCGATGCCGTCGGTCTGGCCGCCGGACCGGCTGCCCGTCCCGGCATCGGCCTCGGTGATGGCCTCGGCCTCGGCCTCGGCCGTGCTCTCGTGCAGCAGGTCCAGTTCGTGCAGGTCTTCCTCCCACGCCTGGAGCAGAGGGCTGGCGACGAGCTGGGCGAGCCTCTCGGGGCCGACCGCCTCCAGCGTGCGGTGCAGGGCGTTCCAGCCCGACGTGGCCTCGTCACCCAGCGGCACGACGTAGGCGGGCAGGCGCGGTCGGCCGACCACGACGACCGGACGTCCGGCGTCGAGGGCGGAGCGTTCGAGGCCGAGCCGACGCACGGACGGTGCGCCGATCAAGAGGGCGACCGGGTTCGGCGGGGGGTAGGTCACGGCCCGGACGCACCGATCGGACTCGCCCTCGCGGGCGATGACGAGGGCGAAGGTCGGCAGGGACGACTCGGCGATGTGGCCGAGAGCGTCGGTCAGCCGGGCGATGGCCTCGTCGAGCGTCCCCTCGGTCACGTCGACCGTCAACGCCGTGGTCTCCTCGATGCCGTGGTCGGTGACCCGTGCGGTGATCGTCGCCGACAGGTGCGGCCCCTCGACGACGACCCGGACGGTCTCGGGAGCCTGGTGACGGGCGTGTTGGGTGAGGACCCAGCGGTCCCAGCCGTGGCCCAGGGGCTCGGTCGCCCCCCATCGGGTCGGGACGGTGCCCGAGACCGCCGCTCCCAGGGTCTCGACCGCACCTCCCAGGCTCGTGTCGTGGGACGCCCTGTGGAGCACCGTGAGGTCGACGCTGAGCTGGCAGGTGGTGTCGACGGCGTCGGCGATGAGGGGCAGCCACCCGGCGGACGGCGCGGCGGGCACCGAGGCGTCGGGCTCGGTGGCCGCGGCGTCGACGTCGGCGTAGGGCAGGCCCGTGAGGCCGTCCCGGAGACGGTCCTGGTCGTCGTGCACGGCCCAGACGCCCCCGGCGGCGACCAGGGCGGCCCGGAGGCCGACGGTGAGGCGCGACCGTTCGCTGGTGACGAGCACGACACGTCGACTCGTCGGGGGTCGACCGAGGAGGTCCGCGAGCGGACGACTGAGTCGGACGACGCGGGCCCTGCTGTCGACCCGGACGGCGCGCGACGAGATCGCGTCGACCAACGGGTGTCGGATTGGGGTGCCCACCCGTCGATTCTGCTCCGTGGCGGAGGGCCGTGACCGGATGCACGGCGGACTCGGACCAGCCCGGCCCGAGACGGCCCGCGCGGCCTAGGCTGGGTCCCCGTCATCGCCAACGACCCTCGAGAGGCCTGCCATGAACGACGTCCGACGTCTCGACCGACGGCCCTGTAGGCCCGCTCCGCGAGCGATCTCGTGAGACGACGCCCGTACCGCAACGGCGAACGCCCCCTCGACCAGCGGGAACGCCGACGAGCGTTCGCGGCAGCCGTCCGGACGAGGCCGCCCCTCCGACCCACCGCCGACCGGGAGTTCGGTCGGGCTCTCGCGCGCCTCGACGAGCTCGTCGAGAAGGTCCTGCTCTCGGGCGACCACGACCGCTTGCTCGACGAGACGCGGGTGTCGACCTGGCCTCGCGAACTGGACGCCGGCGTCGCGGTCGTGGTGGACCGGCTCGATCGGCCGCCGTCGGTCGACCGCGCGGCGGTGTCCGCCGCCGTCGCGGACAACCTGGAGGCGCGCTTCGGCCTGCGTGCGGGAGCATCCCCGACCGAGAGGTCGGTCGTCCTCTGGCAGTCGGTGGCCGGTGCCGACTCGCGGCTCGCCGAGAACGGGTGGGAGCGTGACGTCCTCTCGGACGACCGAGAGGCGCTGGCCGAGTTCTTCGCCTCGGACGGCGATCCGGTGCGGGCACGTCTCACGCGGTCGTCGGGTCGCCTGCACCTCGAACTGCGGGGCACGAACGCACCCGTCGGCGACCGGTCGTCGTCGTACGCGGTGCTGTCGAGGTCGAGCGCACTCGTCCTCGTCGACGATCCTCGCGGCCTCGTCTCGGTGCTCGACGAGAGCACGGCCGGTGCGCTGCGCGACGTGGTCGTGGCCTGGGGCGAACTGGCCGACCACCTCGACGAACGACGCGCTGAGACCGGGGCACGCTGAAGCCGGACGGTCTTGAGGCCGGACCGTTCTGAGGCCCGACCGTCCTGAGGCCGGAACGCCCCGAGGCCCGACGGCCCCGAGGTCGGACGGACGACGAACGACGCCGCCCCCCGGGAGGGGCGACGCCATCCCGACCGTCAGACGGTGACGGCTTCGGCTGCCTGTCGCGCGCCCGCGGCGGTGGTCGCCGCGACGGCGGCGGCCGCGAGCTCGCGAGCCTGGTCGAGGGTGTACCGGGAGAGCTCGAGGCGCACGTCGGCCAACGCGGCCGGCGTCATCGAGAGCGTGGTCGCCCCCAGACCGACGAGCACGACGGCCAGCAGGGGGTCGGCCGCGGCCTCGCCGCAGATGCCGACCGGCTTGCCGGCTGCGGCACCGGCGTCGCCGAGCGACTTGACCAGACGCAGCACGGCGGGGTGCCAGGGGTCTTGATAGGCGGCCACGGAGCCGAGCATGCGGTCGGCCGCCATCGTGTACTGGGTGAGGTCGTTCGTCCCGACGCTGACGAAGTCGGCGCTGGCGAAGATCTGGTCCGCGAGCACCGCGAGCGAGGGGACCTCGGCCATCACGCCGACCGTCTTCAGGCCGAGTTCTCGGCCGAGGGCGACGAAGTACTCGGTCTCTTCGGCGTCGCTGACCATGGGCGCCATGACCCACAGGTCGGCGGTGGTCGCCGCCTGTGCCTGCGCCAAGGCGGTGAGCTGGTCGCGCAGGATGTCTTCTTTGACGCGCAGGGCGCGGAGGCCGCGCAGGCCGAGCGCGGGATTCTCCTCGTGGGCGTCGTTCAGGAAGCTGAGCGGCTTGTCGGCGCCCGCGTCGAGGGCGCGCACGACGACCTTCTTGCCCGGGAAGGCCTCGAGCAGGGCGGTGTAGCTCGCCGTCTGGCTCTCGACGGTGGGCGCGGTGGAATTGCCGAGGAAGAGGAACTCGGTGCGGAACAGTCCGACGCCTTCGGCACCCAGTTCGATGGCCCCGGCCGCCTCGGCCGGCGCGCCGAGGTTCGCGAGCAGCGGGACGGTGTGGCCGTCGGCCAGCGCGCCCTCGGTGAGCGGCGCGGCAGCGGCGGCGGCGCGGTCGGCGATGCGCTTCTCGGCGTCGGCGACCTCGTCGGCGGAAGGGTCGACCGTGACGACGCCGGTCGCGGCGTCGGCGACGACGATCGTGCCGTCGGCGAGGTCGAGGGCACCGGTCACCCCGACGATCGCGGGGATCGACTTGGACCGGGCGAGGATGGCCGTGTGCGACGTGGGTCCGCCATCACGCGTGACCAGTGCGAGCACCTTGTCGAGGTCGAGCAGGGCGGTGTCGGCAGGCGCGAGGTCGGGCGCGACGAGCACGAACGGGGTGTCGCTCTCGGGCACCCCGGGAGCCGGGACGCCTCGCAGCGAGGCGATGACGCGCTGCGCCACGTCGCCGAGGTCCGTCGCGCGTTCGGCCATGTAGCCCCCCATGCCGATCAGGAGGTCCTGGAAGGCGGCGAACGCCTCGTGCACGGCGCGTTCACCGGTGCGACCGTCGTCGATGCGGGCCTTCACGTCGTCGGTGAGGGTGGGGTCCTGGGCCATCAGCGACTGGGCGTCGAGGACGTCCTTCGCCTCGCCGCCGGCCTTCTCGCCGCGGGCCGTGAGGTCGGCGGCGACCGCGGAGAGGGCGGTGAGCACGGCGTCGTACTCGAGAGCCGCGTCGGCGGTGCGGGGGTCGGTGCCCGGCTCGGGCAGCGGATCGGGCATCTTCTTGACGGGGCCGACGGCCACTCCACGTCCGACGCCAACGCCCTGTAGTGCCACGGTGAACCTCTTCGAGTCTCGATGGTGGGGACGTGCGGCAGGACGCCGGGCACGCCCACGGTCGGTCCATCGTAGACGGAACGTCCGGACGTCCGGTCAGCGCCGATCCCGGGCTCGACCGAGGTGGCCGGGCCGCGTCGCCCGGCCACCCCTACCCTGGACGCATGCGCGCGCCGTGGACCCGAGAACCGACGCCCGACCCGGCCGAGGCGATCCGCGCCTCCGCGGCGGGACGCCCGTCCGGACGCGCCCGGCGGGCCGGCTCACGCGTCGTGGGGTCGCGGCCGACCCGGGTGCTGGCGCGGCACGTCACGGCGAAGGGGCCGCTGCTCGCGGCCGGGTTGACCTACCAGGCGCTCTTCGCCCTGTTCGCGGCCCTGTGGGTGGGCTTCTCGGTCGCGGGGTTCGTCGTCTCGGGCGACCAGGTGCTCCGTGACGAGTTGATCGTGTTCATCCGCTCGGCCGTCCCCGGGCTCATCCAGGACGTCGACGGCACGGGCGTCGTCGACCCCGAGTTGCTGCTCGACGCGTCGGTCTTCGGTTGGACCGGCGCGGTCGCCCTGCTCGGCCTGCTGGTGTCGTCCGTCACGCTGCTCGGCAGCATGCGCGACTGCGTGCGCATCGTGTTCCGGGCACCGCAACCGGTCACGCCGCTCGGCCGACTGATCGTGCGCGACCTCGGCCTGGCCCTCGCATTCGGGGCCGCGGTCGTCGTGTCGGCGACGCTGTCGCTGCTCAGCACCACGGCGGTCTCGGGCCTGTTGTCCGGGGTGGGCGTCTCGACCCGGTCGATCGCGGGCGAGGCGACCCTGCGCGGGGTCGGCATCGTGCTCGTGTTCGTCTTCGAGACCGCGGTGCTGGCCGTCCTGTTCCGCGTGTTGGCCGGGCTGCACATCCCCTTCCGTCGACTGCTCGCGGGGGCGATGCTCGGAGCGGCCGGGTTCGTCTCGCTGACCGTGGTCGGCGGCGTCGTGCTCCGCGCCACGGGGTCGAACCCCCTGGTCGCCTCGTTCGCGGCCGTCGTCGGACTGTTGATCGTGATCAACCTGCTGTGCCAGGTCCTGCTGCTCAGCGCCGGCTGGATCGCCGTCGGCATGGACGACCTCGGCGTGCTCGCCGACCCGCATCAGGAGGCGGCCCGCCTCCGCCGCCTCGAGGAGGAACGGCGAGCCCAGGAGGCGCGGGCCCGGTCGCGGGGCGGTCGTCTGGTGGACGGCGCCCGCGGGCTGCTCTCGCGGTCGCTGCGGGCCGTCCGTCGGGGTGACCCGTCCGACGCCCCGGGCACGGGGTCTCCCGACGACCCCGGTGACGGTGCCCGCCGCTAGTCTGGAGCCCATGTCCACGCGCCTCCGTCTCGCCACCGTCAACGTCAACGGCGTCCGTGCCGCCTTCCGCAAGGGCATGGGCGACTGGCTCTCGGCTCGCGACGTGGACGTCCTCACGCTGCAAGAGGTGCGCGCCTCGACCGACGACCTCGAGGGCCTGCTCGGCCCCGAGTGGAACGTCGTGCACGACCCGGCCACCGCCAAGGGGCGGGCCGGTGTGGCCATCGCCAGCCGGGGCAAGGCCCACGTGCACCGCGTCGAGCTCGGCCCCGACGACTTCGACAGTGCCGGGCGGTGGCTCGAGGCCGACTACGAGATCGACGGCACCGTCGTGACCGTCGTCAGCACGTACGTCCACTCGGGCGAGGTCGACACCCCCAAGCAGGACGAGAAGTGGAAGTTCCTCGACGCCATGTCGGCGCGGCTCCCCGAGCTCGCCGCCCACAACGAGCTCTCGGTGGTGACGGGCGACCTCAACGTGGGCCACCGCGAACTCGACATCAAGAACTGGAAGGGCAACGTCAAGCGAGCCGGCTTCCTCCCGCGCGAACGGTCGTACTTCGACCGGTTCCTGGGGCCCGCGGGCGAGCAGGTCGTGACCGTCGACGGCACCGGCGGAGAAGGCCTCGGGTGGGTCGACGTGGGTCGACGCTTCGCCGGCGAGGTCGAGGGGCCCTATTCGTGGTGGTCCTGGCGAGGTCAGGCCTTCGACAACGACGCCGGTTGGCGCATCGACTACCAGCTGGCCACCCCGGCGCTGGCCGAGACCGTCGAGCACTACGTGGTCGACCGGGCGGCCGCCTACGACCAGCGCTGGTCGGACCACGCCCCGGTCGTCGTCGACTACCGGCTCTGACCCGCGTCCCACCCCTTCTCTTCTCGCACCACCCCGACCGAGGACCTCATGACCAAGCCCCGTCTCTTCTCCGGCATGCAGCCGTCCGCCGACTCGCTCCACGTCGGCAACTACATCGGCGCCCTGCAGCAGTGGAAGTCGCTGCAGGCGACGCACGACGCCCTGTTCTGCGTCGTCGACCTGCACGCCATCACCGTCCCCCAAGACCCCGCCGCGTTGCGTGCGCAGATCCGCGGCACCGCCGCCCAGTACATCGCCGCGGGCATCGACCCGGCGGAGTCGACGCTGTTCATCCAGTCGCACGTGCCGGCACACACGCAGTTGGCCTGGGTGCTCAACACCCTGACCGGCTTCGGCGAGGCCAGCCGCATGACGCAGTTCAAGGACAAGGCGGCCAAGCAGGGGTCCGACGCGGCCTCGCTCGGCCTGTTCGCCTACCCGACCCTGATGGCCGCCGACATCCTGCTCTACCAGGCCGAGACGGTTCCCGTCGGAGACGACCAGCGTCAGCACGTCGAGCTCACCCGCGACCTCGCCACCCGGTTCAACTCCCGTTTCGGCGAGACCTTCGTCGTGCCCGAGGCGGTGATCCAGAAAGAATCCGCGCGCATCTACGACCTGCAGTCACCCGAGTCGAAGATGAGCAAGTCGGCGGCCACCGACTCCGGAGTCGTGTGGATGCTCGACGAACCGGGCCGCACCGCCAAGAAGATCAAGTCGGCGGTCACCGACGCCGAGCGCGAGATCCGCTTCGACCGCGGGGCCAAAGCGGGGGTCTCCAACCTGCTCACCATACCTGTCGTCGTTCTCGGGCGCCAGCGTGGCCGACCTCGAGGAGCGCTACGCGGGTCGCGGCTACGGCGACCTCAAGAAGGACGTGGCCGAGGTCGTCGTCGAGACCTTCGCGCCCGTCCGCGCCCGAGCCCTCGAACTCCTCGACGACCCGGCCGAGCTCGACCGCATCCTCGCCGTCAACGCCGATCGGGCGAACGAGATCGCCCAGGCCACGATCGACACCGTGTACGACCGCATCGGCTTCGTCCGCAAGGCCTGATCGTGCTGCCGTTCGTGCTCGCGTCGCCGACCCTCGAGTTACGGGTGCCGAGCGCGGCCGACGTGCCGGCCATCGTCGACGCCTGCCGCGACGAGACCCTGCAGCGCTTCACCACGGTGCCCGTGCCGTACGGACGGTCCGACGCCGAGTTCTTCCTGCGACGCATCGTGGACGACGGGTGGGCGACGGGACGCGAGTTCACCTGGGGGCTGCGCCGCTCGGGTTCGGGTCTGCTCGAGGGCGTGGTCAGCGTTCGGCTCCGGTCGTCCGACGTCGGCTTCTGGACGGCCCCCGCCTCGCGGGGTCAGGGGATGATGACCGAGGCGCTCGGCCTGGTGGCCGACTGGGCGTTCGGCGCCGGAGGGCTCCGAGAACTCTTCTGGGAGGGCTACGTGGGCAACGACGCCTCCGCGGCCGTCGCCCGCCGGACGGGGTTCACCTACCAGGGCGTCGGTCCGGGGCTCCACCCGGACCGTGACGGAGGCCACCCCCTCTGCTGGAAGGCCCGCCTACGACCGGGCGACGCTCGGTCGGCGCGAGCCGGTTGGCCCGACCTGGGGCGCCCCGGGGTCCGTCCCGGCGGCTCGGCGGAATACCCCGTGGCCGACGGCGTTGACTCCCTCACCGATGCCGTCGACGGCGTCGCCCGCCCGTCCCCCACCGCGCACGCCCCGGCGCGCGACCGTTCCGTCCCGGAGGCACAGTGAGCATCGATCCGATCGACCACGACGTCCTCGAACGCGCCATGCGCCGGGCCGTCACGCTCGCGCGACGTGGGCCGGCCCGCGGCGTCAACCCCCAGGTCGGTTGCGTCCTCCTGCGTCCCGACGGCAGCGTCGCGGCCGAGGGATGGCACCGGGGCGCCGGCACGCCACACGCCGAGGTCGACGCCCTCTCGCACCTCTCCCCCGGCGAGGCGCGGGGTCTGACCGCCGTCGTCACGCTCGAACCCTGCGACCACGTGGGCCGCACCGGTCCGTGCAGCGTCGCCTTGATCGAGGCGGGCGTCTCCCGCGTCGTCCACGCCGTCGCCGACCCCGGCGCGTCCTCCGGAGGCGGGGCCGAGCGGCTGCGCCGCGCCGGCGTCGAGGTGGTCGACGGCGTGCTCACCGACGAGGCCACCGAGATGGCTCGCCGCTGGTTGGTGACGGCCCGGACGGGCCGACCGTTCGTGACGCTCAAGTGGGCGTCCAGCCTGGACGGTCGCACGGCGGCGTCCGACGGCAGCAGCCGCTGGATCACCGGAACGGCGTCACGGCAGCACGTTCACGAGCAGCGAGCGGCCCACGACGCGATCCTGGTGGGCACGGGCACCGTGTTGGCGGACGACCCCAGCCTGACCGCCCGCGGCGACGGCGGAGAACTGCTCCCCGACCAGCCCCTGCCCGTCGTCGTCGGCACGCGCACCGTGCCGGCCGACGCCGCCCTGCGTCGGCACCCCCGCGACATCGTCGAGACGGGGACGCACGACCTCGAGGCCGTGCTCGACGACCTCGGCGCCCGCGGGGTCCGCAGCGTGTTCGTCGAGGGCGGACCGACCGTGGCCAGCGCGTTCGTCCGGCTCGGGCTCGTCGACGACTACGTCGTGTACCTCGCGCCCACGCTGCTCGGCGGCCCCCGGACGGCCCTCGACGACCTCGGTGTGGACCACATCGACGGGCAACGACGACTGCGCGTCACCGATGCGCACCCCCTCGGCGACGACCTGGTGGTCGTCGCCCGCGACACCCCCAGGAGCCCCGCATGACCACCACGCCCGCCGCATCGTCCCAGGTGTCGTTCGAGGTCGAGACCACGGTCCCCACCCGTCACGGCACGTTCCGCATGAGGGCCTACCGCGACACCCTCACCGGCGCCGACCACGTGGCGATCATCGCGAGCGACCCGGCCGGCCTCCCCCCGGCGGACGGTGCCCTCGTGCGCGTCCACTCGGAGTGCCTCACCGGCGAGGCGTTCGGCTCCCTCAAGTGCGAGTGCGGCCCGCAGCTCGACGCCGCGCTCGACACCATCCGGGACCACGGCGGGGCCGTCGTCTACCTGCGCGGACACGAGGGTCGGGGCATCGGCCTCGTCGACAAGCTCCGGGCCTACCGCCTGCAAGAGGACGGACTCGACACCCTGGACGCCAACCTCGCCCTGGGGCTGCCGGCGGACGCCCGGGACTACGGGGCGGCGGCCGACGTGCTGCGCGACCTCGGGCTCAGCCGCGTCAGGCTGCTGAGCAACAACCCCGAGAAGCGGCGTCAGCTCGGCGAGCACGGCATCGAGGTCACCGAACTGGTGCCCCTCGTCGTCGGCGTCGGTGCCTTCAACGAGGGCTACCTCGACACGAAGCGCGACCGCATGGGCCACGAGTTGCCCGGCCACCTCGGCTCCGACGACTGAGTCCGCGGCGGCCCCCGCTCCCGCGGCCCCGACGTGCGTCCCCACCGGGGTACACGCCGGGGTACGATGGACGACGGCTGTCACGAGCGGCCACCGTCTCACCCGGCCGAGCGATCCGCAGATCCCTGCACCGCGCCTCCGTCCGACCCGTTGCGCCGCACCATGCGCCCGGTCGTCGACGTCCGCCGGGACCTCGACCCCTGCCTCGGAGTGCCCCCGTGTCTGCCCCCACCGTCGACCCGTCGACGTCGTCCGTCCCCGCCACCAACAAGCGTTCGCGCGTCATCGTCGCGAGCCTCATCGGCACCTCGATCGAGTTCTACGACTTCTACGTCTACGCGACCGCCGCGGTGCTCGTCTTCCCGACCATCTTCTTCGCCAACGACGACCCCGCCGTGGCCCGCCTCGCCTCGTTCGCGGTCTTCGGCGTCGCGTTCATCGCCCGGCCCGTCGGGTCGATCGTCTTCGGCCACTTCGGCGACCGCATCGGCCGCAAGGGCACCCTCGTGGCGTCGCTGCTGACGATGGGCATCGCCACGGTGCTGATCGGGTGCATCCCGGCGGGCACCACGCCCGGTTGGGCCGTCGCCGGCCCGGCCTGCCTCGTCGTGCTGCGCTTCTGCCAGGGCCTGGGCCTCGGCGGCGAGTGGAGCGGTGCCGCGTTGCTCGCGACGGAGAACGCGCCGGCGAACCGCCGCGCGATCTACGGCACGTTCCCCCAGCTGGGTGCGCCCATCGGCTTCATCATCGCCAACCTGCTCTTCGTGCTGCTGAACACGACCCTCACCGAGGAGCAGTTCATGGCCTGGGGATGGCGCCTGCCGTTCCTGGCGAGCGCGGTGCTGGTGATCATCGGCCTCTACGTCCGGTTCAAGCTGATCGAGACGCCGGCGTTCCAGAAGGTCGTCGACTCGGGCAACGTCGCGACCCTTCCGCTCGCCCGCGTGTTCCGGTCGAGCTGGCGCCCCCTGCTGCTCGGCACGTTCATCATGCTGGCGACCTACACGCTCTTCTACCTGATGACGACGTTCACGCTGACCTTCGGGACGGCCGACGCCGCGGGCGACCCGGCCGGCCTGGGCATCCCCCGGACGCAGTTCCTCTGGATGCTGATCCTCGGCGTGGTGTTCTTCGGCGTCTTCACCCTCGTGTCGGGGCCCCTGGCCGAGAAGTACGGTCGCCGCGCGATGCTCATCTGCGTGACGGCCGGCATCCTCGTCTTCGGCTTCACGTTCGCCCCGCTGTTCGCCGCGGGGGCCCTCGGCGCGCAGGCGTTGCTCATCATCGGCTTCGTCCTGATGGGGCTGACCTTCGGACCGATGGGGGCCGTGCTGCCCGAGCTGTTCCCCACGAGCGTGCGCTACACCGGTTCGGCGATCAGCTACAACGTCGCGAGCATCCTCGGTGCCGCCGTGGCCCCGTTCATCGCCGTCGCGCTCTGGACGGCCGCGGGCGGCAGCACCTGGCTCGTGGGTCTCTACCTGTCCTCGATGGCGGTGTTGACCCTGATCGCGCTCGTGCTCAGCCGTGAGACCCGCGACGTCGACTACGACACGGCCGGCTGACCGGACGCGACGTGCCCTGCCGGCCGGCCCGCGCCTCCTGACCGGAGGCGCGGGCCGGTCTCGTGACGCAGGTGGATGTCACCGGGACGAAGTACGGTCGTAGTCGGCGGAGGCACCGCCCGCGACACCGACCGCCGCACCCGCGACGCCGGTCACCTGGCACGAGAGGCATCATGAGCTCCGACACGCGCGCGCGCACGACGACGTCCGACGGGAAGGAGGCGCGGGTCGACCCACCGGCCGCGCCCCGGTCGCGGTGGGGTCGCCGTCCGCAGCCCGAGGGTCCGCGTGCCACGTTCCGTCAGCTGTTGCCCTACCTGTTCGAGCACAAGAAGGTCATGGCCGTCATCATCGTGCTCAGCGTCCTGGGTGCCGCGGCGTCGCTCGGTCAGCCGTTGCTCGTCCAGCAGGTCATCTCGGCCGTGCAGGAGGGCGTGACGCTCGGTCCCCTCGTCTGGGCCCTGGTCGCGCTGGTCGTCGTGGCCGGGCTGATCAGCGGGTTCCAGCACTACCTGCTGCAGCGCACCGGCGAGGGCGTCGTCCTGTCGAGCCGCCGTCGCCTCGTCGGACGCATGCTCCGGTTGCCCGTCAGCCAGTTCGACACGCGCCGGACGGGCGACCTCGTGTCGCGGGTCGGCTCGGACACCACCCTGCTGCGGGCCGTGCTCACCCAGGGGCTCGTCGAGGCGATCGGTGGCAGCCTCACCTTCGTCGGCGCCCTGGTCGGCATGTTCCTGATCGACCCCGTCCTGCTCGGACTGACCGTGCTCGTCGTCGCCGTCTCGGTCGTCGTCGTCGTGCTGTTGTCCGGACGCATCCGCGTGGCGAGCCGCCAGGCGCAGGAGAAGGTGGGTGACCTCACGGCCGCCGTCGAACGCGCCATCAGCTCGGTCCGCACGATCCGTGCCTCGGGCGCCACCGAACGCGAGATCGTCGCCGTCGAGCGAGACGCCGAGGGCGCCTACCGACGGGGGCTGCAGGTCGCGCGCATCTCGGCCCTGGTCGTGCCGATCTCGTCCGTCGCCCTCCAGGCCTCCTTCCTCGTCGTGCTCGGCGTCGGAGGTTACCGGGTGGCCAGCGGTGCCATCGAGATCGCCTCGCTCATCTCGTTCGTGCTCTTCCTCTTCCTCATGATCATGCCGCTCGGCCAGGCTCTCGGCGCCGTGCTCAGCGTCAACCAGGCCCTGGGGGCGCTCGGACGGATCCAGGAGATCCTCGACCTGCCGAGCGAGACCGACGGCGACGAGCGCCTCGCGGCCGAGGTCGCGACCCGTGAGGCGGGCGCCGGTGGTCTGGAGGCGGACGACGGCATCGCCGTCCGGTTCGACGACGTGCACTTCCGCTACCCCGACTCACCGGTCCCCGCCGGGCCGGCCACGGGGGGCCCGCGGGTCTCCGGCGACCCGGTCCACGTCTCGGGCGAAGGCCCCGCCGACGACGACCTCACGGTGTTGCGAGGCGTGAGCTTCTCGGTGCCCGTCGGCAAGCGCACGGCACTCGTCGGCCCCTCGGGAGCAGGGAAGAGCACGATCCTGTCGCTCATCGAGCGTTTCTACGACCCGACCTCGGGTGCCGTGCGCGTGGGGGGCGCCGACGTGCGCACCCTCGACCGGCGCGACCTGCGGTCCCGCATCGGCTACGTCGAACAGGACGCCCCGGTCCTCGCCGGCACCATCCGCGACAACCTCACCCTGGGTTCGCCCGAGGCGACGGACGACGACTGCCGTCGGGTCCTAGAGGCCGTGAACCTCACCGCCGTCCTCGAACGCGGCGACCAGGGCCTCGACGCCCAGGTCGGCGAGGACGGGGTGATGCTCTCCGGAGGCGAGCGCCAGCGCCTGGCCATCGCCCGCACGCTGCTCAACGCGCCGCCGATCCTTCTGCTCGACGAGTCGACCTCGAGCCTCGACGGCCTCAACGAGCAGCGCCTCCGCGAAGCGATCGACGCGGTGGCCGAGAACCGTACGCTCATCGTCATCGCCCACCGGCTGTCGACCGTGGTCGACTCCGACCAGATCGTCGTCGTCGAGGCCGGGCGGGTGGTCGGTGTGGGCACCCACTCCGAACTGGTGGGGACGACGCCGCTGTACAAGGACCTGGCGAAGCACCAACTCCTCGTCTGAGGCCGGGCTCCGCGCGCGACGGGGCGCGGCCACGACACCGTGCGACGATGGCCCGATGAGCGATGTCGCCCCCGCGGTCCTGACCCACGTCGAGCGCGGGGTCGGTGTCGTCACCCTCAACCGCCCGGAGAAGATCAACGCGGTGACGCTCGAGATGCTCGGGCTCGTCGAGCAGGCGCTCGACGCCTGGGAGGACGATTCGCGGGTCTCGGCGGTGCTGTTGCGGGGCGCCGGGCCACGGGGGTTCTGTGCCGGGGGCGACATCGCGTGGATCCACGCCGCCGCCACGACGGACCCTCGGCGCAGCGTGGACATGTGGCGGCGCGAGTACCGTGGCACGCTGCGTCTGTCGCGCTGGTCGAAGCCGATCGTGTCGCTGCTCGACGGCATCGCGATGGGTGCCGGCATCGGACTCGGCGGTCACGTCACGCTCCGCATCGTCACCGAACGCAGCTCGGTGGGCATGCCGGAGACCCGCATCGGGCTGACACCCGACGCGGGCGGGAGCTTCTTGCTGTCGCGAGCCCCGGGCGAGCTCGGTACCCACCTCGCCCTGACGGGCCGCGCGATGACGGCTGCCGATGCCCTGCACACGGGCTTCGCCGACCTGTTCGTCCCGTCCTCCGAGCTGACTCGAGTCCTGCCGGCACTGGCCGAGGGCGGCCCCGACGCCGTGCGGGCGCTGGGCACGACGGCGGGGCCGTCCGAGCTCGCGGATGCCGCCGGGTGGATCGATCGCGCCTATCGCGGCGACGACGCCGGGACGATCGTGTCCCGCCTGCACGAGCTCGCCGAGGAAGGTCTCGCCGACGCCGGAGCCGTGGTCGACGACCTCGTGGCGGCGTCGCCCACGTCGGTGGTCCTGACCCTCGAAGCCCAGAGGCGGGCGGCCCGACTGCCCGACCTCGAGGCCGTGCTGGGGCAGGAACTCGGCATCGTCACCTCGCTCGCCGCGTCGCCGGATCTCGTCGAGGGCATCCGGGCTCGCGTGATCGACAAGGACCGCCGGCCCCGGTGGTCACCGTCGACCCTCGCCGAGGTCGACGTCGAGGCGACGCTCGCGACGGTCGACTGGTCCACGCGGCTCTGACCGGGTCGAGTCGACTGCCGCCCCGCTCGCCGCCGACGGGCTGCTCGCCGTTCGCCGCGAGCCACCGGCTCAGAGGCGGACCACGCGTCCCTCCCCCGCGGAACGGCGGGCGGCCTCGATGACCTCGAGTGCCCGGACCGCGTCCCAGGGGTCGACCGGGAGGTCGCCGTCGCCTCGGAGCGCCCGGGCCAGTCGGGAGTAGAACTCGGGATAGCGCCCCGGATCGGTCGACTCGTCGCGACGCGTGCCGCCCGTGACGACGACACCACGACGATCGCCCGCGTCGACCCCGTAGGTGGGATCGACCGGCGGCAGTCCGGACGACAGCTGGGCCTCTTGCGGGTCGAGGCCGTGCACCTCGTACGCGCCGGCCGACCCCAGCACCCGGAACCTCGGCCCGGGGAGGGCTGCGACGTGGCTCATCGTGAGCCGCGACCGTCGACCCCCGTCGTGCTCGAGCGACAGATGCACGTCGTCGTCGGCCGAGCCGGTGGGGCGGCGGGTCGCGATCTCGGCATGGACGGACCGGACCGGCCCCAGGAAGCGCATGACCTGGTCGACGAGGTGCGGGCCCAGGTCGAACAGGATGCCGCCACCGTCGGCGGGTGTGGCCCGACGTTTCCAGCCGACGCGGTTCTCGAGCTTCCACGGCTCGAAACGCGACTCGACCGTGTGCACGTCGCCCAGCTCACCCGACCCCGCGAGACGCGTCGCCGTCAGGAAGTCGCCGTCCCACCGCCGGTTCTGGTAGACCGTCAGCGGCCGCCCCAGCGACTCGGCGAGCCCGACGAGCCCGCGGGCGTCGTCGGCCGAGGTCGCCAGCGGCTTGTCGACCACCACGGCGGCCCCGGCTCGCAGGGCACGCACCGCGGTCTCGACGTGGGTGTCGTTCGGGGTGGCCACGACGACCAGGTCGAGTTCACGACGCCAGAGCTCGTCGACGTCTGCGACGACCTCGGTACCGGGATGCGCCGCGACGGCCTGCCCCGCACGGTCGGGGTCGCGCGTGACGACGGCATCGACCTGCCAGGCCGGGTCCGCCGCCAGGAGCGCGCCGTGGAACACCCGTCCTGCGAGCCCGTAGCCCACGATGCCGACGCGCAGCGGCTCGAGGGCGCTCATGCGGCGGCGAACGGGTCGGGGGTGAGCACGTAGACCGTCTCGAGGTACTCGTGGATGCCCTCGGCACCGCCCTCGCGGCCGAGGCCCGACGACTTGACGCCGCCGAACGGGGCCGAGGCGTTCGACACCACGCCGACGTTCAGCCCGAGCATGCCGGTCTGCAGCCGCTGCCCTCTGGCGAGGTCCCGCGTGAAGGCGTAGGCGACGAGCCCGAACTCGGTGTCGTTCGCGAGGCGGACCCCCTCGGCCTCGTCCCGGAACGTCGAGACGGCCAGGACGGGGCCGAAGATCTCGGTCGTCAGGATCTCGCTGCCGGGGGCGACGCCCGACACGACGGTCGGCTCGAAGAACGTGCCCGGACCGTCGACGGGGTGGCCGCCGGTCTCGACCACCGCGCCGTGGGCGATGGCGTCGCGGACCAGGCGGTCGGCCTTGTCGACGGCCCGGTCGTCGATCAACGGGCCCACGGAGACCCCGTCGTCGGTCCCCGCGCCCACCCGGAGTCCTCGCACGCGCTCGACCACCCGGGCGGTGAACTCGTCGGCGACCGACTCGTGCACGATGAACCGGTTGGCGGCAGTGCAGGCCTGGCCCACGTTGCGGAACTTCGCCTGCATCGCGCCCTCGACCGCGGCGTCGAGGTCGGCGTCGTCGAAGACGACGAAGGGCGCGTTGCCCCCGAGTTCCATCGAGGTGCGCAACACCTGCTGGGAGGCCTGCGTCAGCAGCGTCGAACCGACCGGCGTCGACCCCGTGAAGCTGAGCTTCCGGAGGCGCGGGTCACGGATCAGGGGCTCGCACACGTCGTTCGCCGACAGGGTCGTCACGACGTTCACCACCCCGTCGGGAACACCCGCCTCGGCGAGCAGGGCGGCGAAGGCGAGCGTGGTGAGCGGGGTCAGCTCGGCGGGCTTGACGACCACCGTGCAGCCGGCGGCGAGGGCGGGCGCGATCTTGCGGGTCGCCATGGCGAGGGGGAAGTTCCAGGGGGTGATCAGCAGGCAGGGGCCCACCGGGCGGTGCAGCACCGTCGTCCGGCCGGTGCCCTCGGGGTTGGTGCCGTAGCGACCCGAGACGCGCACGGCCTCTTCGGAGAACCAGCGGAGGAACTCGCCGCCGTAGGTGACCTCGCCGAGCGACTCGTCCAGCGGCTTGCCCATCTCGAGCGTCATCAGGAGGGCGAAGTCGTCGCGCCGCTGCATCAGCAGGTCGAAGGCGCTACGCAACACCTCGCTGCGGTGGCGGGGGGACGTGGCCGCCCAGTCCTCTTGCGCGGCGACCGCGGCGTCGAGGGCCCGCAGGCCGTCGGCGGGAGTGGCGTCGGCCACCGCGACCAGGACCTCGCCCGTGGCCGGGTCGACGACGTCGATCGTCTCGCCGGAGGACGACGGGCCCCACGAGCCCCCCACGAAGAGGCCGGTGGGCACGGCCTCGACCACGCGACGACGCTCGGCGGCCGTCACGACCGGGCGGCTCACGCCGGGACCCCGGTCGAGCCGTCGACGACGTCGGACGACGGGACCGTGCGCACGCCGGCCGCGCGCAGCTCGGCCAGGGCGGCCTCGCTCGGAGCCGGGGCCACACCCGCCACGAGGTCGGTCAGCACCGTGACCCCGAGCCCGGCGGTGACGGCGTCGAGGGCCGAGGCCCGGACGCAGTGGTCGGTCGCCAGACCGACGACGTCGACCTCGTCGACGCCCGTCGCGGCGAGGACGTCACCGAACGGTCGCCCGTCGTCGACGAGCCCGTCGAACAACGAATAGGCCGGCCGACCGTCGCCCTTGAGCACGTGGACGTCGACGAGGGCGGTGTCGAGGTCGGGGTGGTAGTCGGCACCGGTCGAACCCTTCACGCAGTGGACCGGCCACGAGTCGACGAAGTCGGGCTCGAGGCTGAAGTGGCCGCCGTTGTCGCCGTCGGCCGCGTGCCAGTCGCGGCTGGCGACGACGAGGTCGTACCGGTCGCGATGGGCGCGGAGGTGGTCGGTGACCGCCTGCGCGACGTGGGCGCCGCCGGTGACCCCGAGCGCGCCTCCTTCGGTGAAGTCGTTCTGGACGTCGATGACGAAGAGTGCTCTGGTCATGCCACCATTCTCGCGCGCCGCACCGACAGCGGCACGCCTCAGCCGTTGGCCAGGTTGTCGCCGCAGTTGTAGACGGCCGTGGTCAGGGTGTCGAGGGCGGCCCGCGCGTCGTCCTGCACGGAGCCGATCGCGTAGAAGGCGAAGGTGAGCTTCGTGCCGTCCGCCGCGTCCACCGTGCCGGCCAGGGTGTAGGCCGTGTCGATCCAGCCGGTCTTGGCGTGCACGGCACCACGGGCCACGGCGTTCGCGCCTGTGAACCGGGAGGCGAGCGTGCCCGTCTTGCCCGACACCGGCAGCGCGTCGTAGACGACGCCGAGGCCGTGCTCGCGGTTCAGGACCTGGATCATCAGGCGCGCGACGAAGGTCGAGGGCACGGCGTCGTTCTCGCTCAGGCCGGACCCGTCGATGATCGTGAGCGAGGACGTGTCGAGACCATAGGTCGACGAGAGCACGGACTTGTAGAGGGCGGTGAGCGACGCGGCCGACCCGTCGGCACCGGACGCCTTCGACGAGACGCGAGCGAGCATCTCGGCGAGGGTGTTGTCAGAGGTCGGCAGCAGCTGCGAGATCAGGCGGCCGACCGGCTGGGACGACACCTGGGCGATCACGGTGCCGCTCGTGGCGGCGCCCTGGGTCATGGTGGCGGAGTCGGCGCCGACGACGCCCGCGGCGACGAGCGCGGAGCGGAAGGCGTCGCCGGCACGGGCGACGGGGTCGGTGCTGCGCGGACTCGTCTGGGCCGCAGGGTTCGCCCGGTCGCCGTCGACCATGAGCGCGGTGACCTCGGAGTGGTACCCGATGGTCTGCTCGGTGCGCTTCCAGGACGGGTCCCACTTGTCGGAGGGGTTCCAGAAGGTGGCGTCGAGCGTGATCTGCGTGAGGGGCTGCTCGCCGAGCGACGCCTTCACCTGGGTCGCGAGGTCGGCCACCGTGGGGGCCCCGGCGTACACGCTCGAGCCGGTGGCGCTGAGCGTGGCGTCACCGCCGCCGACCAGGGACACGGCACCCGTCCCGGCGTCGCCGGTCACCCGGGTCGTGAGACGCGCGTCGGGCCCGAGGACCGACAGGGCGACCGCGCTCGTCAGGGTCTTCAACACGCTGCCCGTGCGAGCCGGGGTCGAACCGTTGCGGTCGAAGAGGACCTCGCCCGTGGCGGCGTTGACCACGCTGCCCTCGAACTGGGCGAGACGGGCGTCGGACGCGGCCCCGGTGACCGAGCAGGTCCGGAGGCGCGTGGCACCCGGGATCTCGGCGGGAACCGAACGGGCAGGGTCGACCGAGGGGGTCGGGGTCGGGGTCACCGTGACCGCCGGCTCGGGGCTCGACGCGGCGGCCCGTGCCGTCCCGGCGTCGGGCGCGGTGGCGGCCCCGGCGGCCACGGCGCCGCCGCCGAGCAGCGCGAAGGCGAGGACGCCCGCCGTCACGACGACCCCCGCGGACGCGAGGAGACCCAACGCCGCACCGAGGCGCCCGCCCCCGTGGACCGGGCCGCGTCGCCGGAGCCGACGCCGTCGCCCCCCGTGGTCGACTCGGGACGGTCGTGACGTGGCTCACCCTGATCGCTCATCGAGGACATCATACGGAGCCTCGCGCCCACGTCATCCCTCGGAGGGGTACCGCACGCCGATCTGTCGGCGGACCTCGTCCATGGTGCGCATGACGCCCACGACGTCGGCGGCTGTCAGCAGCGGACTCTCTCGCTCGCCCGCCGCCACGACCCGTTCGAGTTCGAGCGCCTGGTGGTGCATGCCCCTCAGCCCGTTCTCGTCGGCCTCGTAGCGTTCGACCACGGCGTCGTCCTGATCACGCACCGTGAAGCCCCCGGGCGCGTAGAACGTGTCGTCGACGTCGATGCGGCCGGCGGTGCCGAGCAGCGTCGCCGTGTTGCGCCCCGAGATGTCGAGGGCGGCGTACAGCTGGGCCGTCGCACCCGACTCGTGACCGAGCTGGATCGCGACGCGGGCGTCCACGCCCTGGTCGCTCAGCGTGGCGGCGGCCGAGACCGTCGAGGGCGCCCCGAGCAGGTCGTCCGCGAACGACACCGGGTACACCCCGAGGTCGAGCAGGGCCCCGCCGCCGAGGGCCGGGTCGTTGATGCGGTGGTGGGGATCGGTGGGCAGCGACTGGACGTGCACGGCCGTCAGGAGGCGCACCTCGCCGATGACCCCGGAGCGCACGACCTCGCGCAGTCGCGCGCTCTGCGGCGTGTACCGCGTCCACATCGCCTCGAGGACGACCACGCCGGCCTCGCGAGCGGCCGCGTGGACCCGCTCGGCCTCGATGGCGTTCACGGTGAAGGCCTTCTCGACGAGGACGTGCTTGCCGGCAGCGATGGCCAGCAGGGCGTTCTCGGCGTGGAACGGGTGCGGGGTGGCGACGTAGACCACGTCGACCTCGGGGTCGGCGACCAGGTCGTCGTAGCTGCCGTGAGCCCCCGGGACCCCGGCACGGTCGGCGAACTCGCGTGCCTTGGCCAGGTCTCGCGATCCGACGGCGGAGACGGTCGACCCCGCCCCCTGCAGGTCGGACGTGAAGGTGGCGGCGATGCCGCCGGCGCCGAGGATTCCCCATCGAAGTGTCATGCGGACTGTCTACCAGTCACCGCCGACGGGGAGGCCCGCGAGGGTCGAGGCGCCGTCCCGCGGTTCGTTCAGCAGGCGTACCAACGACTGGCCGAACGGACGAAGTCCGGGCTGTCGTCCGGTGCTCCCCCGTGCACGGCGGCGAACCCGACACAGGCGTGCGCGAGGTCTCCGCGGAAGTCCGGTCGGTAGACGGCGTCGCGGTGCGGGGCCGAGGCCCACCACTTGGCGGCGGCGACGTCGCCCGTGGTCGACGTGCCGCCCGCGAGGTTGCCGTCGCAGCCGACCGGGGGCACCCCGTCGCTGCGGACCACCTCGCCCTTGTGCCCCCAAGCGCTCAACGGATCGGGGCTCGGGTCGCCGGCGACCCAGAAGAGGTACTGCTCGAGGCACGCGTCGTACCGCACGTTCGCGGCCGGCAGCAGCCCGAGGCACGCCGCCTGTCGCCGCTCGTCGTACGCCGTCCGGAACGCGTCGAGGTCGGCGGCGGTCGTGCCCGTGGCGCCGCTCGCCGCGTCGGGGGCACCCGTCGCGCCGCTCCCGGCATCGGCGCCGGGCTGCGCGGGCGAGGGGACGGAGGCGCCGGTGGCGTCGTCGACGCACCCCGCGCCTCCTGCGTCCTCGGTCGTGGGGCCCGCCTCGGATGCGGGGTCGCCGCTCGCGAGGACCACCGTCGTCGGTCCGTCGGCCACGCCGGCCGTCGCGAGGGCCGAGGAGTCGCCTCCGGCCCAGACGACGAGGAGGATGCCCGCCAGGACGGCGGCGAGCAGCGCGGTGCAGATCACTCGGAGAGGCATGCGGGCCATCTCCTTCCGGCATCAGGTGGTCGTCGCAGATCGACCGTAGGGCGACGGAACGACGCCCGGGGGCCGTTCGGGGTACAAGTCGACGACGCCCTCACCACTATTGGGGGCGGAGGGACCGGGACCGGGGCCTCGAGAGGCACGCCCTCGGACGAGAACAGCCCCGGGTCGTGGTGACCCGGGGCTGTGGTGGAGCCGCTTATCAGAATCGAACTGATGACCTTCTCATTACGAGTGAGACGCTCTACCGACTGAGCTAAAGCGGCGGGGCCGGCCTCGGCCGGTTGCCCGTGCCTCGCGGCACGATTAGATACTGTACAGGATCAGCGGACCTCACGCGTCACGAGGCGACCGAGCTCGACGAAGCTGGCCTCCATGCGGGCGCGCAGGCTGTACCGCATGTCGCTGAGGTGGTCCACGTCGTCGTCGTCGATCCACTCGGCCCAGGCATGGCGGAGGGTGGCGATGCTGACGAGCGACACCAGGTGCGCGCGGCTGAGCAACGAGGCGTCGACGGCGTCGTCCGCCACCCCCTCGTCGGCCGCCATTCGTTGCGCGACGACGGTCGTCAGTCGCTCCTCGAAGACGCGCGTCGACGCGATGCGACGGGCCAGCAGGTCGGGGTGGGCCCGCAGCACCCGTCGGCGCAGGACGACCAGTTCGCGATCCACCGTGGCCGACTCGACGGCGTGCGTCAGCAGCTGGATCAGGCTCGACAGCACGGGCTCGTCGCGTTGGGCCACGAACCGCTCGAGGTCTCGACCGTCCGGCAGCGCGGGCGGATCACCGACGACGGCTTCTTCCTTGGAGGGGAAGTAGTTGAAGAAGGTGCGCGGCGAGACGTCGGCCCGGCGGCTGACCATGTCGACCGTCACCGCGTCGAGCCCGTGTTCGACGATGAGGTCGAGGACGGCGACCTGGATCGCTCGTCGGGTGGCCAGACGTTTGCGCTCGCGCAGACCGGGGGCGGCGTTCGGGTCGCTCATCAGGCCATCATCGCTCATGCCGCCGGGGAAAGGGGTGGACGCCCCCCGCCGATCCGGCGCTCGCGCCGGTGCCGCCGGGCCGGTGCCGCCGGCGGCGGTGTCGCCGGCGCGGGTCAGCGGGTGGCGTGACGGCTGACGACCACCAGCATGGCTTCGAGCGCCATGGCCGGCGACACGTTGGCCTCGATGCGGCGGCGGGCCAGGGCGATCGCGTCGAGGACGGCCAGGGTCGCGGCCGGGGTGGAAGCGGTCGCCGCGGCGTCGAGCTGTGCCCGGATGGCCTCGTTGATGGGCTGCTCGTCGACGCCCAGCTGCAGCAGCAGGACGTCGCGGTACAGCGAGAGGAGGTCGACCATGATGCGATCGATCCCGTCGCGGAGGCTCCGGGTCGCTCGGCGTTTCTGGTCGTCCTCGAGGGCGCGCAGTTGGCTCCGCAACGCCGGAGGCACGGTGCCACCCGGCTCGACGCCCAGGGAGCGCAGGGCGCTCGCCCGTTCTTCGGCGTCACGCTCTTCCGTGATCGCCTTGGCGTCGTCGCCCGCCACCGCGAGCAGGGTCGCCGCCGCGATGACGGCGTCCGAGACGCTGCGGATGCCCAGGGCGGTCTCGAGGGTCTGACGACGTCGCGACCTCGCCGAGGAGTCGAGCGCCAGGCGCCGCGCCATGCCGATGTGGCTCTGGGCCTCCCGGGCCGCCACGAGGGCGATCTCCGACTCCACCCCGTCGCGGTCCTCGAGGAGCGCGGCGACGTCGGCCACGGCGGGCATGCGGAGGCGCACGCTGCGGACGCGGGAGCGGATCGTCGGGATGAGGTCGGCCTCGCTCGGGGCGCACAGCAGCCAGACCGTCCGGGGTGGCGGCTCCTCGAGCGCCTTGAGCAGGAGGTTCGAGGTCCGCTCGGTCATGCGGTCGGCGTCCTCGATGACGACCACCCGGTAGCGACCCACCGACGGCGAGAACTGGCTCGCCGCGACCAGGGACCGGACCTCGTCGATCGTGATGATGATGCGTTCCGTGCTGAGGACCGCGAGGTCGGGATGCGACCTCGCGGCGACCTGCCGGAGGGTCGCCTCCTCGTCGGCCGGCTCTCGTGAGAGCAACGCGGCCGCGAAGGCGTAGGCGAGGTTGGAGCGACCCGAGCCGGGCGGGCCGGTGATGAGCCACGAATGGGTCATCGAGGCGTTGCCGGGCTGGGTGGAAGCCGCCGCTGTCAACGCCTCGATGGCGTCGGGCTGACCCGTGAGGTGTTCCCAGAGGGGCATGGTCAGCGTGCGCCCTCGACTCGAGGGCCTACCCCGCCGGTCACTCGGCCGCCGGGGCCTTCGGGGCCGGCGTCTTCGCAGCCGGCGCCTTCTTCGCCGCGGTGGTCGTCTTGGCGGTGGCCGTCTTCGCGGTGGTGGCCTTCTTGGCCGGTGCCTTGGCCGTGGTGGCCTTCTTGGCGGGTGCCTTCTTGGCCGGAGCCTTCTTGGCGGCCGCCTTGGGTTTGGCCGGACCCTTGGCCCGCTTGTCGGCGAGCAGCTGGACGGCGCGGTCGAAGTCGACCTCTTCCACCGTCTCGCCCCGCGGGATGGTCGCGTTCGTCTCGCCGTCGGTGACGTACGGGCCGAACCGGCCGTCCTTCACCTTGATGGGCTTGCCGCTCACGGGATCGGCCTCGAACTCCTTCAGGGCGCTGCTGGCCTTGCGGGCACCGTACTTCGGCTGGGCGTAGAGCTCGAGCGCCCCGGGCAGGTCGATCTCGAAGATCTGGTCCTCGCTCGTCAACGACCGGGTGTCGGTGCCCTTCTTGAGGTAGGGGCCGTAGCGCCCGTTCTGCGCCTGGATCTCGACGCCGCTCTCGGGGTCGGTGCCGACGGTCCGGGGCAGGTCGAGCAGCCGCAGCGCCGTGTCGAGGTCGACCGTGTCGACGCCCATGCTCTTGAAGAGCGACGCCGTGCGTTCTTTCGGAGCGGCGGTCTTCTTGGCGGGGGCCTTCTTCGCCGGAGCCTTCTTGGCCCCGGTCGTGGTCGCGGCGGCGGCGGCGGACGACGGCTCGGTCACCTCTCCCGTCGCCGGGTCGGCCGTGATCTCGTCGGTCGCCGACTCGGGGGTCCGTTCGGTCACGTACGGGCCGAAGCGGCCGTCCTTCGCGATGACCTCCTTGCCCGTCTCGGGGTTCAGACCCAGTACGCGGTCGCCGACGACGGGGGCGTCGATGAGCTCGCGTGCCTTCTCGGCCGTCAACTCGTCGGGAGCGAGGTCCTCGGGCACGTTGACCCGACGGGGCGTCTCGGGGTCGTCGCCCGGCGCCTCGAGGTAGGGGCCGTAGCGACCGATGCGCAGGGTCACGCCGTCGGCGAGCACGATGGAGTTGATGTCGCGCGCGTCGATCTCGCCCAGGTTGTCGATGACCTTGCGGAGACCACGGTGCGACTCGTTGCCGAAGTAGAAGCCGTTCAACCAGTCCACGCGGTCGGCGTCACCACCGGCGATGAGGTCGAGGTCGTCCTCCATGCTGGCCGTGAAGTCGTACTCGACCAGGTCGGCGAAGTAGTCCTCGAGCAGACGGACCACCGAGAAGGCGATCCAGTTCGGGACGAGGGCCGTTCCGCGAGGGGTGACGTAGCCACGGTCGACGATGGTCGACATGATGGCGGCGTAGGTCGAGGGGCGTCCGATGCCGAGCTCTTCCAGGGTCTTGACGAGGCTCGCCTCGGTGTAGCGCGGCGGTGCCGACGTGTCGTGGCCCTTCGCCTCGACCTCGTCGAGGCCGAGCGCCTGACCGGCGGTCAGCGGGGGCAGTTTGGCCTCGGCCGGCTCGGCTGCTCCGTGGCGGTCCTCGTCACGCCCCTCTTCGTAGGCGTTGAGGAACCCGCGGAAGGTGATCACCGTGCCGGACGCGGCGAACTCGGCGAGCGTCCCGGCGGCGGCGCGGGGCGCGATGCCCTCGACGAGCCCCGAGGTCGTCGCCGAGACGACGACCGAGGCGGTCGAGCCCTTGGCGTCCGCCATCTGCGAGGCGACCGTGCGCTTCCAGATGAGGTCGTAGAGCTTCCAGTCGTTGCCCCGCAGGACGTTCTGCATCTCGGACGGCGTCTTGAAGGTGTCGCCCGACGGACGGATGGCCTCGTGCGCCTCCTGGGCGTTCTTGCTCTTGCCCGTGTACAGCCGGGGCTTGTCGGGGACGGTGTCGGACCCGTAGAGCTTGGCCGCCTGGCTGCGCGCCGCACCGATCGCCTGCTGCGACAGCGCCGGCGAGTCGGTGCGCATGTAGGTGATGTGGCCGTTCTCGTAGAGCGACTGCGCGACGCTCATGGTCTGTCGGGCCGAGAAGCGCAGTTTGCGCGCTGCCTCCTGTTGGAGGGTCGACGTCGTGAAGGGAGCCGCCGGTCGGCGGGTGTAGGGCTTCGAGTCCACCGAGCCGACGACGATCTCGACGTCCGACGAACCCAGCGCCTCGGCGAGCGCCCGCGAGGCCGCCTCGTCGAGCGCGACGGCATCGTTCTTCAAGCGGCCCCGGTCGTCGAAGTCGCGCCCCGCGGCCACGCGTCCTCCGTTGACGCGGACGAGGCGTGACCCGAAGGCGACCTTCGACTCCCCCTCGGCCGCGACGGGCTCGAAGGTCGCGGTGAGGTCCCAGTAGGAGGCGGAGACGAAGGCGAGGCGTTCACGCTCGCGGTCGACGACGAGACGGGTCGCCGCCGACTGTACGCGCCCGGCCGAGAGACCGGGGCCGACCTTGCGCCACAGCACGGGCGAGACCTCGTAGCCGTAGAGGCGGTCGAGGATGCGACGGGTCTCTTGCGCATCGACCAGGGCGGTGTCGAGGTCGCGGGTGTTCTCCTGCGCCTTCTGGATGGCGTCCTTCGTGATCTCGTGGAAGACCATGCGCTTGACCGGCACCTTGGGCTTGAGCTCTTGCAGGAGGTGCCACGCGATGGCCTCGCCCTCGCGGTCCTCGTCTGTCGCGAGGTAGAGCTCGTCGGCGTTCTTCAGCGCGCGCTTGAGGTCGGAGACCGTCTTCTTCTTGGCGTCCGAGACGACGTAGTAGGGCTCGAAGCCGTTCTCGACGTCGACGGAGAACTTGCCCATCGACCCCTTCTTCAGCTCAGCCGGGAGGTTCTTGGGCTCGACGAGGTCGCGGATGTGACCGACGGAGGCCAGCACCTCGTATCCGTCGCCGAGGTACTGCCCGATCGTCTTGGCCTTGGCGGGCGACTCGACGATGACCAGTTTCTTCGTGCCTGGCACGGGACTCCTTGGGTGGTGGTGCGGCGACCCGGTCCGACGGACCGGGCGAGGGGCTGCAGGGCGAGGACGGGGTGCTCGATCGCTCCCACCGACCCCGAGGAACGTCGGGAGCCGTGCAGCCGACAGCCACACCATACACACCCGACGCCCGGGCCCCCTTCACGGGCCGCCACCCCGGGACGGGGCCGTCGCGGGCGGCGGACCGGCGGTCGCCCGGGCCCCGACGTCGAGGGGACCGAAGGTCGTCGAGACCTCCACCGTGACCTCCGCACCCGCGACGACGCAGGCCGAGAGGGAGACGCCGTTCGCCTCGGCGGTCGCGGCGGCGCGGTCGCAGGCGGCACCGACGACGGCCCCCGACAGGGCGTCGGCTGCGGCGAGCGCCGACGCGTCGGCCGCCCCGGCCGTGCGCGACCGGACCGCGAGGGCCGAGTGCGATCCGACGAGAGCGACGGCGAGGACGGTGATCGTCACGAGCCCGCCGGCCGCCAGCACGCTCGAGCTGCCGCGGTCGCTCCCGAGGAGCTGGCGGACGGTCATCCCCCGGCCCGCGGTGCGCAGCTGCGGGAGGCCAACACGACCTCGCCGACGAGACCGAGCCGTACCTGCCGGCGGAGGTCGACGCAGACGAGGTCGGCGGTGACGGACTCGGACACCGCCGCGCCCGGCGCGAGTCGGGCGAGGGTCGAGCCCACCGAACCACGGTCGCCCCGGGCGGTCTGCCGGGCGACCACGGCGGCGGCGTCGGCGAGGCGGACCGACTGCGAGGTCACGCCCAGGCTCGCCGCGACGAACGAGACGACCAGGATCAGGGCGGGCATCGTCATCGCGAACTCGACCGTCGCGCTTCCCCTCTCGTCGTCCACTCGACGGAGGAGACGGACGAGGCGCGCACGGACCCCGGTCGTCACGGCGATCACCCGACCGACAGGGCGGACCGGACCAGGTCGGAGAGGATGCTCCGGACCTCGTCCGACCTCATGATCGTGACGAGCAGGCCGGCGAAGCCCACCGCGGCCATGATCACGATGGCGTACTCGGCCGTGGCGGCACCGTCGTCGGCCCGGGCGACGCGACGCGCGACCGAGGCGAGGCGGCCGAACGGGGCGAGGCGGCCGGCCGGGGAGGCACGGCGAGCTGGGGACGGAGGGCCTGACGTGGGGACGGCGGGCGACGGGGTCTCGGCAACGGTCATGATGTTCCTCTCGTGGGTGTCGGCACCTCATCGGTGACGTTCCGAGCCTGGCGGCATTCCGCGGACGGCCTGCAGACGTCGCACCGTGCTGGGGACGACCGATCACCAGGAACCCGCTGTGGACGACACGAGCGAGACGACCAGCGGCACGACCCCGATGACCAGGAACGCCGGCAGGATGCACACGCCGAGCGGCAGCATCAGGGTGACGCCGAGGCGGCCCGCGGCGGCCTGGGCGGCCGTCCGGGCCTCCAGCCGCAACTCGCGGGCCTCGGACCGCAGGAGCAACCCCGCCGGTGCCCCCGCACGACGGGACAGGTCGAGGACCGCCTCGCACCGACGCCGCTCGACCCGGTCGGCGGACTCGCCGACCGGGCCCGCGCCTCCTGGTGGCTCGGTGACCGCGGCCTCGATCCCGCACGAGACGATCGCCTCGTCGACGGTGGCGAGGCCGGACGACCACGAGGCTCCCCCGGACAACGCCACGGCGAGGAGTTCGGGGCGCAGGCCCGGCACCCTCGACGACGGGAGGGCGCCCCGCACGAGTCGGGCGTTCCACCGACGGGCGACCATCACGAGTCCGCCGGCGACGCCGACGCACGCCCAACCGATCGGGGTGCCGACGAGCACCGCACCGGTGTCGAAGCCCAGCCCCAGGGAGAAGAGGAGGCCCACCGGCGGGAGGGCGAGGACCACGTTCGCGGTCGCCCGTGGCCCGCTCAGGGCGACCTGGACGTCACGGCGCGCCTCGTCGGCCGACCGGAGCGCCGACACGAGGGAGTGGAGGCAATCGGCCATCGGGGCCCCGCTCGTCTCGGCCACGCGCCAGGCGCAGGCGACCTGCCTCCACGTGCGGTCGTGCCCGTCGGGGTCCTGGGCGCCCTCGAAGGGTCGGGTGTCGAGCCAGGACACGAGGCTCGTCGACACCGCGACGCCGTCGCCGCCGTCGAGCGCGACCGCCTCGGCGAGCCGTCGGATGACGCCCGGGGGTTCGACCGCGCCGACGTGGCCCCAGGCCCTCGCGGGCGCGACCCCTGCACCGATGAGGACGGCGAGGCGTTCGACCAGGACGGCGGCCGGCGTGAGTCGTGACCGCCGCGTCCTCCGGCGCCCGGGGCCCGGACTCCCGGGACGACGGCCCGGACCACCGGTCACCCCCGTGACCCCGTCCGCGCGACCAGGCGCCCCTCGGGCGTCACCGCGAGATGGCCGATCTCGGCCAGCCTCCGACGACCGTCGCGTCGCTCGAGGTGGAACACGGCGTCGATCGCGCTGACGGCCTGCCGGGCGAGCGCGTCCACCCCGAGCCCGGCGAGTGCCCCGAGAGCCTCGAGTCGGGCGGGGACGTCGTCCAGACCGTTGGCGTGGACCGTGCCCGCGCCTCCGTCGTGCCCGGTGTTCAGGGCCGAGAGCAGGTCGCGGATCTCCGGCCCGCGGACCTCGCCCACGACGAGACGGTCGGGTCGCATCCGCAGCGCCTCGCGGACGAGACGGGACAGGTCGACTCCACCCGCTCCCTCGAGATTGGGCTGCCGCGTCTCGAGCGCCACGACGTGCGGATGGCGTGGCCGCAACTCGGCGACGTCCTCGATGGTGACGATGCGGTCGGAGACGGGAGCCTCGGACAACAGTGCGGCGAGGAACGTGGTCTTCCCGGCCCCGCCCGACCCGCTGACCAGGACGTTGGCACGGCGCTCCACGCAGCTGATCACCGCCTCGAGGGCCCCCGCGGGGAAGAACCCCCGACGATCGAGGTCGAGGAGCGACATCGACTCGACCCGGGGCACCCGGATCGAGAGCGCCGTCCCCGCGACCGCCAGCGGAGGCAGGACGACGTGGACCCGGAGACCGTCGCCCAGGCGCACGTCGACGCACGGGCTCGACTCGTCGACGTGGCGTCCCCCGAGCGAGACCAGGCGCACCGCGACCTGCCGAGCCGAGGCCTCGGAGAGATGGATGCTCGTCTCGGGCTCGGCCCCGTCGCCGCGATCGACCCAGACGCCCACGCCGCCGGTCACGAAGACGTCGGTGACGGCCGGGTCGTCGAGGAGGCGCCCCAGGGGCCCGAATGCGGAACGCTCGGGTCGCGCAAGGCGCCCTTGTACCCCGAATCGAGCGTCTGTACCCCGGTCCAGGCCGAGCGCCGGAACGGGAGGCAGGGTGAAGCGGGACGGAGGGTGACGGAGGGTGAGGGACGGGTGACCGGCGTTGTCGAGCTGAGGCGCGGAGGACATGGTCCCGACCGTAAGGAGCGCCCGGTCGGCACAGACAGATCGGTAGAGCACCGTGGGGACGGATCGTCGATGAACGCCCTTGGGGACGAGCCGAGCACCCACCCGGGCGACCGCCGGGTTAAAAGAGAGGGGCGGCACCGGTTGGGGGGAACCGGTGCCGCCACGTGCGCCGGGCGATTGGGGGGAATCAGCACGACGCACGTCGGAATTGAATCCGACTCGCCAAGTGTACCCCAGGTCGGCTCCGGAACACCACGTCGTCCGGCCGCCACGCGCGCGCGGCCCGCCCTTGCCCGGTGGGACCTCCGGAGTAAGGTCGTCGGCGCGGCTCCGAGCCGCGGTTCACGCAACGACGCGAGAGGACTTCCGATGCTCGACGGCACCGACGACCAGCCCACCGAAGGACGCACCTTCGCTCCGCCTGCCGACTTCGTCCGGACGGCCGTCGTCGGCTCGGACCTCGCCGGACGAGCCGCCGCCGACCGGCTCGCCTTCTGGGGTGACCAGGCCCGTGAGCGGCTCACGTGGGACCGGGTCCCGACCGAGACGCTCGACTGGACGGACGCGCCCTTCGCCCGGTGGTTCGCCGACGGCACGCTGAACGTCGCCTACAACTGCCTGGATCGTCACGTCGAGGCAGGGCACGGGGATCGCGTCGCGCTGCACTGGGAGGGCGAGCCCGGCGACGCCCGCTCGGTGACCTACGCCGAGCTGACCGACGACGTCAAGCGCGCGGCGAACCTGCTGCTGTCACTCGGCGTGCAGGCGGGCGACCGCGTCGTCGTCTACCTCCCGCAGATCCCGGAGGCTGTGGTGACCATGCTCGCCGTGGCCCGGATCGGAGCGGTCCACTCGGTCGTCTTCGGCGGTTTCAGTGCCGAGAGCCTGCGCGCGCGCATCGACGACGCCGGTGCTCGCCTGGTCGTCACGGCGGACGGAGGCTGGCGCAAGGGAGCGGTCTCCCCGCTCAAGGCCGCCGTGGACGAGGCCCTGGCGGTGGACGGCGACTCGACGGTCGAGCACGTCCTCGTCGTGCGACGAGGCGGCAACGACGTCGACTGGACCGACGGACGCGACGTCTGGTGGCACGACGCGATCGAGACCGTGGACGCCGAACACGTCGCCGAACCGTTCGAGGCCGAGCACCCGCTCTTCATCCTGTACACGAGCGGCACGACCGGGAAGCCCAAGGGCATCCTGCACACCTCCGGGGGCTACCTCACGCAGGTCGCCTACAGCCACTCCGTCGTCTTCGACCTGCACCCCGAGACCGACGTCTACTGGTGCACGGCGGACGTCGGGTGGATCACCGGGCACAGCTACGTCGTCTACGGCCCGCTCGCCAACGGTGCGACGCAGGTGCTCTACGAGGGCACCCCCGACTTCCCCGCACCGGGCCGCTGGTGGGACCTCGTCGAGAAGTACGGGGTGACGATCTTCTACACCGCGCCGACGGCCATCCGGGGCTTCATGAAGTCCGGGAGGGAGATCCCGGCGGCCCGCGACCTGACGTCCCTGCGCCTCCTGGGGTCGGTCGGCGAGCCCATCAACCCGGAGGCCTGGCTGTGGTTCCGCGAGGTGATCGGTGCCGGCCGGACGCCCATCGTCGACACGTGGTGGCAGACCGAGACGGGTGCGCAGATGATCTCGGCGCTGCCGGGTGTCACCACCACCAAGCCCGGATCGGCCCAGACCCCCCTGCCGGGCATCTCGGTCGACGTGGTCGACGACCACGGCACCCCGGTGGCGAACGGCGAGAGCGGCCTCCTGGTCGTGTCCGAGCCGTGGCCGTCGATGCTGCGAGGCATCTGGGGTGACCCCGACCGCTACGTCGAGACGTACTGGAGCCGCTTCGGCGACCGCTACTTCGCCGGCGACGGTGCCCGCCGCGACGAGGACGGCGACATCTGGCTGCTCGGCCGGGTCGACGACGTGATGAACGTCTCGGGTCACCGTCTGTCGACCGCCGAGATCGAGTCGGCCCTCGTGTCGCACCCGATCGTCGCCGAGTCGGCGGTCGTCGGTGCCGCCGACGAGACCACCGGTCAGGCGGTGGTCGCCTTCGTCATCCTGCGGAACAAGGCGAGGACGACGCAGACCCCCGAGGAGGCGGTGGCCACCCTGCGCGCGCACGTCGCCCACCAGATCGGCGCGATCGCGCGACCGCGCACCGTGGTGCTCGTCGACGAGCTGCCGAAGACGCGCTCGGGCAAGATCATGCGCCGCCTGCTGAGGGACGTGGCGGAGGGCCGCGAGGTCGGCGACACGACCACGCTGGCGGACACGTCGGTCATGTCGGTGATCACCGCCGAGATGCGCTGACCCCGGCGCGACGACGGCCCCTCCTCGTCGAGAGGAGGGGCCGTCGTCACGACCGGACGAGGAGGCGCGTCAGCGGACCTCGAGGACGAGTTCGACCTCGACCGGCGAGTCGAGCGGCAGCACCGCGACCCCGACGGCGCTCCGGGCGTGACGCCCGGCCTCGCCGAAGATCTGGCCCAGGAGGTCGGACGCGCCGTTGATCACCCCGGGCTGGCCGGAGAAGCCGGGATCGGAGGCGACGAAACCGGTCAGCTTGACGACGCGGAGGACGTCGTCGAGCGAGTCGAGCACCGTCGCCGCGGCGGCCAGGGCGTTCAGCACGCAGGTCGCGGCCAGCGCCTGCGCGTCGGCGGGCTCGACCAGCCCGTGACCGTCACCCACCTTGCCCGTGGTCGGCAGCCGACCGTCGACGAACGGCAGCTGCCCCGCCGTGTAGACGAGCGACCCCGTGCGGAGGGCAGGGACGTACGAGCCCGCGGGTGCCGCGACGGGAGGGAGGACGAGACCGAGCTCGGCCAGGCGCTCGTCGACCGTCGTCATCAGGCGTCCTGCCGAGGGCGCTTCAGCCACGCGACGGGACCACCCTCGGGCCCCTGGGTCACCTGGACGAGTTCCCATCCGTCGGAGCCCCAGTTGTTGAGGATCGCCGTGCTGTTGTGCACCAGCAGGGGCGTCGTCGTGTACTCCCAAAGGACCATTTCGGCTTCCGTTCAGCTTGAAAATCGGCGATGTCGCTTACCCTGATCCTATGTCTGCCCAAAAATCGAAGCCCACGTCAGCCATCGGGGCACTCTTCGGATTCGTCGGCTTCAGCGTCCTGGCCGGCCTCCTGGTGACCATCGGCGTGACACCGGCCATCGCGGTCGCCGGCATGACGGCCTCGAGTTCGATCGGCGTCTTCGAGTCGATCCCCGAGTACATCGAGATCGGCAAGCTGCAGCAGCGCAACACGCTGTACGCGACCCAGGGCGGGCAGCAGGTCCCCTTCGCGACCCTCTACAGCGAGAACCGCGTCGAGCTCTCGTGGGACGAGGTCAGCCCGAACCTCAAGACCGCCGTCGTCGCCGGCGAGGACCGTCGCTTCTACGAGCACGGCGGCGTCGACGTCACCTCGCTCGTGCGCGCGGCCGTGGGCTCCGCAGGCGCCGGCGAGTTGGGCGCGAGCGGTGGCGGCTCGACCCTGACGATGCAGCTCGTCCGCAACATCCGCATCGCGCAGTCGCAGCAGCTGCCGACGGCGGACGAGCGCGACGCCGCCTACAAGGAGGCGACCACCACGACCCTCGACCGCAAGCTGGAAGAGATGAAGTTCGCGATCGGGCTCGAGAAGAAGTACAGCAAGGACGACATCCTCCTGGCGTACCTCAACATCGCGTACTTCGGCGACCAGACCTACGGCGTGCAGGCCGCCGCCCAGCACTACTACAACAAGAGCGCGGCCGACCTGACGGTCCCCGAGGCCGCGAGCCTCATCGCGATCGTCCAGTACCCGGACTCGCGCAACATGTCGACGCCCGAGAAGTACCCGGCCAACAAGGCCCGGCGCGACGTCATCATCAAGTCGATGCTCGCCGAGAAGGACATCGACCAGGCGACGGCCGACGCCTCTCTGGCCACGCCCGTCGAGAGCTACGTCGTCCTCACGGCGCCCACGCAGGGCTGCGGCGCGGTCACGGTCCCCTCGGCCGCCTACTTCTGCGACTACGTGAAGAAGAGCATCAAGGACCTCGCCGTCCTGGGCTCGTCTCCTGAGGAACGCCAGGCCAACTGGAACACCGGTGGTTACGACGTCTACACGACGCTGAACCTCGACCTCAACGAGAACGCCAAGGCGCAGGTCGACAAGTACGCTCCGGCCAGCGAGGCCAACTTCCAGCTGGGCAGCGTGGTCGACAGCGTCGAGGCCGGTACCGGCCGCGTCGTCGTGATGGCACAGAACACCACGTTCTCCGAGACGTCGAGCCCCGACCGCACCCTCACCTCGGTGAACTACAGCACCGACCGGGACTACGGCGGATCGATCGGCTTCCAGCCCGGTTCGACCTACAAGCCCTTCACCCTCATCGACTGGCTCGAGCAGGGGCACGGCATCTACGAGAGCGTCAACGCCAAGCCGCGGACGTTCAACATGACCATCGACGGCAGCCGGGGCAACAAATACGCCCCCAAGAACGACGCGGGCGAGCAGCCCGGCCAGATGAGCGTCGCGGACGCGACGGCCAAGTCGATGAACACGGCCTACGCGGCCATGGCCGAGAAGCTCGACATCGCCGACATCAACGGCGTCGCGAAGAAGCTCGGCGTTCACCGTGCCGACGGGGGCGAGATGCACGACTTCGCGTCGTCGATCCTCGGCACCGCCGACGAGATCGCGCCGCTGACCATGGCGACCGCATACGCCGGGATCGCCGCGGGCGGCGTCTACTGCTCGCCGATCATCGTGGACAACATCAAGGACGACAAGGGTGTCGACCTCGGCGGCCAGCCGCAGTCGTGCAGCCAGGTCGTCGACCCCCAGGTCGCCGCGGCCGCCGCGGTGGCCATGCAGGGCCTCTGGCGGAACGGCACCGGCGTCGGCGGCCTCCCGGCGGACGGCTACCCCGAGATCGGCAAGACCGGCACCACCGACCTCAAGGACCAGATCTGGATCATCGGCGCGACGTCGAAGATCGCCACGGCCGTGTGGCAGGGCGTCGCGGACGGCCCCAAGAAGAGCCTCCGCAGCTACAACTCCCCCAACCTGGCCGGCTCGACCAGCTACGCGACGGCCCGCGTGCAGTACTTCAAGGCCGTCCAGAGCGTCAACAACACCGTGTACCCGGGAGGCGCGTTCGGCGAGGCCTCGGGCGCGGTGCTCCGCGGTTCGGGCGTCGCCGTGCCCGACATGGCCGGCACGACGCCCTCGGCCGCCCAGGCGCTGCTGAGGGGCGTCTCCCTGGTCTACGCGGACGGTGGCACCCAGCCGTCGGCCCTGCCCGCGGGTCAGGTCATCGGCTCGGACCCCGCCGTGGGCAGCGTCGTGTCCAAGGGCACGACCGTGAAGGTCTTCACCAGCGACGGCAGCGGCGCAGCCGCGGTCCCGGACGTGACCCGGCAGAAGGTGGGCGACGCGGTCAAGTCGATCGGCGGAGCCGGGTTCGACGCGTCCAAGGTGTCCATCGCGGGCTTCACGCCCGGAGACGGGAAGAACGCCTGCCAGGTCGCCTCGACGAATCCTGCCGCCAACACGTCCGTCGCGAAGGACTCGGCCATCGGGCTGACCGTCTACGGCGACAGGGACGGCAACGACCCGGGCAACTGCGCGTGAGCCCACGGAGCACCGGCGGGCCGAGCGCCCTCCAGACGACGGCCGTGACCGCAGCAGCGGGCGCGGCCGTCGGCCTCGGGGCGCTGGCCTGGGGCGTGTTCGTCGAACGCAACCGGTTCACCGTGCGGCACGAGGTGTTGCCCGTCCTCGAGCCCGGCTCCCGGACGCTGACGATCCTGCACCTGTCCGACCTGCACCTCGCACCCTGGCAGGCCGAGAAGCAGGAATGGATCCGCGGCCTCGCCGTGCTCGAACCCGATCTCATCGTCAACACGGGCGACAACATCGGCCACGAGGACGCCCACACCGCGCTCGAGTACGCCCTCGAGCCCTTCCGAGGCGTCCCCGGGGTCTTCGTCAACGGCTCCAACGACTACTACGGACCCTCCCCCAAGAACCCCCTGGCCTACTTCGGCGGCCCGAGCAAGGCCCACCGCACGCCCGTCGACCTCGACGTCGACCGGATGCAGTCGTTCTTCACCGACCAGCTCGGCTGGCTCGACCTGAACAACAGGGCCCGTGCGCTCGAGATGCGAGGCTCGCGCCTCGAACTCTTCGGGGTCAACGACGCCCACCGCGGCTGGGACCGCCTCGACCGCATCCCCGGTGCCCTCGACGACCTCCGCGAGAACGTGGGCTGGCAGGACGACCACGGTGGACCCGAGCCCATCAGCATCGGCGTCACCCATGCGCCGTACCAACGCGTGCTCAACTCCTTCGTCAACAACGGTGCCGACGTCATCTTCGGCGGGCACACCCACGGCGGACAGGTCCAGGTGCCCGGCTACGGTGCCCTCGTCACCAACTGCGACCTGCCGCGCAGCAAGGTCAGCGGTCTGACGACCTGGAGCCACGCCCGCAAGACCGCACACCTCGAGATCTCGGCCGGTCTGGGCACCTCGATCTACGCCCCCGTGCGGTTCTCGTGCCGCCCCGAAGCCGTGATCGTGACCCTGACGGCCTGAGCACGACCGGAGTGACACGAGCAGGCCCGAACATGGGCTATTCTTGTCAGGTTGCTTCACGTGAGAACGCGAAGACATCGGGGTGTGGCGCAGCTTGGTAGCGCGCCTCGTTCGGGACGAGGAGGTCGTGGGTTCGAATCCCGCTACCCCGACCACAAACAAATGGCTCCACCTTCGGGTGGAGCCATTTGTTTCTCTGTGCTCGTTGGTTCGCCCTGCGGGCGACACGAATCGGCGCCACCTTCGGGTAGGGCCGGTTTCTTCTCGTGTTCGCCGCTTCGCCGGTTCGCCCTCGGGCGACACCGGTCAGGCGAGGCGGCCGCCGGACTCGGCGAGATAGCAGGCACCGCAGAGCGACTCGTATGTCACCTGCTGACCGTCGATGGCGACCTGGTCGCCGTCGAACACGAAGCGGTCACCGACCGTGCGCGCCGTGAAGACCGCCTTGCGACCGCAGCGGCAGATCGTCTTGAGCTCTTCGAGCGAATGGGCCACCTCGAGCAGTCGCCGACTACCGGGGAAGGCCACCGTGCGGAAGTCCGTCCGGATGCCGTAGGCCAGTACGGGGACGTCGTCGAGGATCGCGATGCGCAAGAGGTCGTCGATCTGGTGCGGCGCCAGGAACTGCGCCTCGTCGACGAGCAGACAGGCCAGGCTCGACCCGGTCTCGGCCCGGACGGCGTCGCGGCGGGCCGAGAAGACCTGGCGGACCTCGTCGTCGGGGGCGAAGGTGACGTCCGCGGCCCGGGTCACGCCCAGCCGCGAGACGATGGCGTCGTCACCCTTGGTGTCGACGCCCGGCTTGGCGAGCAGGACCCGCTGACCGCGTTCTTCGTAGTTGTACGCCGCCTGCAGCAGAGCCGTGCTCTTGCCGCTGTTCATCGCGCCGTAGCGGAAGTAGAGCTTGGCCACTACTGCAGGTAACCGTCTTCGGCGGCCCGACGGATGAGCTCGGACTTCTTGCTGGCCGGACGGTTGGCCTTGGCGTACTTCTCGCGGACGCGCCGGAGGAAGGTCTTCGCCGTCTCGTACTGCACGTTCATCTGCGCGGCGACCTCGTTGGTGCTGAAGCCCGAGACGTACAACCGGAACGCCTCGGCCTCGCCGGCGCTGAGCTTGGGTCGGGTCTGGTTCGCGGCGCCGGCCGGCAGGGGACGCCAGTCGCGCTGCGGGGAGTTGTCGCGGGCCACGCCCATGACCTGGCGGGCCGCGTCCATCACCTCGCGCATGGGCAGGGTCTTCGACAGGAACGCCGACGCCCCCGCCTCGAGGGCACGCTCGCGCGACTCGCGGGTGTCGAGACTGGACAGCACGACGACCTTGGCCCCGGCGGCCCGGCAGGTGCGCACGCGGGCCTCGATCGACACGGGCTCTTTCAACTGGAAGTCGAGGAAGACGAGGTCGGTCGGGAAGTTGTCGCTGTGCACCAGCTGCAGCCAGGTGTGCGCCGTCAGGACGAGGTCGAAGTCGTAGGCGTTGACGTTGATCCAGCTGCTGAGGCTGTCGAGGAGCACCTCGTGGTCGTCGAGGATCGCGAGCCGGACACGACGAGCGGGCGGTGCCTCGGAACCCGGGCCGACGGTGGCCCAGGAAGGTGATGCGACGGGCCTCCCGAAGCCCGGACGGTGGGACGAGCGGCCGCTCGGCTCAGTGCTGGTCATAAGAAAACCTTAGTGTCAGAAGCGACGGCGCCCGATCGACCCGCAGGTCGCCCGAGACGAGGCGCAGCACGGTCAGACAGGGGGCGAGCGACCGTCGTGCGGCGACGGCCGAGGCCCCGGACGCGAGCTCGATCGTGATGCCGACCCGCGCCTCCTCGGCCTCGAGCACGACCCGGAGCGAGTGGACGTCGGCGGCCTCGACGTCGTCCACCGTCGCGACGAGGGCCCAGAGGGCGGTGCGGTGCCCGGGGCCCAGGAGATCGGCGAGCCGGTCGGGGTCGACGACCTCGGCGGGCACCCGGCGGCCGGGCGCAGCGAGTCGCCGGGCCAGCCACGTCGCGTCGGCGTCGGCCACCAGGGAGGCGCGCAACGCGTCGGCCACGCGCCGGGCCTCGTCGGCGTCCCCCTCGACGATCCGGCCGGACTCGACGAGCCGTGCGAAGAACGGCACCACCTCGCGGTTGAGGACCGTGACACGGTCCTGCTGGACCGACCGGGCGAGGGTCACCCTGAGGTCGTCGGTGCTGGCCCTGCGGAATCCCGTTGCCCGCGAGACCCACCCCTCGACATGGGCCACGAAGACCCCGGAGAAGGTCGCCGACGCGGCGGTCAGGGCGAGCAACGGGGTGAGGGCGACGACGACGTACGACGCGGTGGGCACCGGTGTGACGAAACCCGGCGCCTCGACCAGGACGACGAGGGCGAGGACCACGGCCACGGCGCCTCCGGCGGCGAGGATCTCGCGTGCCGAGCGGTACGGCGCCACCCCGAGCAGGAGCACCCCGGAGACGATCCCCGCCCAGTCGTCCCGGACGAAGGGATTGCTGCCGGAGGTGGCCAGGGCGGACAGGACACCCGCCACCGCACACGTCGCGGCGACGCACCAGAGTGCCCGCGGCCCGAACGGTGCCCGCAAGGGGCCGGCCGACACGACGAGTGCGACGCCACCCGCGGCCACGGCGACGAGTGCACCGACCGCGGCCCCCGGCGAGGACACGTCGGAGGCCCGCATCAGCGTGCCGACCACGGCGACGAGCAGGGCGGCGAGGGCCGCCCCGAAGGTGATCGGTCGGGCCGCCAGGGCGCCGAGGGGGTCGACCTGCTGGGGTGATCGATCGGAGGCGCGCCCGAGGGCACGAGGAGGGGCGGGGAAGGTCACGCGGGCACCCCGTCCTCGGTGGCGACGTCGCCGACCACCGGCGCCCCGGCGGCGAACGGGACCCGCAGGACGATCGACGTCCCGCTGCCGGGGGACGACCAGACCTGCACGTGACCGTGGACGCGTGTGAGACGGCCCTCGACCGACGCCGTCAGTCCGAGACGGTCGGGGGCCACCGCCGCCGTGTCGAAGCCGACTCCGTCGTCGATCACCATCACGGTGAGGTCGGTGCCGTCGCCGAAGACGACGAGCTCGGCCCGGTCGACCCCGCTGTGGCGGCTCACGTTCACGAGGCACTGTGCGACCGCCAGGCCGAGGGCGTCCCCGGTGACGGGGTCGAGGCGACCCACGGCCGAGACGTCGCCGGTCACGGCCACCTCGAGGCCGCCCGATCGCGACTGCTCGACGGCCGCGTGCAGTCGGCTGGCCTCCCAGCCGTCGGCGGCCGTCACGGCGGCCTCGGAGGGCACCGACCCCGGTGAGAGCCAGTCGCGCCCCACGAGGAGCTCGAGATCGGCCGCGATCGACCGCGCGGTGTCGGGCGCCAGAGGACCGGGGCGGGAGGTGGCCACGGCCGCGAGGTGTCCGAGGATCGTGTCGTGGACGAGGGCCGCGGCCTGCTGCTCGATGTCGACACGGATGCCCTGCACCTGCTGCTCGAGTGCGGACCGGTGCAGCCGCGGCTGAGCCGACCGCGCGCGTCCCCGCGACGCCTCGGCGTGACCGGTCACCACCGCGACCAGGACGAAGGCCAGCAGGGCGGTCACGTCGAGCCGCAGGGAGGCCCCTGTGTGCCAGGTCGCCAGCTGCGTGGCGAGCTCGCCGGCCGCGTAACCCGCCGCTGCCCAGAGGAGACCCCGGCGGGGCCCGACGGCGGTGCTGCCGACCATGATGAGGGCGATCTTGGGCAACGAGAGCGAGAACGCGTCCGACGCCTGCACCGCCGCGACCTGCGAGAAGAGGGTGACGGCGTACCAGTAGAGAGCGGCGGTCCCGACGATCAGGTAGGCGAGGTGGGCCGTCGTGGACCGCGTGCGCTCGACCACGACGAGCAGGACGACCATCGGGAGGAGCGAGACCAGAGCGGGCCAGAGCAACAGATCGGGCGTGGCGGCCTGTTTCGTGAGCAGGAGGGCAGCCGCCGCCGCGAGGACGGTGGCCGCGATCGCGTGGCAGGCCCTCGACACCGAGTCGCCGAGCGCCGTCGGCGCCAGGTGGGCAGGGAGGCCGAGCAGCATGGGGCCTCCTCGGCTCGTTCGTGGTCAGGACAGATCATGACAGAAGCCGGACCTGGGCTGTACCCCGACATGTGGGGCCAGGGCGGGTGTCGCGCAGGCAGAGCGCTTCTTCTTGTGCCCCGTTCTGGTCGAACGGGGCACAACACCCCGTGCCGATGACCTCTGGCCCTCGGAGGCTCAGAACAGTCGCGGCTGTGATCGGGCCCCGCCCGGCAGTTCGTGGGCGATGAGGGCGCGCGGGACCGCGGAGTCACCGGCACCGGCACCGGCACCGACGGTCAGGTCGGGGATGCCCGCCAGGCCGCCCGTCCCGGCGACAGGGGCCGCGCCGGTGCCGTTGAGGCCCATCAGTCGGAGGGAACGCGCGCTGTCGTCGAGTGCGGCGGAACGCATCGACCCCGTGGCCGGGTCGGCCTGCCCTTTCTCGAGGCCGTACTCGCGCAGCAGGGGCCGTAGCCGGGCGGCCAGCCAGGAGCGGTACCCCGTCGGGGCGTAGGTGCCCTGGGCGTAGAGCGCACGGTACTTGCCCACGAGTTCGGGGTGCTCACGCTCGAGCCAGGCGAACCACCACTCTTTGACCCCGGGCTTGAGGTGCAGGGCGCTGTACATGACGCTCGACGCGCCTGAGTCGCGGACGGCGGCGAGCGCGGCGTGCAGGTGGTCGAGGCCGTCGGTGAGGTACGGCAGCACGGGCATCATGAACACCGAGCAGGACAGCCCCAGCTCTCGGGCCGCGGAGACGGTGGCCAGGCGGGCCGCCGTCGTCGGCGTGCCCGGCTCGACCGACTGCTGCAGGTCGTCGTCGTGGACGGCGATCGACATGGCCAGGTCGACGGGCACGTGCTGCGCCGCCTCGGCGAGCAGGGGCAGGTCGCGCCGCAGCAACGTGCCCTTGGTCAGGATGCTGAAGGGCGTGCCCGAGTCGGCGAGGGCGGCGATGATGCCGGGCATGAGCCGGTACCGGCCCTCGGCGCGTTGGTAGGGATCGGTGTTCGTGCCGAGCGCGACCGGGTGGTGCTGCCAGGTGGGGCGGTGCAGCTCACGCGCGAGCACTTCGGCGACGTTGACCTTGACGACGATCTGCCGGTCGAAGTCGTCGCCGCCGTCGAGGTCGAGGTACTCGTGGGTGGGGCGGGCGAAGCAGTACACGCACGCGTGGCTGCAGCCCCGGTAGGGATTGATCGTCCACCCGAAAGGGAGGGCCGAGTCACCCCCCGGCACACGGTTGAGGGCACTCTTCGCGACCACCTCGTGGAACGTCACCCCCGCGAACTCGGGCGTCGTGACGGAGGTGATCAGGTTGTTCAATCGCGCCAGACCGGGCAGCGCCGAGGCGTTCTCGGTGTCGACCGCTTGCTCGGACCATCGCATTCCCCCATTCGAACACATGTTCGAACCAGGGTCAACCCGGGGCCCGCAGCACGAGGACGCGAGGCCCGGGACGAGGCGTCAGGCGTGGATGTGCAACGCCTCGGCGGTCGCCCCGATGGTCGACGCGGCCCGGCGTTCGTCGGACGAGAGGTCGTCGCCGTACGTGGGGATCATGGCGTTGAGCCGGGGCTTCCACGCCGCGATGCGGTCGGGGAAGCACCGCTCGAGCACGCTGAGCATGATCGGCACGGCCGTGGACGCCCCGGGGGACGCACCGAGCAGGCCTGCGATGGTGCCGTCGCCCGCCGTGATGACCTCGGTGCCGAACTGCAGCACCCCGCCCTTCTTGCGGTCCTTCTTGATGACCTGCACCCGCTGACCGGCCGTGATGCGGTACCAGTCCTTCGGGTCGGCGTCGGGCATGAACTCGCGCAGCGCCTCGAACTTGGTCTGCTTGCTCGCCGCCAGTTGCCCCACGAGGTACTTCACGAGCGAGAGGTTGGCGAGCCCGGCCCGGATCATCGGGTAGAGGTTGTGGGCACGGATCGACGCGAAGAGGTCGAACATCGAGCCGTGCTTGAGGAACTTCGGGCTGAAACCGGCGTAGGGCCCGAACATCAGGCTGGCCTGCCCGTCGACGACGCGCGTGTCGAGGTGCGGCACGGACATCGGGGGCGAGCCGACGGCGGCCTTGCCGTAGACCTTGGCCTGGTGCTTGCCGACGATCGCGGGATCGTCGCAACGGAGGAACTCACCGCTGACCGGGAACCCGCCGAAGCCCTTGATCTCGTCGATGCCCGACTTCTGCAGCAGGTGCAGCGCTCCCCCACCGGCACCGACGAAGACGAAGCGCGCGTCGACGGTCGTCGGCGTGCCACCGACCTGCTTGCGGAGGGCCACCCGCCACGTGCCGTCGGCGAGCTTCGTGAGGTTCGTGACGCGGTGGTCGACCTCGAGGATCGCCCCCTCGCCCTGCAGGTAGGTGAGGAGGAGGCGCGTGAGGGACCCGAAGTCGACGTCCGTGCCGGCGGCGATGCGCGTCGCCGCGATCGGCTGCCCCTTCGCCCGTCCCGGGATGAGGACCGGTGCCCACGACCGGATGACGGACGCGTCGGTGCTGAACTCGAGCCCCTGGAACAGCGGGTGCTCGCGCAGGGCCTCGTGGCGCTTGCGGAGGTACTCGACGTTCTTCTCGCCCCAGACGAAGCTCATGTGCGGGGTCGAGTTGATGAAGGCGTCCGGCTGGGGCAAGGCCCCCTCGGCCACGAGGAACGACCAGAACTGCCGCGACACCTGGAACTGCTCGTTGACCTTGACGGCGCTCGACGTGTCGATGGTGCCGTCGGAGCGCTCGGGCGTGTAGTTGAGCTCGCAGAGGGCGGAGTGGCCCGTGCCCGCGTTGTTCCAGGGGTTGCTCGACTCGAGGGCGACGTCGCCCAGCGCCTCGTAGATCTGGATCGTCCAACTCGGCTCGAGCTGTTTGATCATGGCACCGAGGGTGGCACTCATGATGCCTGCCCCGATGAGGGCTACGTCGACGGGCTTCTTCGCATCGGTCACGACGTCAGTCTAGGCCCGGCCCCCTCGGCGACCCCGGGTGGCCGCCGGAGCACGACACCCCGGTGTCTCGATGTCGAGAGACCGGGGTGCGACGCATCACCGGCCCCTCGGGCGACCGGCGTCGACGGATCAGGCGACGGCGCGTTCGGCGGCGACGAGCTCGGCGATCTGCACGGCGTTGAGCGCCGCACCCTTGCGGAGGTTGTCGTTGCTGATGAAGAACGCGAGCCCACGGTGACCGGGGACGCCCTCGTCGTGCCGGATGCGGCCGACGAAGCTGGGGTCGGCTCCCGCCGCCTCGAGCGGGGTCGGGACGTCGGTGAGGACCACCCCGGGGGCGTCGCGCAGGAGTTCTTCCGCGCGCTCCGCCGTGATGTCCGAGGCGAACTCGGCGTTGATCGAGAGCGAGTGCCCCGTGAAGACCGGCACCCGGACGCACGTGCCGCTGACCAGCAGGTCGGGGCGCTCGAGGATCTTGCGGCTCTCGTTGCGCAGCTTCTTCTCTTCGTCGGTCTCGTTCGTGCCGTCGTCCACGATGCTGCCCGCGAGCGGGATGACGTCGAAGGCGATGGGACGGACGTACGTGACCGGCTCGGGCAGGTCGACCGCGCGACCGTCGTGCACGAGGCCGATGGTGTCGCCCTCGATCGCGGCACGGGTCTGCTGCAGCAGCTCGTCGGCGCCGGCGAGTCCACTGCCCGACACCGCCTGGTAGGTGCTGACGATCAGGCGCTGCAGGGTGGCCTCGGTGTCGAGCACCTTCAGCACGGGCATGGCCGCCATGGTCGTGCAGTTGGGGTTGGCGACGATGCCCTTGACCGCCTCGCGGAGGGCGTGGGGGTTGACCTCGCTGACCACCAGGGGCACCTCGGGGTCCATGCGCCAGGCGCTCGAGTTGTCGATGACCAGTGCCCCGGCCGCGGCGAACCGTGGCGCGTGGGCCCGCGAGCCCGTCGCGCCCGCCGAGAAGAGGGCGATGTCGAGACCCGCGGGGTCGGCCGTCTCGACGTCCTCGACCACGATGTCGACACCGCGGAACGGCAGGGTCGTGCCCGCCGACCGGGCGGTGGCGAAGAAGCGGATCTCGGCGATCGGGAAGTCGCGCTCGTCGAGCAGCGTGCGCATGACCTTGCCGACCTGTCCGGTCGCGCCGATCACGCCGACGCGCAGTCCTTCGGCCATGGGTGCCTCCTGGGTTTCGGTGGTGCGGGGTTCGGTGGTGCGGGTCCTGGCCCGGTGGGAGCCGGGTCGGGAGGCGCGGTGCGGTGGCCGCGCGCCTCCTCGGGTGGTGGGTCGCGTCAGCGGCCGGTGCCGCCGTGGACGACGGCGTCGACCTCGGCGTCGAGGCCGAAGGCCGAGTGGACGACGCGTAGGGCGTCGTTCAGGGTGTCGGCCCGCGTGACCACCGAGATGCGGATCTCGCTGGTCGAGATCATCTCGATGTTGATTCCGGCCTCGAAGAGGGCCGTGAACAGCCGCGCCGAGACGCCGGCGTTGGTGCGCATGCCCGCGCCGACGAGGGCCAGCTTGCCGATCTGGTCGTCGTACTGCAGGGACTCGAAGCCGATCTCGGCCCGGTCGGACTCGAGGGCCTGGAGCACGACGGCACCCTCGGACTTCGGCAGGGTGAACGAGATGTCGGTGCGGCTGGTCGACGCCGCCGACACGTTCTGCACGATCATGTCGATGTTGGCGCCGGTCTTGGCGACCGTGCGGAAGATCTGGGCGGCCTTGCCCGGGACGTCGGGGACGCCGACGACGGTGATCTTGCCCTCGCTGAGGTCGCCCGCGACCCCGCTGATGATGGGTTCTTCCACGTTCTCTCCCTCTTTCGGGTTGACGACGAGCGTGCCCTCGTTGTTGTTGAACGACGAGCGGACGTGCAGGGTGACCCCGTGACGCCGGGCGTACTCGACGGCACGGATGTAGAGCACCTTCGACCCGGCGGCGGCGAGCTCGAGCATCTCTTCGCTCGTGACGCGGTCGAGCTTGCGGGCCTTGGGCACGACGCGGGGGTCGGCCGTGAAGACGCCGTCGACGTCGGTGTAGATCTCGCACACGTCGGCGTCGAGCGCCGCGGCGAGGGCGACGGCGGTCGTGTCGGAGCCGCCGCGACCGAGGGTCGTGATGTCGCCCGTGGACCGGTTGAACCCCTGGAAGCCGGCGACGATCGCCACGTACCCGGCGTCGAGCGCGTCACGCACCCGTCCGGGCGTCACGTCGACGATGCGGGCCTTGCCGTGCTGGGCGTCGGTGATCATGCCGGCCTGGCTGCCCGTGTACGAGCGGGCCTCGACGCCCAGGCTGCGGATCGCCATGGCGAGCAGGGCCATGCTGATGCGCTCGCCCGCGGTGAGCAGCATGTCGAGCTCGCGACCGCCGGGCAGCGGGCTGACCTCGTTGGCCAGGTCGAGCAGTTCGTCGGTGGTGTCGCCCATCGCGCTGACGGCCACGACGACGTCGTTGCCGGCCTTCCGCGTCTCGACGATGCGCTTGGCGACGCGCTTGATGCTCTCGGCATCGGCGACGGACGACCCGCCGAATTTCTGCACGATCAAGCTCACGGTGACTCCTGAGAAGGGGGACTGGGCGCGCCGGAGGACGGCTCACGCCTGCGTCCGGCGATTCTATTCGGTGTCGAGAGCGTGTGACGTACGTCGGTCGCGGGGCGTCATCGGCGCCTCTCCCCTACGGTGGACCGATGCCCGACACCACCGACCAGGCCCGCGGCGCCGCCAGCCGCCTCCAGGACAGCCGCGCCCTCACGACCGCCGCCCGCGTCGGCTTCGCCATGAACGGCCTGCTCCACGTCGTGATCGGCGTGATCGCCCTCGGCGTCGCGTTCGGAGGTGGAGGAGAGGCCGACCAGGGCGGTGCCCTCGGGCAGTTCGCGTCCCGCCCGGGCGGGGTCTTCCTCCTCTGGCTGATCGTCGTCGGGCTCTGGGGCCTCGGCCTCTTCCAGCTGCTCGAAGCCGCTCTCGTCCGCGGGACGGACAAGGACGCCTGGGCCGAGCGCGCGAAGGAGGGCGGCAAGGGCGTCGCCTACCTCGCCGTCGGGTTCACGGCCTTCACCTTCGCCCGGGGCTCGTCGTCGGACAGCTCGGGGCAGACCCAGACGCTCAGCGCCCGGCTGCTCTCCGCACCCGGGGGCGTCGTGCTCCTCGTCGTCGTCGCGCTCGCCATCGTGGCGATCGGGGCCTACTTCGTCGTGAAGGGCGTGAAGCAGAAGTTCCGCGAGGACCTCACGCTGCCGGGCGGTGCGGCGGGACGGGGCACGGTCGCCCTCGGCGTCACGGGGTACGTGGCCAAGGGGATCGCCCTGGGCGTGGTGGGCGTGCTGTTCGCGGTCGCGGCCGTCACCTCGGACCCGAGCGAGGCCACGGGGCTCGACGGCGCGCTGAAGGCCCTCGCGGCCCTCCCGTTCGGCGTGGTGGTGCTGACGGCCGTCGCCCTGGGGCTCATGGCCTACGGTGTGTACTGCGCCGTTCGGGCACGGCGCGCCCGCCTCTGACGGGCAGGCGCGCGCCGGACGGGTTCAGGAGGCGCGGGTCGTCATTCGGAGACGAGCCGGCGGCCCTCGAAGGCGCGGCCGAGCGTGACCTCGTCGGCGTACTCGAGGTCGCCGCCCACGGGCAACCCCGAGGCCAGTCGCGTCACCCGGAGACCGAAGGGCGCGAGCATCCGGGAGAGGTACGTCGCGGTCGCCTCGCCCTCGAGGTTGGGATCGGTGGCGATGATGACCTCTTGCACGGTGTCGTCGGCGAGACGCTGCACCAACTGGCGGATGCGCAGATCGTCGGGACCGATGCCGTCGATGGGACTGATCGCCCCGCCGAGCACGTGGTACAGACCGCGGAACTCGCGGGTGCGCTCGATGGCCTGGACGTCCTTGGCCTCTTCGACGACGCAGATCGTGGCGGGCGAGCGACGCGGGTCACGGCAGATGTTGCACGTCTCTTGTTCGCTGACGTTGCCGCAGATCTCGCAGAAACGCACCTTGGTCTTGACGTCGACGAGCAGCTCGGCGAGGCGTGACGTGTCGAAGGACTCGTTCTGCACGATGTGGAACGCGATGCGCTGCGCCGACTTGGGCCCGATGCCGGGGAGGCGACCGAATTCGTCGATCAGCTCTTGGACGATGCCTTCGTACACGCGCTACTCGCTTCTCTGAGGCGTGACCCGGGGGGCGATCGTCTCTTCTTCGATGAACTGGGCCCCGAGGATCTCGCGCACGACGGCCTCGCCGTAGCGCGACCCGGCGGGGATGCCCCGGCGCGGGTCACCGGTCGCCGCGCGACGCTCGGCCACCGACGGACCCGCACCGGCGGAGGCGGTCGGTGTGCTGGTGGCCGCTGTGGAGGGCGACGGGGCGGCGGCGGCGGGGCGAGCCGGGGGCACGTCGACCTCGGGCGGAGGAGGCGCGGCGTCGACCGTCGGGACGCCGCCGGGCGGTTCTTCGGTGATGTGCTCGGGTTCGTCGGGCTCGGGGGCGGGGTCTGCGGGATGGGGGCGACGTCCCACCCGGTGACGGGGGTCGAGCCGCCGGACCGCCCGGCGGACGCGGACGCCGGAGCGCCGGACCGCCCCGCCGACGCGGGCGCCGGGGCGCCGGACCGCGCGGCGGCCTCGGGCGCCGCAGCCGGCGCGGGAGCCAGGGACGGGCTCGGCGCCGGCGACGCGGAGGCCTCGGGCGTCGACGACGTCGCGGCGGGGGCCGTGGCCCGGCCCGTCTCGGACGGCGCCGACCCCGGAGACGCGGGCCCGGACGGCTGGCGTCCGGCCTCGGGCGCCGGTGTGGTCGACCGGCCGGTCTCTCGCGGCGCACCCGACGTGGCGGGAGGGGCGGCGGCGTCGACGGGTGCACCCGTGGGGGTCGGGCCCGCGGGCCCGTCGCCCTCGACGCGGGCGATGTACTTCACCTTGACGCCGAGGACGTCGACGATCGCGCGTCGCAGGTACTCGCTGACGCCCTCGGCCGCGCCCTGCGGCCGCTTGAAGCTCTCGACGTCGTTGGCGCTGGGGAAGGCCAGCGTCAGCACGTCGTCGACGAAGTCGACGACGGTGGCCGTGACGACGACCATCCAGGCCGTGCGCCGCGCCTTCTGGACGACCTCGACGATCTCGGGCCAGCTGTCACGCAACTGCTGGAGCGTGACGGGAGCCGCGCCGCTCCCGGACGCCTGGCCGGTGTCGGGGCTCTGTGCCCACGCGGCCGAGTGCGGTGCGGACGGAGGCGCGGGTTCGGTCGGCGTGGCGGAGTCGGCCTGGTCGGCCCGGGTGGCAGAGGTCGACGGAGCGGCCGTCGCCCAGGACGCCGTCGCACTCTCGACGGCCGACGGGCCACCGGCCGCCTCGGTCGACGGCGTGGCCTCGACGGGCGAGGCGGACGGGGCCGACGCGGACGGGGCCGACGCGGACGGGGCCGACGCGGCGACGGGAGGCGTCGATCGACCCGCCGTCCGGACCTCGGCCGGCCGGGCAGCCGCCTGCGTCGACGGGGCAGCGGACGGACCGGGCACGGCGGACGGACCGGAGCCGGAGCCCTCGACCCCGACGCGTCGTTCGAGGCGCTCGACCCGGGCGAGGGCGCCCCGGCCGGTCTGGTCGCTCTCGGGGACGAGGACGCGCGCGATCATCAGTTCGAGGTGCAGCCGCGGCGAGGTGGCCCCGGTCATGTCGGTGAGAGCGCGGTTCACGACGTCGGCCGAGCGCGACAGCTCCGCGGCGCCGAAGGCGTGCGACTGGTGCACGAGACGGTCGAGCTCGTCAGCCGTGACGCCCCGCAACACGGCCGAGGCACCCTCGACGGTCGCTCCGACGACGATGAGGTCGCGCAGGCGTTCGAGCAGGTCTTCGACGAACCGCCGAGGGTCTTGCCCGGTCTGGACGACGCGGTCGACCGCAGCGAACGCCGCGGCGCCGTCACGGGCGCCCAGCGCCTCGACGACGTCGTCGAGCAGCGATGCATGGGTGTACCCGAGCAGCGCGACGGCGCGCTCGTACTGGATGGCGCCGTCCTCACTGCCGGCCATCAGCTGGTCGAGGAGCGAAAGGGTGTCGCGCACCGACCCGCCGCCGGCACGGACCACGAGCGGGAGCACGCCCGGGGCGGCCTCGACCGACTCGCTCTCGCAGAGTTCGTGGACGTACTCGAGCATCTGGGCCGGGGGCACGAGGCGGAACGGATAGTGGTGGGTGCGCGACCGGATGGTGCCGATCACCTTGTCGGGCTCGGTGGTCGCGAAGATGAACTTGACGTGCTCGGGCGGTTCTTCGACGACCTTCAGCAGGGCGTTGAATCCCTGCGGGGTGACCATGTGGGCCTCGTCGAGGATGAAGATCTTGAAGCGGTCGCGAGCCGGGGCGAACACGGCCCGGTCACGGATGTCGCGGGCGTCGTCGACGCCGTTGTGGCTGGCCGCGTCGATCTCGATGACGTCGAGCGAGCCGCCGCCGTCGCGTGAGAGCTCGACGCACGACGCACAGACGCCGCACGGGGTGTCGGTCGGGCCCTGGGCACAGTTGAGGCAGCGGGCCAGGATGCGCGCGGACGTCGTCTTGCCGCAACCGCGCGGCCCGCTGAAGAGGTAGGCGTGGTTGACGCGGTTGGTGCGGAGTGCCGTGCGGAGCGGATCGGTCACCTGCGTCTGCCCGATGAGCTCGGCGAAGTTCTCTGGCCGGTAACGGCGATACAGGGCGGTGACCACAGAGCAAGAGTAGTCGGGGCTACCGACAACGGTCGACGGCGGGAGTCGCCGTCGAGGGCCCCTCGCGGCGCCCCGGGCGCACGAGAGGGCCCGTCGTGTCGACGGGCCCTCGGGTGCGGCTCCCGGCCGGGGTGGACTACTCGGCGGACCCCCTCGCGCGACGGCGGACCCTGGTCGCCGACACGAGGCCGAGGCCGATCAGCAAGGCGAAGGCCGCGAGCGAGAACCAGCCGAGGGCGTCCGACCCCGTGTACGCCAGGCCCGAGACGGAGCCGGTCGGGACCGCTCCCCCACCGGTGCCGGTGCCGTTACCGGTGCCGGTGCCGGTGCCGGTGCCGCCACCCGATCCGGGCAGCCCCGGGAAGCCGGGGGTGCCAGGGGTACCCGGGGTCCCGGGCGTCCCGGGAGTGCCCGGGTCGCCCGGCGTGCCCGGGGTCCCGCTGGCCGCCGCGACGGTGAACCCGGTGGTGACCGGGGCCGACGTGGCGCCCGCGATCGTCTCGGTCGCGGCGACCACGTGGGGTCCGACGGCGACGCCCGCGAGGACGACCGTCCAGCTCCCCGTCCCGGGGTCGGCCTGGACGACCTGCGCGGTGCCGTCGTCGAGCTGCACCGTCACCGTGGCACCGGGTTCCGCCGTCCCGACGACCGTCACGGGCGTCGTGCCGCCGGTTCCGGCCTGCAGGACCGAGCCGGCCACCGGGCTGGTGATCACCACGGGGTCGACCGAGGCGATCAGGAGGTCCTGGCTCACCGTGGGCGTGCCCGCGTCCGCGGTCTGCGTCGCCGTGACGACGTAGGCGCCGACCGGGACGTCCGTGAAGTCGACCGCCCAGGTGCCGTCGGCCCCGACCGTCGCCGACTGCGTCGGCCCGCCGCCGAGATCCACCGTGACGAGCGCACCGGGTGTGCCGGTGCCCGTCACCGTGACGTCCTCGAGGCCGTTCCCGTCGACGTCGGCGATCAACGCGCCGGGTGCCGGCGAGGTGATGACGACGGCGTCGGTGCTCGCGGCCGGCGAGACCGTGAACACGACGGTCTCGGGGGCCGACACCGCGCCTCCCACGGTCTGGGTCACGGACAGGGTGTGCTGCCCCTGCTCGACCCCCACGAGGGTGGTCGACCAGGCGCCGTCGGCGTCCACGTCGACCACGACCGGGAGGCCGCCGTCGATGCTGACGGCCACCGAGGCGTTCGGCTGGGCCGAACCGCCGACGAGGACGTCCGCCGTCCCCGCCGTGCCCGCCGGCAGGATCGAGCCCTGTTCGGGCGAGGTGACCACGAGCGGCGCGACCTCGGCCGCGGGGGCGAGGGTGACGTCGACCGACGCGCTGCCGGTGACGACGCCGCCGACCGTCTGTTCGACGATCACGGTGCGGGTGCCGACCGGGACCGCCGGCAGGGTCACCGACCAGGTGCCCCCGTCGGTGACGGTGGCCGTCTGCGTGATGCCGCCGACGGAGACGGTGACGGTCGCTCCGGGCTCGCCCGTTCCGGTGACCGGCAGGTCGACGAAGCCGTCACCGTCGGTGTCGACGACGAGCTGTCCGTCGGACGGCGAGGTGATGGTGGGCGCGGCGGCGGGGTCGGCCGGGACGGGCACGACGACCACCGAGACCTCGACGGGAGCGCTCGTGGCGCCTCCGATGGTCTGCACGGCCGAGACCGTGTGCGTCCCGGTGCCGAGCACGACCGGCACCTGCCACGAGCCCGAGGCGTCGACCGTCGTGGTGAGGGGGTCTCCCCCGTCGACCGTGACGGCGACGGGTGCGCCCGGCTGCCCCTGGCCACGGACGACGACCGGCGCGGTGCCGGCGTCGCCCGCCTGGTACTGCTGGCCGTCGGTCGGTGCCGTGATCGTGAGCGTCGCGGCGGCCTCGACCACGACCGTGGTCGTGACCGGAGCCGACTCGACCCCGCCGACGGTCTGCGTCGCGGACACCACGTGCTCGCCCACGCCGACCCCCGCGAAGGTGGTCGACCAGTCGCCGTCGTCGTCCACGTCGACCGTGACGGCCGTGCCGTCGTCGAGCGTCACCGCGACGGTCGCGCCGGCCTGGGCCGAACCGGATACCGGCAGGTCCACCGTCGAGGCGGCGGACGGCACGAGGAGGCGCGTGCCCGTCGCCGGGTCGGTGATCCGGATCGGGTCTGCCGCGACCACCGCGAACGGCTGGGTCACGGGGACCGTCGTGACGGTGTCGTACTGCTGCACCACCGAGATCGGTCCGGCACCCACCGGCACCGCGTCGAAGGTCGTGGTCCACGCCCCCGTCGTCGGGTCGGCCGTGACGGCCTGGGTCAGGTCGCCACCGAGCGAGACCGTGACGGTCGCGCCGGGCTGGGCGGTGCCCGACACCGTGACCGGCGTCGTCCGGCCGTCGAGGACGACGACCGTGGCACCCGGGGCGGGCTCGGTGATGGTGACCGGGGTGCCGACCACCACGTCGAGCTGCTGGGTGGCGGGAGTCGTCGAACCGGCCGGCACCGTCTGCGTCACGACGACCGGGTACGAGCCGACGGGCACGTCGCCCACCGTGACGGTCCAGGTGCCCTCGGGGGTCACCGTCGTCGTCTCGGAGAGGTCGTCGCCCACCGCGACCACGACCGTGGCGCCGGGCTGACCCGTGCCGGTGACCGTGACGTCGGTGGTGTCGTCGGCGTCACGGACGACGATCGACGACCCGGCGGGCGGCGAGGTGATCGTCACCGGGGCGGCCACGACGACCGACACGTCCCGCGTGATCGGGGTCGATACGACGCCGTCGATGGTCTGGGTGACCGAGGCGGTGCGGTCGCCGACCGGGACGCCGTCGACCGTGACGCTCCAGGCGCCGGTCGTCGGGTCGGCCACGACGGTCCCGACCAGGCCGTCACCGAGGTCGACCGTGACGGTCGCTCCGGGCTGGGCCGTGCCGGACGCGACCACCGGGGCGGTGTCGCCCGCGGCGAGCACGACGACCGTCGTGCCGTCGGTGGGCCGGTCGACGACGAGACCCGCTGCCGCCGCGACCGTGAACGGTTGCGTCGCCGCGGCCGAGGTCGCGCCTCGGATCGTCTGCGTGGCGGTCAGGGTGTAGTCGCCGACGGGGACTCCGTCGACGGTCGTCTGCCAGTCACCCTCGGGCCCGACGGTGGCGCCGGCCGTGAGGCCCGTGCCGAGCGAGACGGCGATGGTGGCGCCGGGCTCACCGATGCCCGAGACGACGACCGACGTGGTGCCGGCCGGGTCGAGCAGGGAGACCGTCGCACCGGGGGTGGGGGTGACGATCGCGGGCGCGGCGGGGGCCACGACGATCGACACGTCCCGCGTGACCGGGGTCGAGGTCGAGCCGTCGACGGTCTGCGTGACCGCGATGGTGCGGTCGCCGACCGGGACGCCCGGCACGGTGACGCTCCACGCGCCGGTCGTGCCGTCGGCCGTGACCGTGCCGGTCAGGTCGTCGCCGAGGTCGACGGCGATCGAGGCGCCCGGCTCGGCCGTGCCCGACACGACCAGGTCGGTCGTCGCGTCCGGCGTCGCCACCGCCACGACGGTCCCGACGGCCGGGGCCTCGATGACGACCGCGGCGGCGGAGACCACCGAGAGGGGTTGGGTGACGGCGGGCGACACCGAGGTGCCGAGCGCCTGGGTGGCGGTGAGCGTGCGCTCGCCGACCGTGACGCCGGCCACGACGACGCTCCAGGCGCCGGTGGTCGGGTCGGCGATCGTCGAGGCCACGAGGTCGACGCCGAGGTCGACGCGGACGGTCGCCCCGGGTGCGGCCGTGCCGCTGACCGTGACGGCCGTCGAGGCGGTCGCGTCGGCGACGGTCACGACGTCACCGGGCTCGGGCTGCAGGACCCTCAACCCGGGACCGACCACGATCCGGAACCCGGCCGCGACGGGGGTCGAGGTCGTGCCGGCCACGGTCTGCGACGCCGTCACCTGGTAGACGGCGGTCGGCAGGTCGGCGAGGAGGACGGACCAGTCGCCGGACGTCGGGTCGGCGGTCGTGGTGACGGCCGCTCCCCCGTTCAGTCGGACCGAGACCGGGGCGCCCGGGGACGCCGTGCCCGAGACGGGGACGTCCACGGTGCCGGCCGGGTCGAGCACCGTGAACACGGTGTCGTCCGGGTCGACGATGACGACCGGGGCGGCCGCGCGGATCTCGAACGAGCTCTCCTGCGCCGGCGAGGTGGTGCCGCCGATGCTCTGCGTCACCGACAGGTCGGCCGCGCCCACGGGCACGCCCGGGACGGCCACGGACCACCGGCCCGTGGCCGCGTCGGCCGTCGTCGTGGCGGCGAGGTCGGCGCCCGTCGCGGGATCGAGGACCACGTCGACCGTGGCTCCCGCCGCGGCGGTGCCGGAGACGGTCACCGTGGTCACGACCTCGGGCCCGGCCACGTCGACGACGGAACCGTCGGCGGGGGTCAGGACGACGAGGGGGTCGCCGGCGAGGATGCGGACCACCCGGGTCTCGGGAGCCGAGACCGAGGTGCCCACCGTCTGGGTGGCGGTGACGGTCCGCGTGCCCACGGGCACCCCGGCGAAGGACACCGTCCAGGCACCCGTCGTGGTGCCGGAAGTGACCGTGTCGGTGAAGCCGTCGCCGAGGTCGACGCGGACGACCGCGCCCGGCTCGGCCTGGCCCGACACGACGAGCGTCGTGGTCGAGGACGGGTCGGCGAGGACGATCGGGACGCCGTCGGCCGGGGCGACGATGGTCAGCGGGGCGGCCGGGTCGATCGTCACGACGCGCGTGTCGGCCTGCTGGACGGTGTCCCGCACCGCCTGTGAGGCCCCGAGGACGCGCTCTCCGACGCCGACGCCGACGAGCGTGACCGCCCAGGCCCCGGTGACGGGGTCGGCGAGGGTGCTGCCGACCTCGGCGCCGTCGAGGGTCACGGTGATCCGTGCGCCCGGCTGGGCGGTGCCGGCGACCGGGACGTCCTGCGTGGCCGCGGGCGAGGCGACGACGTAGCGGATGTCGGCGGCGGGCGTCGTGATGACCACGTCGGCCCCGGAGACGATCTCGAAGGCCCGGGTGACGGGCTCGGTGGTCGTCGTGCCATCGACCGTCTGGGTCGCGGAGGCGACCTGGTCACCCACGGGGACGCCCGGAACCGTGACGGACCAGAGCCCGTCGGGCCCGGCGGTCGTCGGGACGACCACGCCGGCCAGGGTGACCTCGACGGACGCACCGGGGTAGGCCGTCCCGGTCACGACGACGGCGGTGGTGCTGTCGGCGCCGGCGACCGTGACGACGTCGCCGTCACCGGGTGCGGTGATGGAGAGGTCGGCCTCGGCCGAGACCACCGAGAAGTCCGTCGGCTCGGCCTCGAGGAGGTCGGGGCCCTGCTGCTGGCTCGCGCCCACGACGTGGTCGCCGACGGCGACCCCGGTCAGGACGAGGGACCAGGCGCCCTGCGCGTCGGTGGCGACCGGGGCCTGGTCGACGCCGTCCACCGTGACGGTGACGGGCAGACCGGCCACGCCGGTGCCCGCGATGGTGACCGGAGCGGTCCCCTGGTCGTCGGCGACCACCAGCTGGGTGCCGGGGACGGGCGCCGTGATGACGACGTCGCCGCCGAGGCTGACCAGGACGTCCCGCGTGACGGCGTCCGAGGTGGAGCCGTTGATGCTCTGGGTCACCGAGACCGTGTGCGGACCGACCGGGACGCCGACGACCGCGACGGACCACTGGCCCGAGACCGGGACGACCACCTGGCCGACGAGGCCGTCGCCGAGGTCGACCTCGACGGTCGCCCCGACCTGGCCCGTGCCCGAGACGACGACGGGCGTCGTGTCCTGCGGTCCCGGGACGAAGTACTCGGCGCCGTCGAGCGGTGCCGTGACGGCCAGGGGCGTGCCCTGCGCGATCGTCAGCGGCTGGGTCACCGGTGCCGAGGTGGTCCCGCCGAGGGTCTGAGTCGCACCGAGCGTGCGGACACCGGCGGGGACGTCGGGGATGACGGCGGTCCAGGCGCCCGTGGCGGGGTCGACCGTGGCAGGCACCTCGAAGCCGGCGCCGAGGCCGACCGTGACGGTCGCCCCCGGGTCGGCCGTGCCGGTGACGGTCACGTCGGCCGTGGTGCCGCCGACGATCGGGATCGTGGCCCCGGGGGCCGGCGTCGAGATGGCGACCGGGGTCCCGGCGACGATCGTCACGACGCGCGTCTGCGCAGGCGACACGGTGCCGCCGACGGTCTGCGTCGCCGAGATCGTGCGCTGACCGACGGGCACGCCGGCGACGTCCACCGACCAGGCGCCGGTCGTGGCGTCCGCCGTGACCCGGCCGGTCAGGCCGTCACCGAGGTCGACGCGGACGTCGGCGCCGACCTGGGCGGTGCCCGAGACGGTCAGCGTGGACAAGGAGGCGCTGTCGGCGACGCGCACCGTGGTGCCCTCCGCCGGGGCGAGGATGTCGAGCGGCGCACCGGCGGCGACCGTCAGCGGCTGCGTGACCGGCACCGAGACGACGACCGCGACCGTCTGCGTGACGCTGATCGTCCGGGGCCCGACGGGCACGGACGACACGGTGGCCGACCAGGCGCCCGTGGCGTCGGCCGTGGTCGTGGCCACGTAGCCGTCGCCCAGGTCCACGCGGACGGGGGCGTTCGGCTCGGCGGCTCCCGTCACCGTGACCGGGGTGGTCGAGGTGGCGTCGGCGACCGTGAGGGTCGCACCGGGCGCCGGCGTCGAGATCGTCACGCCGGTCGCGGCCACGAGGGTGAAGTCGGTGGTCTGCGGGGCGGACACCGCGCCTCCCACCGTCTGCGTCGCGGTGGCCGTGTAGGTGGCGACCGGCAGGGCCGGGAAGGTCACGGACCAGGTGCCGTTGGGGGCGACCGTCGTGGTGAGGTCGCGGCCGCCGCCGAGGGTGACGGCGACCGGGGCCCCGGCCTGCCCGGCACCCGAGACGGTGACGTCACGCGTGGAGTCGGCTCCGGGCAGACGGTACTGCGTGCCGGAGGTCGGGCTCGTGATGGTCAGGCCCGTGCCGGCGACGACGCTGAAGGCGCGCGTCACGGCGGCGGAGACGTCTCCACCGAGGGCTTGGGTCACCGACGCGGTGTAGCCGCCGACGGGCACGCCCGGGACGGTCGTCGACCAGGTGCCGTCCGCGGCGACGAGGGCCGTGGCCGTGCGGCCGCCGCCCAGGTCGACGGCGACGGTGGCCGTGGGGGTCGCGGTGCCCGAGACGATCACGGGCGTCGTGGAGTCGGCGTCGAGGACCGTGAAGACGCGTCCGGCGGTGGGCGTGGTGACGACGAGCGGCTGCTGCGCGACGACGGTGAAGTCCCGCGTGACCGGGCCGGTGGTCGCGGTGCCGAGGGCCTGGGTCACGGAGGCGCTGTAGGCCCCTGCGGGCACGTTCGCGACGGTCACGCTCCAGCTGCCGTCCGCGGCGACCGTGCCGGTGCCCGTGAGACCGGCACCGAGGTCGACCGTGACGGTGGCGCCGGGCTCGCCGGCACCGGTCAGCACGACGCTGCGCGTGGCGCCCGGGGAGGCCGGGACGACGAACACCTGCCCGGCGGTGGGCGTGGCGATGCTGAGGGGGGCGAGGGCCGCGGCGCGGACGGTGGAGGTCGCGAGGTCGACCCGGGACGCGTTCACCAGCGGGAGGACCGAGAGGCTGACCGCGTGGACGGAGCTCGAGCCGGCGTCGGTGCCTCGGCCGTCGCGGAAGCCCGCGCCGTCCTGGGCGTTGATCGTGACGCGGACGAGCTGGTTGAGCAGCGTCGTGAGAGGCGCGAGGGTCGTGACGACCGCGGCGGTCGTGGTGCGCAGGCTGGTCGTCGTGGCGGCGAGCGCCGTGCCGTTCACCAGGGGCGAGTAGAGGCCGCCCACGCTGCCGAGCAGCGTGCCGACGACGGGGAGGAGGGCCCCCCGGAGGACCGTGGCGCCGAGAGCACCGACGAGACCCGACCCGGTGACGGTCGTGGCGGCCGGCTGGACGGTACCGTCGAGCAGCGCGCCGAGGGTGGTCACGGTGCGGGTGCTCAACGTCTCGTTCACGCCGACGACGGCCAACTGGATGCGCAGTGCGACGGCGAGGTCGACGGTCACCTGGGTCGCGCGGATCGCGTCGTCCACGGCTGCCACGAGGTTGGTGGGCAGCTGGTTCTGCAGGATGTCGGTGATGCCGGCGGTGATCGCGGTGATGGTCGCGGGACGCAGCAGGTCGGTGTTCGCGGGCAGACCGTTCAGGGCGTCGAGGTCGATGACCACCTGGCCCGTGCTGGGGATGATGGTCACGGGCCCGCTGGTCAGGGGACGGGCGAGTTCCGCCGAGATCGTCGAGTCGAGGTCGACGGTCGCCTGCACGTTCACCGTTGGCTGGCCGAGCGTGACGGCGCCACCGAGGGGCAGGCCGTTCACGGCCGTGGTGAGCGGGCCGGTGATCGAGTTCGCGAGGCCGCTGACGGCGGTGCTGCCGGCGACCCCGTTGACCGCCGTCCCCAGGCCGCCGACCGTGGAGCGGAGGGACGAGGTCACGCCCTGGACGGCGGGGCTGGTCAGGGTGAACTCCGCACCGGCGACCTGGTAGGCCGTCGTGGGCGTGGTGGCGGTGGCGCCCCGCTGCTGGGTGATCTGCGACGAGAGCGCGCCGAGCTGCAGGGTCACGTCGCTGAGGACGCCCTGCGTGGCGGGCACCTGGGCGAGCAGCGGCTGGAGACGGAGGGTGGTCTGCTGGGCCGGGCTGCCGTCGCCGACGGCGATCGAGCCGTCCTGGGCGATGAGACCGGCCGAGGCGGTGGCGCCGGTCGCGGTGGCGTTCGCGTACTGACCGTCGACGCCGAGGGTGAGCAGCCCGTTGCCCCCGAGGAGGCGGATGCCGTTGCCCAGACCGACCGTGAGCGCGTTGACGGCGGTGAGGTTCAGCGGGTTGCGCGACGTCGGCGGGTTCTGCGTGGTGCCGAAGGCCGAGTAGGCCCCGCCGAGTGCGGCGACCTGGTCGAGCGCGACGATGCCCGTTCCGCCGACGAGCGACGCCTCGGCCTCGCTGCGGTCGGTCGTGGCCGCCTGCGCGGGGACGACGACGACGAGCGCGCCGACGACCGCCGCGACGACGGCGGCCGCCGTCGCCTTCAGTGCGCGGGACGCGTGGGAGCGCCGGGGACGCTCGATCGTCTGGCTTCGCATGGGTGTGCCTCTTCCTGACGGGACGAGCCCGCCGCCTGATCCGAAGAACTCCCGCTGGTGAGGCGGGAGGTGCTGCTGTTCTGTTGTGTCGTCGCCGCGTCGCCGCCCGGGGACGACGGCGAGGCGAACGGGACTACCGCGCGGTGCGCGGGCTCGTTCGCCTGGTGCGGGTGCTGCTGACGTGCCGTGGTGAGGGGCTCATCGGTCCTGATCCTGATCGTGTGGTGCGGGTGCGACGGCGCCGTCGCGCGTGGTCGCACCGTGGTGAGGGGTGCGGCCGGAGCGGTGGTTGATCGCTCCCGACGAGCTGGTTCGGTCTCGTCGTGATGCCGAGCATAGGGGGCATCGCGCGGATCGCGCACCCCACGAAGGGGGGCCACGGGGCCTTCGGCCCCCAAAAGAGAAATGACCCCTCACGCACCCGTCAGAGCCCGGTTACCCTTGCTGCATTTCTGCCCTGGGGGAATTGGCCTGGATGACGCCACGTGAGGAGCCTCGACGAGTTTAGCGGCAACTGAGTGGTCGCCGCGACCCGGGGTGTTGCCTGAGGGCATGAGAATCGTCATCGCCGGAGGACACGGCAAGATCGCCCAGCTCCTCGAACGCCGACTCGCCGACGCCGGGCACGACCCCGTCGGCATCGTCCGCAACCCCGACCACACCGCCGACCTCGAGGCCGCGGGGGCCCGTGCCCTCGTCCTCGACCTCGAACGGACCGACGTCGACACGCTCGCCGGCCACCTCGACGGGGCCGACGCCGTCGTGTTCGCCGCGGGCGGCGGCGGCAGCAGCGGCGCCGAGCGCAAGCTGACCATCGACCGCGACGGGGCCGTCCTCCTGGCCGACGCCGCCGAGAAGGCGGGCGTCACGCGCTACGTCATGGTCTCGGCCATCGGCACGGACGACTTCGACCCGGCGCGGGCCGAGCTGCCCGCCGCGAACGACGACGACGTGTACCAGGTGTACATGCGTGCGAAGAGCGAGGCCGACGCCGACCTCCGCCGTCGCGAGGGTCTGGACTGGACGATCGTCCGTCCCGGTGGCCTGACCGACGACGCCGGCACCGGCCAGGTCACGGTCGGCACGACCGTCGAGCGCGGCAGCATCCCCCGCGCGGACGTGGCCGAGATCATCGCCACCGCGCTGATCGAGGGCACCGCCGTCAAGACGCAGTTCGAGGCCGTCTCGGGCGACGTCACCGTCTCGGACGCGCTGGCGACCATCAAGTACTGACCCGCGCCTCCTGGTCGTCCCCCGACCACGGAGTGACGGACGAGAGCCCCGGAGGCGCGACCAGCGCACCGGGGCTCTCCCACGTCTGAGGGTCGGTCGGGTCGTGCACCCGCAGACGCCTCAGCTGAGGGCGGCGGCCTGTCGCGCGATCTCGAGTTCTTCGTTCGTGGGGACGACGAGGACGGACACCCTCGACCCCTCGGGCGAGATGTACCGCGCCTCGCGGGACGCGAGTTCGTTGCGGTCGTCGTCGACGTGGATGCCGAAGAACTCCAGGCCCATGAGCGTCCGACGACGCAGCAGGGCGTTGTTCTCGCCGACCCCTGCCGTGAAGACGACGGCGTCGAGTCCCCCGAGCTGGGCGACGTAGGCACCGATGTAGTGCCGCAGGCGGTGCCGGTAGACGGCCAGCGCCGCCTCGGACACGGCGTCGCCCCGGGACGCGCTGTCCTGCACGTCGCGCATGTCGCCGCTGCCGGTGAGGCCGAGCAGCCCGCTGCCCTTGTTGAGCAACGTCTCGAGCTCGGCGAAGTCGAGTCCCGCCTCACGGTGGAGGTGGAACACGGCGGCGGGATCGATGTCGCCCGAGCGCGTGCCCATGACGAGCCCCTCGAGGGGCGTCATGCCCATGCTCGTGTCGATGGACCGTCCGCCGTCGATCGCGGCGGCCGACGCGCCGTTGCCGAGGTGCAGCACGATGGTCTTCAGCTCGGCCAAGGGGCGACCGAGGAACTCGGCGGTCTTCTCGCTCACGTACTTGTGCGACGTGCCGTGGAAGCCGAAGCGACGAACGTGGTGCTTCTTCGCCAGCTCGGCGTCGATCGCGTAGGTGTAGACGGCGGGGGCGAGCGTCTGGTGGAACGCCGTGTCGAAGACGGCGACGTGCGGGACGTCGGGGAAGGCCTCAGCGGCCGCGCGGATGCCCTGCAGGTTGGCCGGGTTGTGCAGCGGGGCGAGGGCCGACAGGCGGTCGATCGCCTTCTCGACGTCGGGCGTGACGACCGTCGCGCGGTCGAACTCCTCTCCGCCGTGGACGACGCGGTGGCCCACCGCGACCGGCGGGTACTCGGCGAAGGACGGGCCGTGCGCCTCGAAGGCGGTCAGCATCGCGGCGAAGCCGGCGGCGTGGTCGGCGATCGGCTGGGTGTCGTTGCGGGTCTCGTCGCCCGTGACCTCGTTGCGGTGACGGGTCGACCCGACGTCCTCGCCGATGCGCTCGACGAGACCGCTCGCGAGCGTGCGCTCGCCCTCGAGCTCGATCAGCTGGTACTTGAACGACGACGAGCCGGAGTTGACGACGAGGACGGTGCTCACGAGGAGGCTCCTTCGGTGCTGGTGACGGTGCCGGCGGCGGCTGCGGCCTGCGTGCCGGCCTGGATGGCCGTGATGGCGACGGTGTTGACGATGTCGCCGACGAGAGCCCCGCGGGACAGGTCGTTGATCGGCTTGCGGAGGCCCTGCAGGATGGGGCCGATCGCGACCGCACCCGCACTGCGCTGCACGGCCTTGTAGGTGTTGTTGCCCGTGTTGAGGTCGGGGAAGATGAACACCGTCGCCCGACCGGCGACCTCGGACTCCGGCATCTTGGCGGCGGCCACCGTCGGGTCGGCCGCGGCGTCGTACTGGATCGGCCCCTCGACGAGCAGGTCGGGTCGGCGTTCGCGGACGAGTACCGTGGCGGCGCGGACCTTCTCGACGTCCGCACCCGAGCCGCTGTCGCCCGTGCTGTAGCTCAACATGGCGACGCGGGGCTCGATGCCGAACTGCTGTGCGGTCTGCGCCGACGAGATCGCGATGTCGGCGAGTTGCTCGGCGGTCGGGTCGGGGATGACGGCGCAGTCGCCGTAGACCAGCACCCGGTCGGCGAGCGCCATGAGGAACACGCTCGACACGACGCCGACGTCGGGCAGCGTCTTGATGACCTCGAAGGCGGGCCGGATGGTGTGCGCCGTGGTGTGCTTGGCGCCCGACACCATGCCGTCTGCGAGGCCGAGCTTCACCATCATCGTGCCGAAGTACGAGACGTCGGTCACGGTGTCCATCGCCTGGGAGACCGCGATGCCCTTATGGGCCCGCAGCTTGGCGTACTCGGTCGCGAAGAGCACCTGCAGGCTGGGGTCGAACGGGTCGAGCACGCGGGCGGTGGCGAGGTCGAGACCGAGCTCGGCGCCCCGGGCGCGGATGGCCGTCTCGTCGCCGAGCAGCGTGATGGCGGCGACGCCGCGCTGCAACAGGGTGGATGCGGCCCGCAGCACCCGGTCGTCGTCGCCCTCGGGCATGACGATGTGCTTCTGGGCCCCCCGCGCCCGCTCGAGCAGCTGGTACTCGAACATCAGGGGCGTCACCACCCCGGACGGGCTGACCTGCAGGAGGCGCAACAGCTCGGCCCCGTCGACGTGCGTCTCGAAGAGGGCCAGGGCGAGGTCGTACTTGCGTGGCGAGTCGGCGGCGAGGCGCCCGCGGGTCTGCGTGATGGCGAGAGCCGTGTCGTAGGTGCCGGTGCTCGTGGTCGCGATCGGCAGCGGGCTGTCGAGCCCCTCGAGCAGGCGCTCGACCTGCGGGGCGAGGGCGAAACCGCCGTTGAGCACGATGCCGGCGAGCGACGGGAAGGTCTCGGAGGCGTGGGCGAGCACCGTCGCGACGAGCACGTCGGAGCGGTCACCCGGCACCACGACGACGGCACCCTCGGTGAGTCGCGGCAGCACGTTCTCCATCGACATGGCCGCCACGACGACGCCGAGCGCCTCTCGGTCGAGCAGGGCGTCGTCGCCGCGCAGCAGGGTCGCACCGGTGGCCTGCAGCACGGCGCGCATCGTCGGGGCGACGAGGACGCGGTCCTCCGGCAGCGTCCAGATCGGGACCCGCCCGGTGGGTGACGCCTCGAGGGCGTGGCCGATGCCGTCGACGACCTCGTCGAGGTGGTCGGGGTCGACCCGGTTGGCGACGACGGCCAGCAGGCTCGCGTGCTCGGAACGCAGCTCGGCGGTGGTCAGTTCGGCGACCTGGCGCATGTCGGCGCCCGAGCGCCGCGTCTGGCCGTCGGCGCTGCGGCCGCCGAGAACGAGCAGCACGGGCGCGCCGAGGTTGGCCGCGATGCGGGCGTTGTACGACAGCTCGGTGGGGCTGCCGACGTCGGTGTAGTCGGAACCGATCACCACGACCGCGTCGCACTGCCGCTCGACGGCGGCGAAGCGGCTCACGATGGTGGCGAGCGCGGCATCGGGATCGGCGTGCACCGCGTCGTAGCTGACGCCGACGCACTCGTCGTAGGCCAGGTCGACGCTGTCGTGCGACAGCAGGAGTTCGAGCACGTAGTCGCGCTCGTCGGTCGAGCGGGCGACGGGTCGGAACACCCCCACCCGGCCCACCTCGTGGCTGAGCGTGTCGAGCACGCCCAGGGCGATCGTGGACTTGCCCGTGTGGCCTTCGGCAGAGGTGATGTAGATGCGTGTCGACACGCTCGCCAGCCTACGGGCGGCAGCCTTCGAGCCGCCGGGGAAGCGTGCTGGCGGAGGCCGCGAGACACCTCCTAGGCTCGTCGGCATGCAGATCCGCACCGCGACCGAGACCGACCTGCCCGGCGTCCTCGAGATCCACGCCGACGCCGTGGCGCACTCCCGGGCCATCTGGACCGACGTCACGCCGACCCTCGAGGGTCGGCGCGAGTGGCTGACCAGCCATCAGGAGGCGCGGCGCAGCGCGATCGTCGCGGTGGACGGCGACGAGGTGCTCGGCTACGGCAGCTACGGGCCGTTCCATGCCAAGGACGGCTACCGGCACACCTGCGAGAACTCGGTCTACGTGCGTCCGGGGCAACAGGGCAAGGGACTCGGACGAGCGCTGATGGCCGAACTCGTCGAGCGGGCCACGCGGGACGAGCTGCACGTCATGGTGGCGCTGATCGAGGCGGGCAACGAGGCGTCGGTGCGGCTGCACGCGTCGCTCGGCTTCGAGGACGCCGGCGTGCTGCGCGAGGTCGGCACGAAGTTCGGCGAGTGGCTCGACCTCCGGTACATGATCCGCCGACTGGCCTGACCCGGGCGCGACGGGACCGACGAGGCACCGGGACGACGACGGGCGCCGCCTCCGAGGAGACGACGCCCGTCGTGGGTGGAGCGGTGGGGTCAGCGTCCGGTCGAGCCGTCCTGTCCGGTGTCGCCGGGCGTGTCGAGCCGACCGTCGACGGCCGGGTCGGGCGACACGACGTCGACCTGGAGCGGAGGCTCGGCGACGACGGCCGAGGCGGACGTCGCCCGGCTCGCCGGGGAACCGTCACGGCCACCCCGGACCCGGCGTCTGACCGCCTCCCAGGGGCGGGCGAGTCGTGTGCCACCGGCCTGGGTCGGGGCGTCGACCTCGAGACCGTAGTACGCGCCGACGTGCTCCAGGAGGACGTCGCGCTCGGCCTTGTCGTACGCACGACGTTCGCGGGTGAAGGCGATGATCGTCGACCAACAGGTCAACAGCAGCACGATGCTGAACGGCAGCGCCGTCGTGATCGCCGCGGTCTTCAGGGCGTCCAGACCGCCGGTCAGGAGGAGCGCGACGGCGAGCAGGGCGGCCACCAGGGCGAAGAACACCCGGAGCCAGTTCTTCGGCTCGATGTCGCCGCCCGACGCGATCATCGCCATGACGAGCGATCCGGAGTCGGACGAGGTGACGAAGAACACGCCGATGAGCAGGATCGCGCCGAAGGTCAGGACGGTCCCGGCGGGCAGGCCGCCGAGCAGGGCGAAGAGCGACCCCTCGACGTCGACCGAGCCGTCGGCTCCGACGAGGCCGCCCGAGCCGTCGGTCTGCTGGTGGATGGCCGCACCACCGAGGACGGCGAACCACAGGAAGGTGAGGGCGGTCGGGACGAGCAGCACGCCGAAGACGAACTGGCGGACCGTGCGGCCCTTCGAGATGCGGGCGATGAAGATGCCGACGAAGGGCGCCCACGACATCCACCACCCCCAGTAGAACGTGGTCCAGGCGCCCTGCCACTCCTCGCCGGCGGCGCCCTGCTGGGCGGTCACGTTGAAGGACAGGCCGACGACGTTCTGCAGGTAGGCGCCGATGGACTGCACGAAGTCGCGCAACAGGAACTGCGTGGGTCCGACGATCAGGATGAACAGCAGCAGGGCGGCCGCGAGGATGAGGTTGAAGTTCGAGAGGATCTTCATGCCCTTGGTCACACCGGTGACGAGCGACACGATGGTGACCGCCGTGATGACGGCGATGATCGCGATCTGGCTCACGATGCTGCTGTCGGCGATGCCCGCGGCCTCGAGGCCGGCGCCGATCTGGATGACGCCGAGCCCGAGCGAGGTCGCGACGCCGAACAGCGTGCCGACGAGGGCGATGACGTCGATCAGGTTGCCCCAGCCCCCGCGGACGCGGTTGCCGAGGAGGGGCTCGAGGGCCCAGCGGATGGAGACGGGACGACCCCTCCGGTGGATCGCGTAGGCGAGGGCGAGTCCGAGGACGACGTAGATGGCCCAGGCGTGCAGCCCCCAGTGGAGGAAGGTCTGGGTCAGGGCCTGCTGCGCGAGCTGGTCCTCGGTGCCGGTGACGCCCGGTCGTGGCGAGGCGAAGTGGCTGAGGGGCTCGGAGACGCCGTAGAAGACGAGGCCGATGCCCATGCCCGCGGCGAAGAGGAGCGCGAACCACGAGCCGGTCGAGAACTCGGGCTCGTCCTTGTCCTTGCCCAGCTTGATGCCACCGAACCTGCTGAACCCGAGGAACAGGCTGAAGCCGACGAAGAAGGCGGCGATCAGGACGTAGTACCAGCTGAAGTTGCGGACGATGCCGCTCTGCAGGCCAAGGAACAGCGCCTCGGCCGAGGCGGGCGCGATCAGGGTGTAGGCGACGAAGCCGAGGACGACGACGGCGGCTGGCCAGAAGACCCAGCGGCGCAGTTGAGGGGTGGTCGAGACGGTCTCCGTCAGGGAAGCGGGATGGTCGGCGGGGGGCCCGGAAGGGGGCGGAGTTGTCGTGGCCATGCCTCCATGGTGACGGTTGAGGGGCCCGCCGTCCCAATCACGACGCCGTCCGGGTCACCGATCCTGGTGACGGTAGTACCGGTTGCGGGGTCGCAGGACGGCCGTCGCGAGGACGGCGGCGAGCACCGACGCGACGAGGATGGCCACCTTGGCGTCGTCGTCGTGAGCGCTGCCGAGCCCGTAGCTCAGTTCGGCGACGAGCAGGGACACGGTGAAGCCGATGCCCCCGAGGAGGGCGACGCCGGTGAGGTCCACCCACTTGATGCTCCGGTCGAGTTCTGCCCGGGTGATCCTGGTCGTGATCCAGGTCGTCGCGAGGATGCCGACGGGTTTGCCGAGGACGAGGGCGGCGATGATGCCGATCGTGACCGGACTGGAGAGAGCCGTCCTCAGGCCGTCGAGGCCACCGAAGGCGACCCCTGCGGAGAAGAACGCGAACACGGGGACGGCGAAACCGGTGGAGATCGGCCGGAAGCGGTGCTCGAAGACCTCGGAGAGCCCCGGTCCCGCATCCGGGCCGCCACTGGCCTGGCTCCGGATGACGGGGACGGCGAAACCGAGGAGGACGCCGGCGACGGTGGCGTGGACCCCGGAGGCGTGGATGAGCCCCCACACCAGGACGGCGACCGGAAGGAGGATGAACCAGTTCGCGGCGGGGTGCAGGCCGAAGAACCGTCGGAACCTCTGGGTCAGGAACACGTACGCCGCGAGCGGCACGATGGCGAGTGCCAACGGGACGACCTCGATCGCGCTGGTGTAGACGAACGCGATGATGCCGATGGCGATGAGGTCGTCCACGACGGCGAGGGTCAGCAGGAAGATGCGCAGCGCGCTGGGCAACCTCGAGCCCACGATGGCGAGGACCGCGACGGCGAAGGCGATGTCGGTCGCGGTGGGGATGGCCCACCCCCGCACCGCCTCCGGGTCGGAGGCGTTGACGGCGGCGAAGATCAGGGCGGGGACGAGGACTCCGCCGAACGCGGCGGCCACCGGCACGATCGCCTTGCTGACCTTCCGCAGCTCTCCGGCGACGAACTCCCGCTTGAGCTCCAGCCCGACGAGGAAGAAGAAGATCGCCAGGAGCCCGTCCGCGGCCCACTCCCCCACGCTCAGGTGCAGCCCGAGACCCTCCGGGCCGAACTCGAAGTCCCGGAGCGCGAAGTACGCCCCCGAGAGCGGTGAGTTCGCCCACACGACCGCCAGGACGGCGGCGACGACGAGGACGACCCCGCCCACGGTCTCCTTCCGGAGGATCTCGCCGAGGCGGGTGGACTCCGAGGTCGTCTCTTCGGCGAAGAGTCCGGGAGCGACGGCGGGAGGCGGGGAAGAGGGCAGGTCGTCGTGGGGCATCGTCGTCCTGTCTTACCAGACGACGCCGGGGCGGGCACGGGTCGAGGTGACGGCGACCGTCACGCCCGTGTCAGAGCCGGGGCGAACGTCGCCGCGACGACGGTGACGTCGTCGGCCTGCTCGTCGTCGCCGACCAGCTCGGCGACCTTCTGCACGATGTCGCTCGGGTCACCGGACGAGATGAGCAGCAGTTGGAACTGGCTGAAGGCGTGCAGTTCGTCCGGGAAGAGATCGAGGACCCCGTCGCTGATGCAGACGATCGTGTCGCCTGGGTGCAGCTGGTCGGCGTACGACGTCCAGCGGTCCCCGAGGCCGATGGGGAGGTCGGACGACTGCAGCCGCTCCACGAGACCGGTGGCGCGCCGGATGAGCGCCAGCCCGTGTCCGCCGTCGGCCCAACGGATCTCGCCCGACGGCGTGATGCGGGCGTGGAAGCACGTGGTGAACTGGACGTCGCCGTCACCGCTCGCGAGGCCCGTCGTCGCACGACGCAGGGCCACGGCGGGGTCGAGATCGTCCGACGAACTGCGGATGACGGAACGCACGGCGGCGGCGATCATCCCCGCTCCGACGCCTTTGCCCATGACGTCCCCCACGGTCAGGGCGATGCCGTCCGGGGTGGGATACCAGTCGTAGAAGTCGCCCCCGACGGCGCGGGCGGGGATGCACCTCCCCCGGACGGCGAACATCTCGGGAAGGAGGCTCGTCTTCGGTGGCAGGAGCGACTGCTGGATGGTCGCGGCCCGGTCGAGCTCCCGTTCGACCGCGTGCTGCTGCGCTCGGGACAGCTCCACCTTGCGGCTCGCCTGCCGGGCGAGCTCGTTGATGGCGAGGCCGATGGTGGCGTAGATGGCCAGGGAGAAGGCGATGCGGATGAACTCGCTGGGCGCGCGTCCGCTCGGCTCGATCACGAACGGCAGCATGAAGGTGACCGCCGATCCGATCAGCAGCCACACGATGCTGAGCCGCCCCGGCCACACGGCGATCCAGACGATCGGCAGCAGGATGATGGGGATGAAGACGGACCCGCTGTCACCCGTTCCGTAGCGGAGCAGGCCCACCGCGACGAAGTCGGCGGCGGGGATGACGATCTCCCAGGTGAGCAGGCGGGGACGCCGGGAGACCACCGAGGCGAAGACGACGCCGCAGAACGCGGCGAAGACGCCGGCCCACATGCTCGGTGCATCGCTGACGGGCAACCACGGGATGAGCGTGCTCACGACCGCGGCGAGCAACACGAAGAGGAAGACGAAGCCCTGCTTGAGCAGGGCGACGTGACGTCGCGAGCCGGCCGACATGACCCGCGCGAGGAGGCCGGAGTCGCCCCAGACGCTGGGGCGCAGGGTGTCGTTGCCCAACTGACTGACGCTCATGACCCAAGGCTAGGGCGACCGGGCCTCCATCGGGGAGAAGGCGATGCCCCAGAACGTGGGGCGAGGACGAGAAACGGCCCCTCCCGGGGAGGGAAGAGCCGTCTCGATGCGGAGGATAGGGGATTCGAACCCCTGAGGGCTTGCACCCAACACGCTTTCCAAGCGTGCGCCATAGGCCACTAGGCGAATCCTCCAGGGCGGGCACACGGTGAACCGGCGCACGACCGAGACCAGCGTACCGGACTCCGCGGGGCCCGGGGGACGCCCCCGTGTCGCTGCTGACCTTGAGGCTCCCTCATGGCTACCGTCGGGGCATGACCGACTCGCACCGCCCCTCCTCGGAGCACCTCGACGCCGCCCTGCCGCCGCGGGCCCGCGCCGTCGTCGCCGCCCTCCGTGCCGCCGGTGCCGAGGGCGAGGTCCGCGAGTTCGACGAGTCGACGCACACGGCCGCACAGGCCGCCGCCGCCCTCGGCTGCGAGGTGGGCGCCATCGCCAGCAGCCTGGTGTTCCACACCGGCGGGGAGGCCCTGCTCGTGCTCACCAGCGGCGCCCACCGGGTCGACACCGACCTGGTGGCGTCGACGCTCGGCCGGGGCCCGATCATGCGGGCGAACGCCGACCAGGTGAAGCGCGCGACCGGCCAGGTCATCGGCGGCGTGGCCCCGGTCGGCCACCCCCGCCCGGTGCGGACGCTCGTCGACACCGCGCTCGAGACCCACGACGTGCTCTGGGCGAGCGCCGGCACCGCGAACACCGTTTTCGCCACGACGTTCGCCGAGCTGGTGCGCGTGACCGGGGGCACCCCGGCGCGCGTCGCCTCCGACGACCTCTGAGACCGGCCCCCTCGGTCGTCGACGTCGGCGGCCACCCGTAGCATTTCCCCATGCCGCCCCTCACGTCCGCCCGCGTCGACGCCTGGCTCTGGGCCGTCCGGCTCTACAAGACCCGCTCGGCCGCCAACGCCGCCTGCCGGGCCGGTCACGTGCGGGTGAACGGCGAGCGCGTCAAGGCCGCCCAGGCCGTCCGTCCCGGCGACGAGGTCCGGGCGCGCATCGCAGGCTTCGAGCGGATCGTCGTCGTCAAGACCTGCCTCGTGAAGCGCGTCGGTGCTCCGGCCGCGGCCGAGGCGATGACCGACCTCACTCCCCCGCCACCGCCGCGCGAAGAGGTCGCCGCCGTACCGGTCCGCGACCGAGGCGCGGGCCGCCCGACCAAGCGCGACCGTCGCGAGATCGAGCGCCTCCGGGACCGCGCAGAGAGCTGACACTCGCTCGACTCCCCCGATCGCGGGCTCCCCGCACTGGGGTGGGACGCCCCGGTATCTGTGCGAACGCATCGTCTACGCTGAGGGCACGGCGCTGCCCCGACAGCAGCAGCCTCGGGTCGGGGGACTCGGGGTCACGCCGACCCCAGGGGGACGACATGAACACGACCGACGCGGCGATGCCGACCGAGCGGGGCACCGTCACGGTGCGGCCACGGCGCGAACTCGCCCGGAGCGCCACGCTCACCGGCGTCTTCAGCCTGTCACCCGTGCTGATCGCGGTGCTGTGGCTGACCCTGCCGAGCGGTCACCAGAGCGGCGTGCTGGCCGTCACCTGCGGCGTCGTGGTCATGGGACTGCTCATGTACTGGCGCTACCGCCTCTCGTACGCGGCCGTCACGCGCAGCGAGTTCGTCAAGCGGGGGTGGTTGCCCGGCTTCGTCCGGCTGCGGCGCGACGAGGTCGACTCCCTCGTGCTCGTCCGCACCTACCGGGACCACTCGACCGAGACCGTCACGCAGCTGCTCGCCCTCGACGACGAGGGGCGACGCCTGTTCCGGATGCGGGGCACGTACTGGTCGGAGGCGTCCGTACACGCCGTCGTCGACGCACTCGGCATCCCGACGACCGTCCTGCCCCGGGCCCTCACCCGCCGCGAGTTCTTCGCGGCCTACCCCGACAGCCCCTACTGGTACGAGAGCCGCCCGTGGATCGGGGTCACCATCGCCTGCGGCCTGTTCGCCCTGGCGACCGGCACGCTCGTGGTGCTCTTCCAGGCGTTCGGCAACCCCGCCTGAGGACGTGCCCGCGGGCCCGGGCCTGCACCGCCTCGGGCTGCACCGACTCGGGGGCTGCACCGACTCGGGGCTGCACCGACTCGGGGCTCAGCGGCGACGCAGCGTGCCGAAGATGCCCTTGACGACCTCGCGCACGACCGCCTTGCCGGCACTCGACCCGAGGACCTCGCCGAGCAACCCGCCGGTCGATCCGGACCCCGACGAACGGGACCCCGAGGAGGCGCGGGTCGTCGTCCCGCGCCCGGCACGCGCCTTCGCGGCCGCCCGCTCGGCTCGCTCGAACTCCTTCTGCTGACGTTCGTACTCGGCCTGGGCGGCCCTCCGCTCGCGCTCGGCGGCGGTGACCGCCCGGGCGTCCGCCTTCTCGCGGGCCGCGGCCTCCTTCAGCTGGGCGTCGATCGTCGCCTGACGTGCCGCGGCGTCGGTCCGTTCGCGCTGGTCGAGCGCGGCGGCCTCGAGCTTGCGGGCGAGGATCTCCCGGGCCGAGTCGCGGTCGATCGACGCCCCGTAGGCGGCGGTCAACGGCGACGCCGCGACCGCCGCGGTCATGACGTCGGCCGGGGTCGGCGACATCGAACCGCGCGGGGCACGGAGGCGCGTCCACGCGACCGGGCTGGGAGCCCCCTTCTCGTTCATGACCGTCACCACCGCCTCCCCGGTGGCGAGGCCGGTGAGCACCGCGGCGAGGTCGTAGTCGCTCGTCGGGTACGTCGACACCGTCGCCCGCAGGGCCTTCGCGTCGTCGGGCGTGAAGGCGCGGAGCTGGTGCTGGACGCGCGAGCCGAGCTGGGCGAGCACCTCGCCCGGGACGTCCTTCGGGGTCTGGGTGACGAAGACGATGCCCACGCCCTTGGACCGGATGAGCCGGACGGTCTGCGTGATCTGCGCCAGGAACTCCTTCGAGGCGTCGGCGAACAGCAGGTGCGCCTCGTCGAAGAAGAAGACGAGCTTCGGCTTGTCGAGGTCGCCCACCTCGGGCAGGTCGTTGTAGAGGTCGGCGAGCAGCCACATCAGGAAGGTCGAGAACAGCGCCGGCTGGTCGTGCACGCCGGGCACCTCGAGCAGGCTGACGACGCCACGACCGTCCTCGGCCGTGCGGAGGAACTCGGCGGTGTCGATCTCGGGCTCGCCGAAGAACGCGTCGGCCCCCCGGTCGGCGAACGTGATCAGCTCGCGGAGGATCACCCCGACGGTCTGTCTGCTCAGCCCGCCCAGCCCCTCGAGCTCGCGCTTGCCCTCGTCGCTCGTCAGCCAGGTCAGCACGGCCCGCAGGTCGGACAGGTCGAGCAGCGGCAGCCCGGCCTGCGCGGCGTAGTGGAACACCAGGCCGAGGCTGCTCTCCTGCGTGTCGTTGAGGCCGAGCACCTTGCTGAGCAGCAGCGACCCGAAACCGCTGACCGTCGCGCGGACCGGCACGCCGGTGCCCTTGCCGCCCAGGGCGAAGTACTCGGTCGGTGCCGCCTGCGGCGACCAGTCCTGGCCGATCCCCCGCGTGCGGGCCAGCAGCTTCTCGTTCGCCTCGCCCGGCGTCGCGATGCCCGACAGGTCGCCCTTGACGTCGGCCGCGAACACCGGGACCCCGGCCGCCGAGAGCTGCTCGGCGAGCACCTGCAGGGTCCTGGTCTTGCCCGTGCCGGTCGCACCGGCCACGAGCCCGTGCCGGTTGAGCATCGCGAGCGGGATGCGCACGGGCACGTCGACCCGGGCATCGCCGTTCACGAGGGCGCCGAGCTCGAGGGCGGGACCGTCGAAACCGTAGCCCGCGCGGACGAGGTCGACCGCCGACTCGTCGAGCGGCCCGCCGGGCGGGACGGGCAGGCCGTCGACCGGGGTGCCGGCGACCGGCTCGGGTTCGGTCAGCCCGGCGTCCGCCGCGGCGTCGGCGACGTCCGCCTCGGCCGCGAGCCGCTCGGCCCGCGCGAGTGCCGCCTCCGCGTCCTGCTTCGCCTTCTCGGCGGCGGCGACCGCTGCGGCGGCCTCCGCCCTGGCCTGCTCGAGCGCGTCCGTCATGCGGCCAGCCTAGGCACCCTGCGCACCGCGGTCCGGGCGAGTTCGGCCACACCGGGCGACGCCGCACGCCGGCCTCGTCCGGACCCGCCCGTGATCGACCGCGCGAGCGGCGCCGAGAGCGCCCCGGTCGTCGACCCCGCGAGCGGCACCGTCAGGCGTGGCGCCCCTGCCAGATCCAGCCGCGACCCCGCACGTGCTCCTGCTCGTCGAGCAGCCGGTGCGCGACCGGGGCCCAGAGGACGACCGCGACCCCGGCACCGATCAGCAGCCCGCCGATCGTGTCGGTCAGCCAGTGCGCCCCGAGGTAGGTGCGGCTGAGCAGCATCAGCACCGTGTAGGCCGCGCCTGCGACCCACACCCAGACGCGTCGCAGGATCACCCCGAGCACGACGGCCAGCGTCGCGGCGTTGGACGTGTGGCCCGAGGGGAACGAGCCGTAGTCGCTCACCACGAGGATGTCCTCGGGACGGGCCCGGCCGAACGTGTGCTTGACGACCTGGACCACGCCCGCGCTGAGCGCGCAGGCGGCGATCCAGTAGAGCGCGGCCCAGGGGCGACGGCGCAGCAGGAAGAGCGCGGCGACGCCCAGCGGGACGACGAAGACGCCGACCACGCCCGCGCCGATCGAGTTGAAGATCAACGAGGGGACGTCCCAGAACGGGCTGCGGTGCTCGACCAGTTCGCCCATGAACCGCTCGTCGACGCCGATCACCCCCGCCCGGGCCGTGATCACGACGCCGAGCAGCAGCACGACGCCGATGGCGCCGAGCGCGCTGAACACCCACCAGCGGCGCTGCACGCGGCGGGCCACCCGTTCTTCGGACGGCGAGGCGGGCTTCGGGGCGAGCGGGTCGGTGCGCATCCCCAGACGGTACCGGGAGGCGCGGGTCGGCGACCGGGAGGCGCGGATCGGCGACCGGGAGGCGCCGGTCGTCGACGCTCGACGACGGACGACCGGGAGGCGCGGGTCAGCGACCCAGCGCCGGCACCGTCCGCGGGCGCACCAGCAGCCACAGGCTCGCGATGGCCACGCACGAGGTGGCGACCATGACACTGCCCATCGGCACGGCGGACCCGATGCCGAGAAACCCGACCACCGGCGAGATGAGCCCCGCCAGGCCGAAGTTCAGCGCGCCGAGCAACGACGCCGCCGTCCCTGCCTCCTTGCCGTGGTTGGCGAGCCCGAGCACCTGGACCTGCGGGAACGAGAAGCCGCAGGCCGCGATGAAGAACCACAGCGGCACGAGGATGCCCACGAGCCCGGCACCGAGCGAGTCGAGCACGACGATCGACGCGGCGGCGAGCAGCAGGACGATCGTCGAGCAGGCGAGGATCCACTGCGGCCCGACCCGCCGGGCCAGCCGCGAGCTGATCTGGACGCCGGCGACGATCCCGAGCGAGTTGATCGCGAACAGGTAGCCGTACTGCTGGGCGTTCAGGCCGTAGACCTCCTGGAAGAGGAACGACGAGGCCGAGAGGTACGAGAACAGACCCGAGAAGACCATCGCCCCGATCAGGGCGACGCCGACGAAGATCCGGTCGCTGAAGAGCACCTTGTAGCGCTGCCCGAGGGTCGTGTGCCCGGCCTCGTGCCGCCGGGCGGGCGGCAGGGTCTCGACGATCAGGAAGATCGCGGCGATGATCACGAACGCGCCGTAGGCCACGAGGAACACGAAGATGCCGCGCCAGCTGGTGAAGGCCAGCAGCTGCGAGCCGATGACGGGCGCGACGATGGGGGCGAGCCCGTTCACCAGGGCGAGACGCGACAGCATGCGCACGAGCGGCAGCCCACCGAACAGGTCGCGCACCGTCGCCATGGCGACGACGCCCCCGGCGGCGGCACCCATGCCCTGCAGCACCCGGAAGACGGCGAGCAGCTCGATGGTCGGCGCGCTGGCGGCGCCGATGCTGGCGAGGATGTGCACGGCGGTCGCGACGATCAGCGGCGTGCGACGGCCGACCTTGTCGCTCCACGGCCCGACCAGCAGCTGCCCCACCCCGAAGCCGATCGTCGTCGCCGTCAGCGTCAGCTGGATGACGCCGCTGTCGACGGAGAAGTCCCGGCTGAGTTCGGGGAACGCCGGCAGGTAGAGGTCGATCGTGAACGGCCCGAGCGCGGTGAGCGCGCCGAGCACGACGACGTAGACGAGCCGCTGGCGGCGGGTCAGGGAGTCACCCGGGTGGACGACGGTGGTCACGAGGCAGGTCCTGTCTGGGGGGTCGCGGAGGGGCGGTCACGGAGGGAGGGCACGGGGCGGTCACGGATCGGGGCACGCGAGGAGGCGCGGCCACGACGACGAGGCCGGCTCGCGGCTCGAATCGATGCGACCGGGCCGTCGCGCACGACCACCACGAGATCGCAGGGGGTGGGAGGAGGGAGGGGAACGGCGTCGCTGCACGACACCCGTCGGTTCTCAGCCTAACCCTGCCGTGCACCCCCGCGACAGACCTTCCGCCTCGGCGGCTCGCGCCGTGCCGTGTCGGCGCGTCGGCCCGGTCTAGGCTCGACCTGGCCTCGGACGCGATCGTCCCGTCCGAGCACCCGAGGAGGAACGTCCATGGTCGACGCGCGCATCGTCCAGACCACGAAGGCACTGCACGCCGCCGTCGTCGAGCTCGCCTCGACCCGGCCCGTGTCGAGCATCTCGGTCGCCGACGTCACCCGGGCCGCGGGCATCAACCGCGCCACGTTCTACAGCCACGCGACCTCGCCCGGCAGCCTGCTCACCGCGGTGCTCACCCCCGAGCTCGACGCGATCCGTGACGAGGACCACGCGCTGCGGCTCGACGGCCGGGCCGACGGCCCCGACGCGACGCGGCGTGCGATGGAGAAGGTCGTCGACCACGTCGTGCGGTACCGCGAGATCTACCGTCTCGCCCTGCCCGACCCGCTCGACGCGTCGATCCACCAGGCGCTGGCCCGCCACTTCGAGGAGTCGAGCGTGCAGCACCTCGCCGGCCTGCCCGCCGGCAGCCTCCCCGAGGGGCTCGCGGTGCACATCGCCGCCGGCCACCTGGCACACGGGCTCGTGGGAGCCGTCGAGGCCTGGCTCGGCGGCAAGCGGACGAGCCGCCGCGCCCTGCTCGACACCATGAACCTCATGCTGCCCACCTGGTGGGGTTGACCCGCAGCGCTCCCCGTTCCGACGGCTCGGCGGGCCGCCCAGCCGCCTAGGAGGCGCGCAGCAGTCCCGGCCCCACGCGCAGCACCCCGTCGGTGAGCGGTTCGCATCGCACTCCCCCGCGGCCCCGGAGCGCGCGGAAGGCCCCCGCGCCGAACACCACGTCCATCCACGCGCACGGGTTCGCCGCCCGGTTCGCGCGGAACGACACCGGGCCGTCGCCCGTGTCGAGGTCGAACTCGCGACCCACGAGGGCGTCGACGTCGATGCCGCGCACGACCACGTTGCGACGCGTCAGGGCGGCGTCGAGCACCGTGCCCTCAGGCAGACCGAGCTCGCGGGCCAGGTGCCCGAGCTGCTCGGCGGCGAAGAGGGTGACCGAGGCCCCGCGGTGCGCCGGGGCGTTGAAGTAGCGGTCGCCCACGATGCCGAGGTAGGCGCGCACGGTGACGGCGTCGTGCGACTCGGGGCCCGTGGTCGGGGCCGGGGCCGGGCCGTCGGCGGGGCGGCCGACGTAGCGGGACCGGGGCGAGGCGAGCAGCAGTTCGACCCTCACGGGAGAGGCGCCCGAGACGGGCAGCCGATCGTCCGGTCCTCGGGGCACGGGCCGAGCTTAGCCATCCGGCACCGCGGGACACCCCGTCAACGGTGAGACGCGCGAGGATGGGTCCTCGTGTCGTCCTCCGGTCCTCACAAATGTGGACTGGACCCCGCCACTCCTCAGGGCCAATGTGATGCCTGTGCAGAGTTGCACGACGGGCAACGACCCGGACACAGAGAAGAGACACCCATGAACAATCCCTCGATCGGTCGGACCGGCGCGATGAAGATCCTGATCACGATGGTCACCGCCATCGCCCTCCTCTTCGCGGGAACGGTGGCGTCACCGCAGGCCGCTCACGCCGACGTCGCGGGCAAGTACACCTGGGTCTGCATCGCGTCGAACGGCTCGAGCAACACGCTTCGCTCGGGTGCCGCCCTGAGCACCTGCAAGGGCTCGTACCTGAAGGGGTACATCAGCGGCAAGCAGGTCATCTCGATCGAAATGACGGGCAGCGGCAAGGTGGCGACGAACAACTTCACCCCGGAATGCATCGTCGCGACCTTCGGTGGCGTCATGAAGATCATCTCGACCGGTGGGGTCGGACTCCTCGTGTCCGTCAACAACGCCGCGTCGAAGCAGAAGGGCGCCTGTCACGCGTGATTCGCGGGCGGACCTGATCCACGCCTGAATCGGACCGGCCGGACTCTCGAACGAGGGTCCGGCCGGTTCTGTCCGTGCGTGTACACGCACACCCAAGTCGGCGGATCGATCAGGGTAGACTCGTCTGTCCGATTACGCTCACATGTCGACGAGACGGTACCAGCGGGGCACTCCGGATGCTTGCCTGTAATCGGCCTCGCAAAGCCGCGAGGTCGTGACGAAAGAGAGGCAGCATCATGAACACCTCTGTGAACACCACGAAAAGGAAGACCTTCGCCAAGGTCGCGACGACGATGGCAGCCGCCGCCGCACTGGTGGTCGGCGGTTCGACTGCGGCCCAGGCCGACCCCGCGGGCCAGTACTACTACGTCTGCGTCCAACCCGACGGCTCGAGCCTGACCTTGCCGGCCGGCACGTCCCTGCAGACCTGCCGAGGATCGTACTTGCAGAAGTACCTCGACGGAAAGCTGATCAGCTCGGCGAACCTGGCCGCACCGGGTCAGGTGGCCGACCCCAACGCCATCACGATCGACTGCGCGATCGGTCTGGCAGGCACGGCGATCGCCGTGTACACGACGGCCGGGGCCGTCGCCTACGTCGGTCTCGCGCTCGGCGGGCTCGGGACCTATCGCGCCTGCACCGCTTGACGGCTGGAACGTCAAGAGCCGGTCACCCCTGATGGGGTGACCGGCTCCGTTCGTCCGTCGGCCGACGCGAAGACACCGTCGACGGTAGAGGGCGGGTTACTTGGTGAGCGGCTCGAGCGTCGTGTCGTTGGCGTACGCCTCGGCGGCGTTGTCCTTGGTCACGATCTGCGGGGGCAGCAGGTAGGCCGGGACGACCTTGCTGCCGTTGTCGTACGACTTGTCGTCGTTCGTCTCGGCCTTGTCGCCCTTGCTGAGCGAGCTGACCATCGCGACGGCCTGCTTCACGAGGTTGCGGGTGTCCTTGTTGATGGTGGAGTACTGCTCGCCGGCCATGATCGACTTGACCGACTCGACCTCGGAGTCCTGACCGGTGACGACCGGGATGTCCTTGCCGGCCTGCTTCACCGAGGTGATGATGGCGCGGGCCAGGGTGTCGTTCGGGCTGAGGACGCCGTCGAGCTCGGTGGAGCCGTAGGTGCTGGTGAGCAGCGAGTCCATGCGGCGCTGGGCGTTCTCGGGCTTCCAGCCGTCGGTCGCCGTCTGCTTGATGTCGGTCTGACCCGAGGCGACGACGAGGGTGCCGTCGTCGATCTTGGGCTGCAGGACGCTCATCGCACCGTCGAAGAAGACCTTCGAGTTGGCGTCGTCGGACGAGCCGGAGAACAGCTCGATGTTGTAGGGCCCCTCGGCCTTCTTGGCGGCCATGCCGTCGAGCAGGGCCTGGCCCTGGAGCTCGCCGACCTTGAAGTTGTCGTACGCCACGTAGTAGTCGACGTCGTCGGTGTTGAGGATGAGACGGTCGTAGGCGATGACCACGGCGCCGGCGTCGTGGGCCGCCTTGACCTGCGTCCCGAGCTGACCGCCGTCGGCGGCACCGATGACGATGACCTTGGCGCCCTTGGTGACCATCGACTGGACGATCTCCTGCTGGTTCGCCACAGGGGCGGACGCGGCAGCGTACTGGACGTCGGGTTTGAATCCGGCGTCGGTGATGTCCTGGGTGAAGAGGTCGCCGGCGAGGACCCAGTTCTCGCTGGTCTTGGCGGGCAGGGCCACGCCGACGAGGGAGCCGGACTCGAAACCGGTCGCCGCGTCTCCCGAACCCGCGTCGGTGCGGGTCGAGTTCGAGCAGCCGCTCAGGATCAGCGTCGTTGCTGCGGCGACCGCGAGGGTCGTCAGCGCGAGTTTGCGCATGCTGTGTCTACTTTCTCGTTGTGAGGGGTGGTGCCGTGTGGTCGCCCGCGGTGCGGACTCCCGGTGGAGGCGCGCCCGGCCGTCGATGGACGGGCGCGCGGGTGGTGGGTCTAGTTGGGCGTGGTGGCCTTGGGTCGCTGCACGTCCGAGATGTCGCCGTTCGGGGTGAGGGCGGGCTCGGTCGTCTCGGCGTCGCGGCCGACACCGCTCTGGGTGCCCGAGGGCAGGTCGGAGGCGGCGATGCCGTTTTTGTCGCGACGCAGGCCCCGGGTGAGGAAACCGGTGATCGAGGGCCGACCCTGGCTCTTGTTGTAGACGTCGACGGCGACGGCGATGAGCAGGACGAGGCCCTTGATCATCTGGACCTTGTCGGACTCGACCCCGAGCAGCTGCAGCCCATTGTTGAGGACGGCGATGACGAATCCACCGACGATCGATCCGGTCACCGTTCCGATGCCGCCGGCGACCGCCGCACCACCGATGAATACGGAGGCGATGGCATCGAGCTCCCAGCTCACCCCGTCCTGGGGGCCGGAGGCACCGGCCCGAGCGACGTAGATCATGCCTGCCAGCGCGGCCAGCACGGACATGTTCATCATGACGAAGAAGTTGATGCGCTTCGCCTTGACGCCCGAGAGCTCGGCGGCGTGCGAGTTGCCACCCACCGCGTAGATGTGCCGACCGAAGATCGTGTTCTGCGTGACGAAACCGTAGACCAGGACGAGTACGCCGAGGATGATGCCCGACACGGGGAACGAGGTGCCGACGCGTCCGCCACCGAAGAGCGTCGCGGCGTAGGCGATGATCCCCACGAGCACGACCAGCTTTACGAGACTGACCCAGAGAGGGGCCCGTTCGGAACCCATCTTCTGCTGGATGCGGCGCAGGCGGAACTCGTTGTAGACCACGGCGACGATGATCACCAGGCCGAGCAGCAGGGTCGCGTTGTTGTAGCCGGTGTTCGGACCGAACTCGGGCAGGTAGCCCGCGCCGATGACCGTGAAGGCCTCGGGCACCGGCAGGGTCGTGGCGTCGCCGACGAACTGGTTAGCACCACGGAACAAGAGCATGCCAGCGAGGGTCACGATGAACGCGGGGACACCCACGTACGCGACCCAGAAGCCGTGCCAGGCCCCGATGGCGGCCCCGACCACGAGGCCGAAGACGATGGCGAGCGGCCATGGGAAGTTCCAGTTGCTCATGGCGGTGGCGACCATGATGCCGACGAAGGCGGCGACCGAACCGACCGAGAGGTCGATGTGCCCGGCGACGATCACCATCACCATGCCGATGGCGAGGATCAGGATGTACGAGTACTGGCTCACGAGGGCGATCAGGTTCGGCGGGTCGAGCGTCAGGCCACCGGTCAACACTTGGAAGAACACGATCGCCACGACGAGCGTCGCGATCATGCCGAACTGGCGCGCGTTCGACGTGTTGCCGCCGAACACCTTCTTCAGGTCTTTGATGCCACTCATGCGGCTTGCTCCTTCTTCTTCGAGGTCATGGTTCGCATGAGCGTCTCGGCGTCGGCCTCGGAGGCCTCGATCTCGTTCGTGACGGAACCCTCGAAGATCGTGTAGATGCGATCGGAGAGCCCCAGCAGCTCGGGCAGTTCGGACGAGATGACGATCACGCCTTTGCCCTGGGCCGCGAGCTGGTTGATGATGTTGTAGATCTCGAACTTGGCGCCCACGTCGATGCCTCGCGTGGGCTCGTCGAGGATGAGCAGGTCGGGGTCGGTGAACATCCACTTCGCCAGGACGACCTTCTGCTGGTTGCCGCCGGAGAGCTTGGCGACCCCCTCGTCGACCGTGGGGGTCTTGACGCGCAGGCTCTTGCGGTAGTCCTCGGCGATCGAGTGCTCTTCGTAGGTGTTGACCACGGAGGCCTTCGAGATCTTGGTCAGCTTGGCCGCGACCGTCGAGCGCTTGATGTCGTCGAGCAGGTTGAGCCCCAGCACCTTCCGGTCTTCGGAGACGTAGGCCAGGCCGTTGTCGATCGCGTCCGAGACGTTCTTGATCTCGATCTTCCGGCCGTCCTTGACGATCTCGCCCGAGACGAACTGACCGTACGAGCGACCGAAGATGCTCATCGCGAGTTCGGTGCGACCGGCGCCCATCAGGCCGGCCAGGCCGACGATCTCGCCCTTGCGCACGGTGATGGACGAGCCCTTGCAGACGAAGCGTTCGGCCGTCTGCGGGTGGCGCACCCACCAGTCCTTGACCTCGAAGAAGACCTCTCCGATCTTCGGGGTGCGGTCGGGGAATCGGCTGGCCAGGTTGCGGCCGACCATGCCGCGGATGATGCGGTCCTCGTTGACGCCGTCCTCTTTCACGTCGAGCGTCTCGATGGTCTTGCCGTCACGGATGATCGTGATGGAGTCGGCGATGGCCTCGATCTCGTTGAGCTTGTGGCTGATCATGATCGACGAGATGCCGCGACCCTTGAGGCCGCGGATGAGGTCGAGCAGGTGCTGCGAGTCGGCCTCGTTGAGGGCCGCGGTCGGCTCGTCGAGGATCAGCAGCTTGACGTTCTTGTTCAGCGCCTTGGCGATCTCGACGAGCTGCTGCTTGCCGACGCCGAGGTTCTTGATGGCGGTGTCGGGGTCGTCCTTGAGGCCGACGCGGGCGAGCAGGTCGATGGCCTTCGTCTTCGCCGCGCGCCAGTCGATGGCCCCGAAGCGGGTCGGCTCGTTGCCGAGGAAGATGTTCTCGGTGATCGAGAGCTCGGGGATCAGCGCCAGCTCCTGGTGGATGATGACGATGCCCTGCGACTCGCTCGAGCGGATGTCGCGGAACCGCATCTCGGCACCCTGGTAGACGATGTCGCCCGTGTAGGTGCCGAACGGGTAGACACCCGAGAGGACCTTCATCAGCGTCGACTTGCCGGCGCCGTTCTCGCCGCAGATCGCGTGCACCTCACCGGCGCGGACCTGCATCGACACGTCGTCGAGCGCCTTGACGCCCGGGAACTCCTTCGTGATGGAGCGCATCTCGAGGATGACGGGAGAGTCAACGCCCATGCGGGGCACCCCCGGGGATGTGGCTGCTCGCGAGCTGTTCGCTCTGCGTCACGGCACTGGGCACGTCGTCCTCGACCTTCGACCTCGTCGTCGTCCGCCGGTGATGTGCACCGACGGGCATCCTGTGATTCGTCGCCGCCGTGCCGGGCCGTCCGTCGAGCCTGGCGAAGGGGCCGGACCCGCCGAATGTGACCGTTCACACTGCGACTGGAGCAAAGCTAATCCCGAGAGGGGGTGCTGTCAAATGCCGATGCCGATCCGTTATCGAACGCGGGCCGACCGACGCGCGCCGCGCCTCCTGACGGCTCGTCCCGCCGTGCCGTGACGGGCCGTCAGAGGAACCAGGGGCGCGAGGTCGACCCGCGCACCACCAGTTCCGGAGGGATCAAGGTGCGATCGACGACCGTGCCGCCCTCGAGCTCGGCCACGACGAGTTCGACGGCGCGTCGGCCGATCAGGGCGAAGTCCTGACGCACGGTCGTGAGCGGCGGCCACAGGTGCGGTGCGGTCGGCGAGTCGTCGAAGCCGACGACGCTGACCTCGCGGGGCACGTCGACGTCGGCCTCGCGGAAGGCGTGCAGCAGCCCCACGGCCATCAGGTCGTTGGCCGAGAACACGGCGGTGAAGTCGCGGCGACGCAGCAGCTCCTGCCCGGCCGTGTAGCCGAAGTCGGCCGTCAGGTCGCCGAGGATGGGCGGCTCGATCGACAACTCGGCCTCGCCCATCTCGAAGAGGAAGCCCTGCATCCGCTCGTCGGCCTCGATCCAGTCCTGGGGTCCGGCGACGTGCACGATGTGCCGGTGACCGAGGTCGATCAGGTGCCGGGTGGCGAGGCGCGCCCCTTCGAACTGGTCGACCGAGAGGCTGTGCGCCCGGGCCCGCTGCGTCGAGTCGAGCGCGACGATGGGGACGTCGAGGTCGAGCTCGTCGATGACGTCGAAGAACTTGCGTTGCGGGGCGATGACGATGATCGCCTCGACCGCCTGGTTGGTGAGCAGCTGCAGGCTCGCCCGGACGTCGTCCGACACCGTCGTCGTGCTCGCGATGCTCAGCCGGTAGCCGGCCGTCCGGGCCGCGACCTCGATGGCGTTGACGATCGTCTGCGGACCGAAGTGGACGTTCTGCAGGGTGAGCACGCCGATGGCCTTCGACCGGCTGGTGACCAGCGCCCGCGCGGCCTGGTTCGGTCGGTAGCCGATCTCGTCGATGACGTCGAGCACCTTCTGCCGCGTGCTCGGCCGGATGCTGGGACTGTCGTTGAGCACACGCGAGACGGTCTGGTACGAGACACCTGCGAGAGCGGCCACGTCGCGGATGTTGGGAGCACGCACCTTGTCGATGTCAGGCTTCACCGTCGCTCCGTCGCTCTGTGACCGGGCGATGTGACCGTACACATCGTCGTCCGGAGACCATTATGCATTCCCCGGAGGTCGCCGACGTCCCGGACGGGGGTCACCGCCCCGTCGCGACGCCCGGCGCCGGCACCGGCATCGGCGGAGCGGCAGCACCATCGGCGGGCAGGAGGCGCGGTCACCGTCCGCGGGGCACCGCGCGGCCGCTCAGGGCGAGCGCGAGCGCCGCGACGCCCGTGCCGACGGCGAAGCAGGCGACGAAGGCGAGGGGGCTGGACGCGCCGCCGAGCACCCCGAACGCGGCGCCGGTCAAGGCCAGCGCGACGGCCGAACCGGTGGAGTCGGCGATGGTCAACGCCGAACTGTTGAACCCGCGCTCGGACTCGGTCGACAGCGCGAGGACGAGCACCGAGAAGCGGGGGTACATGAACCCCATGCCGAATCCGGCGACGGCCCAGGTCGCGATGAGGAAGGCCGGGGGCAGGTGGAACAGGGGGGTCAGCGCGGCGACCACGACGCCGAGGAGCACGAGGACGATGCCGATGCGGATGCCGTCGCGCTGGGCCACCCGGTCGCCGAGCCTGCCCTGCACCCAGCTCGCGAACGCCCAGCCGAGCGCTCCCAGGGTCAGCGTCACGCCGGAGGCCGAGGCGCTGAAGTCGTATTCGGCCGAGAGCATGTACGGGATGTAGACCTCGCTGCCGAGGAACGCCGCCCCCACGAGACCGCGCAGCAGCACCAGGGTGGGCAGCCCCGGGGCGGCGCGCAGCGTGCCCGGCGGCAACAGGGGCCGGAGCGCCACGGCGAGCACGACCACCGCCACCACGATGACGACGACGGTCAACCAGGTCGGGAACTCGGAGACCAGGTTGAGGGCCAGCACGCCGAGGGCCGCGCCGACCGACCAGAGGATGCGACCGATGCTCCAGGGCACGCGCCGCGCGCCCTCGGCCACCTCGGGCGGAGGGACGCGACGCAGGCTCGGCAGGACGGCGAAGAACGCGGGCACGGCGAGGCCGAGCGCACCGAGGAAGACCCAGTGCCAGCCGACCGTCTCGGCCACGACGCCCGCGACGAGTGGCCCGACGAGACCCGGGACGACCCAGGCCGCGGCGAACCCCGCGAAGATCGACGGGTGCAGGCCCGGCGGGTACAGCCGGGCGACCATGACGTAGAGCCCGACGATGACCGCGCCGGAGCCGACGCCCTGCACCAGACGGCCGAGCAGCAGCACGACCATGTCGGGCGCGGTGCCGACGACGAGCAGCCCGACGGCGAACAGCAGCATCGAGGCGATGACCACGACGCGCGGCCCGCTGCGGTCGGCCCAGTTGCCCGCCACCACCATGCCGACCAGGCCGGACGCGAGGGGCGCCGCGAAGCTGAGCGAGTAGAGCGCTTCGCCGTCGAGCTCACGGCTGATGATCGGCATGATCGTCGTGACCGCGAGCGACTCGAACGCCGCGATGCCGATCAGGGCGCACATGCCGAGGGTGGCCAGCCGGTACCGACCGCTGAGCACGCCCTCGGGGCGGGTGCTCACGGCGGCGGCGTCGGTCATGTCGTCAGCCTAGGCCGAGCCACCGACGGCACCCCCTCCCCTAGGATCGCCCTCAGGCGGCGAGGGGCGTCGCCTGCGTCTGGGGGTCTGTCTCGTGTCCACTTCTTCTCACCGTGCCGGGTCCGTCCGCGGTCTCGCCCTGACGGTCGCCCTCGGCGTCGTCCTCGGGCTCGGGACGACCACGGTCGCCGTCGCGGCTCCCGTCACCGCCGGTTCGACCTCGTCCCCGACGCTCGCCCAGCAGGACGCGGGTTCCGACCACGAGATGGGGGCATCGGGCGGCACCCGGGACGGGGCCGACGAACGCCTCTCGCGCGCCGCGGCCGTCTCGCCTCCTCGTGGCGTGCCCGGCTTCGACGTCAGCTCGTACCAGCCGTCCCCCGACTTCGCCGCCGCGCGTTCGGCGGGTGCCCGCTTCACGTTCGTCAAGGCCTCCGAGGGCGTGCCCGGCACCTACACGAACGGCAACCCCACCGGCAGCACCAACCGCTACCGTTCCGCCCAGTTCGCCGGCGCGCAGGCGGCGGGGCTGACGGCCGGTTTCTACCACTACGCGTTGCCCTTCTACTCGTCCGGGGCACCGCAGGCGCAGTTCTTCCTCGACAACGCCACGGCCTGGAGACCCGGCATGCTGCCCCCGGTGCTCGACGTCGAGGTGTCGACCAACCCCACCAAGCAGGGTGGACGCTGCTGGGGGCTGTCGCAGTCCGAGATGGTCACCTGGATCCAGTCGTGGATCGGCACCGTCGTCGCCCAGCAGGGCGTCCAACCGCTGATCTACACCAACCAGGACTTCTGGAGCTCGTGCACGGGCAACAGCTCGGCGTTCCCGAAGGACCGCCTCTTCGTCGCGTACTACCCGACGGCGACCACGAACACCCCGGTCGCCCCGCCGACCTCGTCCTTCGCGACCTGGACGTTCTGGCAGTGGTCCCAGACCGAGGACTCGCCCTACCCCGGTGACCAGGACGTGTTCAACGGCACCGAGGCCGACCTCGCGGCCCTCACCCGACCGACCACCCCGGCCGTGGGCCGTCTCTCGGGAGCCGACGCCTTCGCCACCGCGGCGACCATCGCCGCCAGCGCCTTCACCCCACCGGTCGTCGTGAACGGGAACGCCCCGACCAAGGCCTCGATCCCCCTGGTCTACGTCGCGTCGCGCAGCACCTACCCCGACGCCCTCGCCGGGGGCGCGGCCGCCGGCTACCGGGGCGCTCCGGTCCTCCTGACCTACCCCGACACCCTGCCCGACGCGACCCGCGCCCAACTCGCCGAGCTCCGCCCGCAACGCGTCGTCGTCCTGGGCGGCGTGGCCGCGGTCTCCGACACGGTGCGTCAGCAGCTCTCCCAGATCGCGACGACCGGCGCCCCCGGCGTCACCCGCGTCTCGGGTGCGGACCGATTCGACACGTCTGCGACGACCTCGAGCACGACCTTCCCGAAGGATCGGGGCGGGACGGCCTACGTCGCGACCGGCCTGGACTTCCCCGACGCCCTCTCGGGCGCAGCCCTGGCCGGCGGCCCCGACAAGGGCCCGATGCTGCTCACGCGGCCCGACGCCCTGCCGCAGACGGTCTCGACCGAGCTCACCCGGCTGGCCCCTGCCCGCATCGTCGTGCTCGGCGGGGTCAACGCGGTGGGAGAACCGGTCATCGCCCAGCTCCGGGCCGTCGCGCCCACGTCGCGGCTCTCGGGTGCCGACCGTTTCGACACCTCGGCCGTCATCGCCGCCGCCGGCTACCCCGCCGGTTCCGACGTGGCGTTCGTCTCGACGGGTGTGAACTTCCCCGACGCGCTCGCCGGAGCACCGACCGCGGGCCGGCTGGGCGGTCCCGTCCTGCTCACGCGACCCGACGCGCTGCCCGTCAGCGTGCGCACCGCCCTGACGAAGCTCGGCACCGACGGCCTGGTCGTGCTGGGTGGCCCCAACGCCGTCAGCCCGGCGGTCGAGGCCGGGCTCTGACCGGGGCCCGTCCCTGATGGACGCGCTCGACGTGGCCACGTGACGGAGGCGCGGTGCGGGACCACCCGCACCGCGCCTCCGTCGTCTCTCGCGAGGTCGCCTACGCGTCGAGGCGGGCGAGCGCCTGCGTGACGTCGCCGAGCAGGTCGTCGACGTCCTCGATGCCGACCGACAGCCGCACGATCGAGTCGGGCACCTCGAGCTCGGTGCCGCGCACCGAGGCGTGGGTCATCTCGCTCGGGTAGCCGATGAGCGACTCGACGCCGCCGAGCGACTCGGCCAGCTGGAACAGCTCGGTCGACTCGGCGAACCGTCGGGCCGCGGCGGCACCCGCGCTCAGCTGCACCGAGAGCATGCCGCCGAACGCCCGCATCTGCCGGGCGGCGAGTTCGTGGCCCGGGTGGGACTCGAGCCCCGGGTAGTAGACGCGCTCGACCGCCGCGTGCCCCTCGAGGGCCCGGGCGATGGCGAGGGCGTTCGACGAGTGGCGGTCGACGCGCACGCCGAGCGTCTTGATGCCGCGCACCGTGAGCCACGCCTCCATCGGCGCCGACACGGCACCGACGCCGAACTGGACGAAGCCGACCTTCGCGGCGAGCTCGTCGTCGCGCACGACCACGGCCCCGCCCACGACGTCCGAGTGACCGCCGATGTACTTCGTCGTCGAGTGGACGACCGCGTCGGCCCCCAGCGCGAGGGGCTGCTGCAGGTACGGCGACGCGAACGTGTTGTCGACGACGACGACGGCCCCGGCCGCGTGCCCGATCTCGGCGAGCGCCGCGATGTCGCTGATCTTCATCAGCGGGTTGCTCGGGGTCTCGACCCAGAGCACGGCCGTCGGAGCGGCCTGGACCGCGGCTCGCACGGCGTCGAGGTCGCTCATCTCGACGGTGTCGAGCGTGACGCCCCAGGGTACCCACACCCGGTTGACGAGGCGGTGCGTGCCGCCGTAGACGTCGTTGCCCATGACGATGCGCGTGCCGGGCGCCAGGACCGAACGCAGCAGCGCGTCCTCGGCCGACAGCCCCGAGGCGAAGCTGAACGCGGCGCTGCCGCCCTCGAGGTCGGCGAGCAGGGTCTGCAGCGAGTCGCGCGTCGGGTTCGCCGACCGCGCGTACTCGTAGCCGCCGCGGAACCCGCCGATGCCGTCCTGGACGAACGTGGACGACTGGTAGATCGGGGGGACGACGGCACCGGTGGTGGGGTCGAAGTCCTGGCCGGCGTGGATCGCCCTGGTCGAGAAGCCGTGGGTCATGGGATGTCCTTTCGAGGGGGACGGGTGGTGCAGACGGAGGGGGGACGAGGAGGCGCGGGCCGGGCCGCCGGGTGACGGTGCCGCCCCGGCCGCTCAGGAGGACAGGAAGGAGAGGACGTCCTGTCGGGTGACGACGCCGACCGGGCGGCCGTCGTCGGTGACGAGCAGGGCGTCGACGGACTCGAGCGCGGACCGGGCCGCCGAGACGGGTTCGTTCACGCCGATCAGGGGCAGGGGGTCGCCGAGGTACGCCGAGACGGCGTCGCCCATGGTCGCGCCGCCGCGGAAGATGGCCTCGAGCAACGCCTTCTCCTCGATGGCGCCGACGACCTCGCCGATGACGACCGGGGGCTCGGCCGAGAGCACGGGCATCTGCGAGACGCCGTAGGTCTTCATGATGCCGATCACGTCGTGGACGGTGTCGGACGGGTGGGCGTGGACGAGGTCGGGCAGCTGCCCGGTCTTGGAGGCGATCAGGTCGCGGACCGACCGCTCGTCGTGGCTGACGCCGAAGCCGTACGAGCGCATCCACGCGTCGTTGAAGATCTTGCCGAGGTAGCCGCGCCCGCCGTCGGGCAGCAGGGCGACGACGACGTCGTCCGGGCCGAGCTCGCGGGCCACGTCGAGGGCGGCCGCGACGGCCAGGCCGGACGAGCCGCCGACCAGCAGTCCCTCCTCGCGGGCGAGGCGCCGGGTCAGCTCGAACGAACGGGCGTCGTCCGCGGCGATGATGCGGTCGACGACCGAGGGGTCGTAGGCGGCCGGCCAGAAGTCCTCGCCGACGCCCTCGAGCAGGTAGGGACGGCCGGTGCCCCCGCTGTAGACGCTGCCCTCGGGATCGGCGCCGACGACCTGCACCGCGCCTCCGGACACCTCCTTGAGGTAGCGGCCGGTACCGCTGATGGTGCCGCCGGTGCCCACGCCCGCGACGAAGTGCGTGATGCGGCCGTCGGTGTCGCGCCAGATCTCGGGGCCCGTCGTCTCGTAGTGGCTGAGCGGCCCGTTGGGGTTGGCGTACTGGTTCGGCTTGAACGCCCCGGGGATCTCGCGCGCCAGGCGGTCGGAGACGCTGTAGTACGACTCGGGGCTGGCCGGCTCGACGGCGGTCGGCGTGACGACGATCTCGGCGCCGTAGGCCTTGAGGACGTTGCGCTTGTCCTCGCCGACCTTGTCGGGCAGGACGAAGACGCAGCGGTAGCCGCGCTGCTGGGCGACGAGGGCGAGGCCCACGCCGGTGTTGCCACTGGTCGGCTCGACGATGGTGCCCCCGGGCCCGAGCAGGCCGTCGCGCTCGGCCGCGTCGATGATGCGCGTCGCGATGCGGTCCTTCGACGAACCGCCCGGGTTGACGTACTCGACCTTGACGAGCACGGTCGCCGTGATGCCCTCGGTCACCTTGTTCAACTTGACGAGCGGCGTGTCACCGATCAGGTCGAGGACGGTCTCGGCGTACTTCACGGGTGCTCCGGTTCTCGCGGGGCCCTCGTGGGGCGCGCGCAGGTCGACGACTCGGGTGGTCGGGTCGGTCGGGGCGTCCCCGCCGGACCCGTTCGTCGAGTCTAACGACGGGGTCGCGGCGTGTGACGGAGGGTCGGCGGGCCCGACCGGCTGGCACGCGCCTCCCAGGCAGTCGTGAGAGAAAATGGGTGACGCATCCACGATCGGGTGCGTCCCGACCACCTCCCCGACCCCAGAGGACCCCCGTGGCCAGCAGCGACAAGCCGACCGACAAACCCACCGTCAAGCAGCAGCGAGACGCCCGGCGTCACGAGAAGGTGGCCGAGCTCAAGCGGCAACAGGCCCGGGCGAAGCGCAACCGCACCATCGGCATCGTCACCGCCTCGGTCGCGGGCGCGGCGGCGATCGCGCTGGTCGTCACCTTCGTCGTGACGAGCGGCCAGCCGCGGCAGGACCCCCAGGCCATCGAGATCGACGGCGTGAAGACCTACTCCGACCTCACCGCGAACCACGTCGGCGGCAGCGTCGACTACGCGATGACCCCTCCCGCGGGCGGCGACCACAACCAGATCTGGCTGAACTGCGGCGTCTACACCGAGCCCGTGCCGAACGAGAACGCCGTCCACGACCTCGAGCACGGCGCCGTCTGGTTCACCTACGACCCCGAGCAGGTCAGCGAGGGCGAGATCGAGGCGCTGCGCGACTTCGCCCCCGACACGTACGCGGTCGTCTCGCCCTACGAGGGCCTCGACTCCCCCATGTACGTCTCGGCCTGGGGTGCCCAGTTGCCCTTCGCGAACGTGACCGACGACGAGGCCACCGTGTCCGACTTCGTCACCAAGTACTGGAAGTCCACGAACGCCCCCGAGCCCGGTGCGCCGTGCAGCGGCGGCGTGGACGGCACCGGCAAGATCGCGTGACGGCACCGGGGCACGACGACGACGCGACCGCCGGGGCGGGGCCGCACCGCGCCTCCTCGGGTCGTCGGCTGAGGCTGGTGATCGCGGGGGTCCTGACCGTGGCGATCGTGCTGCTGGTCGGCGTCGCGCTCGGGCGGCTCAGCTCGCCCACCCCCGTCACGCCCGGTACGGACAGCGTGGAGGCGGGGTTCTCGCGCGACATGCAGGTGCACCACGAGCAGGCCGTGCAGATGGCGATGATGGTCCGCGACCGGACCGACGACCCCGCGGTCCGCTCGTTGGCCTACGACATGGCCCTCACGCAGTCGCAGCAGGCCGGTCAGATGTACGCCTGGCTCGAGCTGTGGCGCCTGCCACAGGCGCCCTCGGAGCCGACCATGACCTGGATGACCCGACCGACCCTCGACGGGGACTACGGCAGCCACCACATGACCGACGACGGAGGCGCGGGCGGCTCGGCCACGCCCGTCGCCACCCACGAACCCGGCGGCCGCATGCCGGGGCTGGCGACCGACGAGCAGCTCGCGTCCCTGGACTCCGCGAACGGCGTCGAGGCCGAGCGGATCTTCCTGACCCTGATGATCGCGCACCACGAGGGCGGCATCGAGATGGCCGACGCCGTCCTGGCGCGCAGCGAGGTGCCGCAGGTGCGGGCCTTCGCCTCGGGCATGCTGCAGACGCAGCAGAGCGAGGTCGACGCCATGCAGGCGATGCTCGTCGAGCGCGGCTGACGGGACGCCGCAGCGCTACGACGACACCTGCTGCCCGTAGAGCTCGGCGTACACCCCGCCCAGGGCCAGCAGCTCGTCGTGCGTCCCCCGCTCGACGACGCGACCGGCCACCACGACGAACACGACGTCGGCGTCGCGCACGGTCGAGAGCCGGTGCGCGATGGCGATCGTCGTCCGGCCACGGGTCGCCGTGTCGAGGGCCTCTTGCACCACGCGCTCGGACACCGTGTCGAGGGCGCTCGTCGCCTCGTCGAGGACCATGACGGCGGGGTCCTTCAACAGGACGCGAGCGATGGCGATGCGTTGTTTCTCACCGCCCGAGAGCCGATAACCCCGCTCGCCCACGATCGTGTCGTAACCGTCGGGGAACGACGCGATCGTCTCGTGGATGTTCGCCTGCCGGGCTGCGTCGACCAGCTGTTCGTCGGTCGCGTCGGGTCGCGCGTACCGGAGGTTGTCGCCGATGCTGGCGTGGAAGAGGTAGGTCTCCTGGCTGACGATGCCGATGTTGCCGACCAGCGATTCTTGGTCGAGGCGCCGGACGTCGGTGCCGGCGAAGCGCACCGCTCCGCCGGACGCCTCGTAGAACCGCGGGATCAGGTACGAGACGGTCGTCTTGCCCGCACCGCTCGGGCCGACGAAGGCGGCGAACTGACCCGGTGCGATGTCGAACGAGACGCCGTCGAGGGTCTTCTGCCCGGGCTCGGCGTCGGGGTACGAGAACGAGACGTCGTCGAACTCGACCCGGCCGAGCTGCGTCTCGTCGACCGGCTCGGCCGAGGGGTCGTTCGTGATCGCCGGGTGGAGGTCGAGGTACTCGAAGATGCGGGCGAACAGCGCTCCGGAGGTCTGCAGGTCGAGGGCCACCCGCAGCAGCCCCATGAGCGGGAAGGTCAAGCGGGCCTGCACCGTGGTGAAGGCCACGATCGTGCCCGCCGTCACGGGCACGTCACGGAGGATCAGCCAGGCCGCGACCAGGTAGATGAGGGCGGGGATGACCGAGAGGAAGATCTGGACGACGGCGAAGAACCACTGCCCGCTCATCTGCTGACGCACCTGCAACCCGATCTGGGTGCGGTTCTCGGCCGAGTAGCGCTCGACCTCGGCGCGCTGCTGGTTGAAGCTCTTCGCCAGCAGGATGCCGCTGACGCTCAGCGCCTCCTGCGTGATGGCGGTCATGTCGCTGAGCGACTCCTGCGTCTTGGTGGCGATGCGGGCGCGCACCTGGCCCACCCGTCGCTGGGCCACCACCAGCAGCGGCAGCAGGACGACCGTGACGACGGTCATCTGCCAGCTGAGCACGAGCATGGACACGAAGGCCGCGATGACCGTGACCGTGTTGCCGAGGACGCTCGAGATGGTGTTGCTCAGCACGTTCGCGACGCCGCCGACGTCGTTCTGCAGGCGCGACTGGATGACCCCGGTCTTGGTGCGGGTGAAGAACGCGAGCTCCATGCGCTGCAGGTGGCCGAAGAGGCGGATGCGCAACGCACCCATCACCTTGTTGCCGACCGTGGCGGTCAGGTACGTCTGCCAGACGCCGATGCCGGCGGACAGCACCCAGAGTCCCACCATGGCGCCCACGAGTTCGAGCAGCACGGGCACGTCGGGACCGCCCTGGGGGAACAACCCCCGGTCGAACGCCTGCTTGGTGAGCAGCGGTGGAGCCACGCTGACGGCGGCCCCGATCAGGACGAGCACGACGGTGACGACGAGGGCTCGCCGGTGCGGGGCGAACAGGCCGCGGATGCGACGGAACAGGTCGGGGATGCGCGGCGCGGTGGCGTTCGCCGCACGCTGGGCCTCGGCGTCGCCGCTCGAGACCCGGCCGGACCCGCCCGGTCGGCCTCCGCCCCGGGGACCGCCTGCGGGGGCGTGCATCGAACTCATGCGGTCAGCGTAGGCCCGACCCCCGTCACGAGTGGCCCACCGTCGGACGTCGACGCCGCGACACGCCGTAGAACGACCGTTCGTCCCCCAGTTGTGGGCGCAATGCCCGACAGACCATACGGCGTAATGAACACTCAGTTTAGTATGGCGGTGTCGGTGCACCTGACCAGGCTCCGGCAGCCGCGTTCTCCCTACCCGACGGGCGAGCCTCCCGAAGCGGCCGAGCTAGGACCATCGTGAACACGTCGAACCCCACGGCCGTCGAACCGCCGAGTGCCGAACTGCAGCCCGCCGACCACCGGGCCGCTCTCGATGCCATCGAGCAGGGCTGGACCCAGATCGCCCCCTTGCAGGGAGCGCGTCTGCGCGAGGCCATCCGCTCGACGCCCGAAGAGGAATGGCGCGGCCGACCCCGCATCCTGCTCGCCCTGGCGGCGAGCCACCGCTCGGTCGGCTCCCGCTCGCGCAGTGCGGCCCTGCCCTGGTTCCGCGGCGTCGCCAAGGCGCTCGACGCCGACCCCGACCTGCCGCTCGACATCCGGGCGGGCTACCACGTGCACCTCGGGGCGTCGCTGCGCACCCTCGGCAACTTCGTCGTGGCCCACGAGCACCTCGAGGTCGCCCGGACCCTCATCGAGAACGACCTCGCCGAGTCGATCAGCGTGCGCATCTCGCTCAGCGCCTCCTTCTCGTTGCAACTCGGCCTCATCCGGCTGCACTACGGCGAGATCGACCAGGCCCGCTTCGCCCTGAGCCTCGCGAACGGTCTCGGCGAGGACCACCTCAGCACCGCCGAGCGGGTCGAGTGCCTCTCGGCGCTCGCCTTCGTCGCGATGCTGATCGGCGACTTCGACCTCGCCGACCGCCACGTCGACCTCGCCCGCGAGCTCGCCGACGGCACCGACCTGCTGGGGAGCTCGTTCGGGGCCCTCACCCAGATCACGCGCGTGCACCTCGCCCTCGAACGCGGCGAGGCCGTGAGCGGCCACGAGGGCCTGCTCGCCGACGTGCGGCAGGCGTCGCGCGGCAGCGACTGGGAGGCGCTCGGCCTGTTCGCCGAAGCGCACGTGCTGCTGTCCGAGAGCCGCTACATCGAGGTGCTCGACCTGCTGGCGCGGATCACCCGCACCATCGACGGGTTCACCGGGCACAGCGCCCTCACCGACTCGGCCACGGTGTTGCGGGCCGAGACCATGCGCCTGCTCGGTCAGCCGCACGAGGCCCGTCGACTCGCGTCGTCGGTGACGTCGTCGCACCACCACATCCGCTGTCCCGGTCGCGTGCTCGCCCTCGTGCACCTCGCCGCCGGTGAACCCGAGGCCGCCCTCGAGGCGCTCGAACCGTGCCTCGCCATCGGCGACCTGCACAGCGAGCGCACGATGGGCCAGGTGCACGCCCTCCAGGCGGCCGCACACCTCGCCCTCGGCGACGCCGCGCGCATCGACATCGCCTTCGACCAGGCCCTGCTGAGCGCGGGTCACAACGGGTCGATCTGGCTCTTCGCCACCCTGCCGGAGGACGTCCTCGACCACCTCGTGCAGCGCGCCGTCGGCCGTCGTCAGCCGGCCGCCATCGTCGGGGTGCTCGACCGCCTGCGCGGGACCACGGCCGACGTCGTGCCGCAGCTCGCCGAGCCGCTGAGCGACCGCGAGCTCGTGATCGTCCGGCACCTGGCCACCGGTCAGACCCTCGGCCAGATCGGCAGCCAGCTGTTCATCTCGGTCAACACCGTCAAGAGCCACGTCCGCAGCATCTACCGCAAGCTGCAGGCGTCGTCGCGGCGCGAGGCGATGACCCGCGTCAAGCAGCTCGGCCTCGACCTCGACGACTAGGGACGAGGAGGCGCGGTGCCGGCCGTGGGGTAACCTCTCGCGGTGCCCCACGAGTCCCGCGTCACGTCCCGTCCGTCCCTCCTCGCCCAGCTGAGGGCGCGCAAACCCCTCGAGGCCTACGTCGCCGAGAGCGCGGCATCCGCCGACGGCGGCCCCCGTCTGCGACGCACCCTGGGCGTCTGGCACCTCACGGCGATCAGCATCGGGGCGACCCTCGGCACGGGCATCCTGGTCGTGCTGGGCACCGCCGTCCCGCTGGCCGGCCCCGCCGTCTGGATCTCTTTCGTGCTCGCGGGCGTCGCGGCCCTGCTGTCGGCCCTGTCGTACGCCGAGATGGCGGGCAGCGTGCCCGTGTCGGGGTCGAGTTACTCGTACGCGTACGCGACGCTCGGCGAGGGCATCGCGTGGGTCTGCGGGTGGTGCCTCGTGCTCGAGTACGCCGTCTCGGTCGCGGCCGTCGCCGTCGGGGCGGGGCAGTACGTGAACGAGGCCCTCGACGTGTTCGGGCTCGCCCTGCCGGCCGCGATCGCCGAGCCCCCGGGCGCCGGCGGCGTCCTCAACCTGCCCGCCGCGGTCCTCGTCCTGCTCGCCACCCTCGTGCTCGTTCCCGGCGCCCGGGAGAGCGCCTGGGTCAACACCCTGCTCGTCGTCGTCAAGGTGGCGCTCCTCGTGTTCTTCGTCGCCGTCGCCTTCACGGCCTTCCGCGCCGGGAACTTCGAGCCGCTGGCACCGATGGGCGCGGCCGGCGTCTCGGCGGCGGCCTCGCGCCTGTTCTTCTCGTACATCGGCTTCGACGCGGCGTCCACGGCCGGTGAAGAGGCCCGCGACGCGAAGCGTGACCTGCCGCGCGCCATCATCGCCTCGATCGTGATCATCACGGTGCTCTACATCCTCGTGGCCGTCGCCGCGATCGGCGCGCGCCCGTGGACGACCTTCACCGACGGCGAGGCGACCCTCGTCACGATCGTCGCCGACATCACGGGGCAGCCGTGGGTCGCCTTCCTCTTCGCCGTGACCGCCGTGGCGGCGATCGCGAGCGTCGTGTTGACGGTGCTCTACGGTCAGACGCGCATCTTCGTCTCGATGGCCCGCGACGGGCTCGTGCCCCGCGTCCTCGGCCGCGTCTCGGCGCGCACGCAGACACCCGTCGCCGGCACCCTGATCGTCGGCGGAGCCGTGGCCGTCGCGGCGGCGGTGATCCCCCTGGGCGCCCTGGCCGACGCGACGAGCATCGGCACGCTCTTCGCCTTCGCCCTGGTCAACGTGTCGGTCATCTGGCTGCGGCGCAACCGACCGGAGCTCGACCGCACCTACAAGGTGCCGCTCTACCCGCTGACCCCGGTCCTCGGCTGCGCCTTCTGCGTGCTGCTCATGGTGACCCTCGGGTGGGTCACCTGGGCGGCCTTCGCCGTCTGGATGCTCGTGGGCACCGCGGTGTACCTCGGGTACGGCCGCCGACACTCGGTCCTGGCCCGCGCCTCCTGACCCGGCCGTCCGTGTGGTCGGCGCGCCCCACCGGAAACGCCGAAAGGCGCCACCCCGAGGGGTGGCGCCTTCCGTGTGGTGCTGAGCAGACGTGCCGCTCAAGCGCAGAGGGCCGCGAGGGCCCGCCGACTACTTGAGGGTGATCGTCGCGCCGGCGGCCTCGAGCTGAGCCTTGGCCTTCTCGGCGGCGTCCTTCGTGGCACCCTCGAGGACGGTGCTGGGAGCACCGTCGACGACGGCCTTGGCCTCGCCGAGACCGAGGCTCGTGAGCGCGCGGACCTCTTTGATGACCTGGATCTTCTTGTCGCCGGCAGCCTCGAGGACGACGTCGAAAGCGGTCTGCTCTTCGACCTCTTCAGCGGCGGCGGCGGGGCCGGCGGCACCGGCAGCGGCCACGGGGGCAGCAGCGGTGACCTCGAAGACCTCTTCGAACTTCTTCACGAAGTCGCTGAGCTCGATGAGCGTGAGCTCCTTGAAGGCCTCGATCAGTTCGTCCTGCGTGAGCTTCGCCATGGTGTTCTCCTTATGGGTTTTCTAAAGTGTGGGTTGGTACGACAGCTGTTTAGCTGTCGGCTTCCTGCTTGGCACGCAGCGCCTCGACCGTGCGAACGGCCTGGGACAGCGGTGCCTGGAACAGGTAGGCAGCACCGAACAGCGAAGCCTTGAAGGCGCCGGCCAGTTTGCCCAGCAGCACCTCTCGGGACTCGAGATCGGCGAGCTGCTTGACCTCGTCTGCCGTGAGCGGGTTACCGTCGAAGTAACCGTTCTTCACGATCAGAGCGGGGTGTGCCTTGGCGAAGTCACGCAGGCTCTTGGCGACGGCGACAGGGTCACCGTGCACGAAGGCGATCGCAGACGGTCCGACGAGTTCGTCGTCGAACGAGCTGATTCCGGCGTTGTTGGCCGCGATCTTGCTGAGCGTGTTCTTCACCACGGCGTACGTCGCGTCTGCACTGATGGACTTGCGGAGCTCTTTCAGCTCGGCAACAGTGAGACCGCGGTACTCGGTGAGCAGGACGGCGGTCGAGTCACGGAAGTTGTCCGTGAGCTCGGCGACCGATGCTTCCTTGTTCGCCATGGCTCTCCTAAAACGTGGGTGTGCCGGCAGCCCCCGGGAACTCGACTCGGCCGCGCCGAGACCGGCGCCGCACCAATGAAAAAAGCTCCGGCGCAAGCGCACGGAGCTGGATCTCTTCGAGAAGAGGAACGACTTCACACACCTGCGCTGGTCGCTCTCTCTCGAGAACCTTCGGCACCCGTCTGCGAGCAGACGACTACAACCGGCGGTCTTGGGCTTCGTACAGAGTAGACGCAGGAGGCGCGCTCACGCAAGTCGCGCCTCCTCGGCTTCGTGGTGGGGTGCGTCCGCGGGCGTCGCGAGCGGCAGGCGGACGGTGAAGGTCGCTCCCCCGGCCGAGCTCGCGACGTCGACGGTGCCGCCGTGGGAGTGGACGACCGCCTGGACGATCGCGAGGCCGAGACCCGTGGAGCCGGCCTTCCGCGACCGCGAGCTGTCGGCGCGGGCGAACCGCTCGAACAGCACGGGCAGCACGGCCGGGTCGATGCCCGGCCCGTCGTCGGCGACCGAGACGACGGCCTCCCCCGACGTGTCGTCGACCGTGAGCGAGACGTGCACGTGGGTGCCGTCGGGCGTGTGGGTGCGCACGTTCGTCAACAGGTTCGCGACGATCTGGTGCAGGCGCATGGCGTCGCCCGACACGGTCACCGGCTCGTCGGGCACGTACACGTCGACGTCGTGCGTGGGTCCGGCCACGTGGGCGTCGTTGACCGTGTCGAGCACGACCCTGGTCAGGTCGACGTCGCCCGTGACGAGGTCGCGGCCCTCGTCGAGGCGGGCGAGCAGCAGGAGGTCCTCGACGAGCGAGGTCATCCGCAGCGACTCCGACTCGATGCGGCCCATGGCGTAGACCACGTCGTCGGGCAGTCCGGTGTTCATGCGGCGGGTCAGCTCGGCGTAGCCGCGGACCGACGCGAGCGGGGTGCGCAGCTCGTGCGAGGCGTCGGCCACGAACTGCCGCACCTTGTTCTCGCTCTGCTGACGGGCCTCGAGGGCCCCGGCCACGTGGCCCAGCATGCGGTTGAGCGAGGCACCGACGCGGCCGACCTCGGTGCGGGTGTCGGCGTCGGCCTCGTCGACGCGTTCCGCGAGGGCCACCTCGCCACGGTCGAGCGGCAGTTCGGCGACCCGCAGCGCCGTGTCGGACATGCGCTCGAGCGGGCGGAGGGCGCTCCGCACGACCCCGTAGGCGATCGCGATCGCGACCGCGAGGCCGATGAGGGTCACCGCGAGGATCGTGACCACCATGACCGTGATGGTGCGGTCGACGCTGCTCGTCGGCAGACCGACGACGAGGTACGCCGGCGTGGTGGCGAGGGAGCCCGACGTGGTGGTCGTCTGGTAGCCGACCGCGAGCGACTCCACCCGGTACGACCCCAGCGCCGACCCGAGCGAGACGGACTCGGGCGCGGTCGAGCCGGCGACCGTCGTCACGACCGAGGTCAGGTCGTCGGTCAGGCGCGGCGTGACGACCCGGCCCGACTGCTCGACCTGGTACGCCGCCACGACCGTCCCGTTCACGACGACGGCCGTGAAGGTGCCGGGCGACTGCCGCGGGCCCGAGAGGTCGTCGCCGTCGGGCGTCAGGTAGGGCCGGCTCGTCGAGCCCTGCGCGTTCACCATGGGCACGGAGCGGCCCGTCGCCCCCTCGAGCTCGTCGTCGAGCTGACGCATGAGCGACGCCTGGAGCACGAAGACGCTGACCGAGCCGATCACGATGGTCAGCAGCACCACGAGCGCGACGATGCTGAGGATCAGGCGGTTGCGCAGCGTGAGCGGCCCGGCGAGACCGGGCGCCCGGCCCACCAGGCCCCGGAGGCGCGAGCCCACCCGGGCGGGCAGGGCATCGCTCACGACGTGGGCTTGATCACGTAACCGACGCCGCGCACGGTGTGGATCATCGGCTCTTCGCCGACGTCGATCTTCTTGCGCAGGTACGAGATGTAGATCTCGACGACGCTGGACTTGCCGCCGAAGTCGTAGCTCCAGACCCGGTCGAGGATCTGCGCCTTGCTCAGCACGCGGCGCGGGTTGCGCATCAGGAAGCGCAGCAGCTCGAACTCGGTCGCGGTCAGCTCGATCTCGCGACCGGCGCGCGTCACCTCGTAGCTCTCCTCGTCGAGCACGAGGTCGCCGACGACGATGCGCGAGTCGCCCGCCTCGCTGATGGCCGAGGCCGACCGGCGGATCAGGCCGCGCAGGCGGGCCACGACCTCTTCGAGCGAGAACGGCTTGGTGACGTAGTCGTCGCCCCCGGCGGTGAGACCCGACACGCGGTCCTCGACGCTGTCCTTCGCGGTGAGGAACAGGATCGGGGTGTCGTCACCGCTCGACCGCAGTCGACCCAGCACCTGGATGCCGTCGATGTCGGGCAGCATCCAGTCGAGCACGATCGCGTCGGGCTTGAACTCGCGCGCCGTGGCGAGGGCCGCCTGACCGTCGGAGGCCGCCTTGACGTCCCATCCCTCGTAGCGGAGGGCCATCGAGAGCAGGTCGGTGAGACTGTTCTCGTCGTCCACGACGAGGACTCGGAGGGGCGTTCCGTCGGCACGGGTGAGGCGGGGGGCCGAGGCGGTGGCGGGGGTCGTTGTGGTCACGTCTCCAAGTATCGAGCGGTTCCTATGAACCGACTGTGATCGGTCCATGAGCAGGCTGCGCATCGTCCCCGGGCGACCCGCGCGGGCCGCGAGCACCCGGGGCGCCGGGCGCGCGTCAGGCGGACGGGTAGTCGGCGCAGGCGAAACGAGCCGAGTCCGGGGCCCAGCAGGGCACGTTGATCGTGCCCTGGCCGCCGAAGAGGGCGAGCACGTCGCGCGGCGCCCGGCCCGGCACGGGCAGGCCGTCGGGACCGAGGGGCAGGGTGCGCAGCACGACGTCGCGGTTCTCGGGGTGGCCGAGCGTACCGGGCTCGAACGACACCCAGAGCAGCGTCGAGCCGTCGGGCGACACGTGCGGGAACCAGTTGACCCGTTCGTCGTCGGTCACCTGCACGACGTCTCCGCCGTCCAGGCGGCTCCGGAAGAGCTGCGCGTGGCCGGCGACCCCCTCGGAGGCGCGCTCCGAGTTCGCCCACAGCCACGCCCCGTCCGGAGAGAACTCGGCCCCGTCGTCGGGGTGCTCGTCGTCGGTCACCGGCGTGGTCGCGCCGTCGGCGAGCGAGACCAGGGCGACGTTCGTGCGCCAGCCGGCCCGCGCCTCCTCGTCGTCCGGGTCGTCGACCGGCGCCGGCAGGGCGCCGACGATCACGCTGAGCGTGGCACCGTCGGGCGAGACGCCGTGCAGGTAGTTCTTGTGGTTGCGGCCCGCGGGGTGGTCGCGCGTCACGCGGCGGGGGTGCCGCCCGGGGTCACGCCGTCCCACGGCACCTCGTACAGGTGGCCGTCCCGGGCGCTCACGATCACGGCCCCCTGGTCGGGAACGATCACGTGGTCGTTGTTGATCTCGGGCACTTCGCCCATCGGCACCGGCTCGAGCGCCGTCTCGTCGACCCCACGGGCGTCGGCGGGCACCCGCCAGAGCAGGCCGTCGCCGTTGACGACGAGCCAGCGACCGTCGGGGCTCCAGTTCGGGGCCTCGACGAGCACGCGGGTGCTCTCGAGGACGACCTGGACGTCGCCGGTCGCGGGGTCGACGACGAGCAGGCGGCTCCGTTGGCCGGGCAGCAGGGTTCGGGGCATGGGATCAGTCTGCCGTCACTGGTTCGAGAAGGCGGCGTCGAAGGAGGCGCTCGGTCGCCTCCAGAGGAGTGAGCGGATGTAGGCGAGCGCCTCGGGGGCGCCGTGCAGCCGGTCCATGCCGGCGTCCTCCCACTCGATCGAGATCGGGCCGTCGTAGCCGATCGCGTCGAGGGCGCGGAAGGCGTCCTCCCACTTCATGTCGCCGTGGCCGGTCGAGACGAAGTCCCAGCCCCGGCGGGGGTCGCCCCAGGGCAGGTGGGAGCCGAGCACGCCCGAGCGCCCGCTGACGGGCTTGATGCGGGTGTCCTTGCAGTCGACGTGGAAGATCCGGTCGGCGAAGTCGGTGATGAACGACACCGTGTCGACCCCCTGCCAGAGCATGTGCGAGGGGTCCCAGTTGAAGCCGAAGGCCGACCGGTGCTCGATGGCCTCGAGCGCCCGGACGCTCGTCCAGTGGTCGTAGGCGATCTCGCTCGGGTGCACCTCGTGGGCGAACCGGACGCCCACGGCGTCGAACACGTCGAGGATGGGGTTCCAGCGGTCGGCGAAGTCCTGGTAGCCGGCGTCGATCACGCTCGCCGGGACCGGCGGGAACATCGCCACGTAGGGCCAGATCTTCGAGCCGGTGAAGCCGACGACGGTGTCGACGCCCATCTTGCGGGCCACCCGCGCCGCCCGCTTCATGTCCTCCGCGGCCCGCTGCCGGACGCCCTCGGGCTCGCCGTCACCCCAGGTGGACGGGCGCACGATCGCCTGGTGCCGGAAGTCGATCGGGTCGTCGCAGACCGCCTGCCCGGTCAGGTGGTTCGAGATCGCCCAGACCCCCAGGCCGTGCCGCTCGAGCACGTCGAGTCGCGACCGCAGGTACGCGTCGTCCTGGTCGGCGCGCTCGAGGTCGAGGTGGTCGCCCGACGCGGCGATCTCGAGGCCGTCGTAGCCCCACCCGGCGGCGAGTGCCGCGACCTCCTCGAAGGGCAGGTCGGCCCACTGGCCGGTGAACAGGGTGACGGGGCGGGAGCTCTCGGCCATGGGTTCCTTCTCGGGGGCGACGGGGGTGCGGGCGGGCAGCGGGGGCGGTGCGGGCGGCGGCGGGGTCGGGACGGTCGGGGTCAGGGCAGGTCGACCCACCGGCGCGACGCGGCGGACCCGAGGACCGCCTCGGTCACCCGGACGGCGCGCAGGCCGTCGACGAAGGTCGGCAGCCCCTCGGGGGTCCCGCCCCGGACGGCGTCGTGGGCGTCGCGCACGAACCCGGCGAACGCGTCGACGTAGCCCATCGGGTGCCCGGCGGGGACGGTCGACAGGCGGGCGGCGTCGGGTGCGAGCACGGCCGCGTCGCGGGCGACGAGCTGCGTGCCCGACCGGCGTCCGACCCAGAGCGTCTCGGGCTCCTCCTGCGAGAACTCGAGGCTCTCGGCGGTGCCCGACAGGTCGAGCAGGAGGCGGTTCTTGCGACCCGGCGCGACCTGCGACACGAAGAGGGTGCCGATCGCCCCCCGTGCCGTCTCGAACACGACGGCCGCCTCGTCCTCGGTGTCGACCGACGAGCCCCCGCGGTGGGTGTGCACGGTGGTGGTCGTCGAGGTCAGCCGGGCCAGCCGGTCGCCCAGGACGAACTCGAGCAGGTCGACCAGGTGGCTGCCGATGTCGGCGAAGGCCCGTGACGGACCGCCCGCGGCCGAGTCGACCCGCCAGTCGACGTCGTCGCTGTCGAGCAACCAGTCCTGCAGGTAGGAACCCCGGACGCTCAGCACGCGGCCGACCTCGCCCGTGGCGACGCGGGCCCGGGCCTCGCGCACCATCGGGTGGTAGCGGTAGACGAAGGGCACGGCACCGACCAGTCGCCCGGCCCGGGCGGCCTCGACCAGGGCCTCGGCCTCGGCGCTCGAGGTCGCCAGCGGCTTCTCGCAGACCACGTGCTTGCCGGCGGCGAGCGCCGCCAGCGCGACGGGCGCGTGCGTGGCGTTCGGCGAGCAGACGTGCACGACGTCGACGCCGGGATCGGTGACGAGGTCGTCGACGCTCTCGTGGGAGGTGTCGACGCCCAGGGACGCCGCCGCGTGGGCCGCGCTGGCGGCGCTCGAGGAGGCGAGGGCGACCACGCGGGCGCCGGCCGACCGCGCGGCGCCGGCGTGCACGCGCGCCATGAAGCCGCCGCCCACGATGCCGACGCGCAAGGGTTCGACGCGACCCGCGCCTCCTCGGCTCGGCGCTGCCCGGCCGGCCGGGCCGGCGGTGGCGCCCACCGGCCCCACCGCCGTGGCCACGGCCGGCTCGGTCACTTCACGGCCCCCGACGACAGTCCGGTGATCAAGTGTTTCTGCACGAGCATGAAGCCTATGAGCACGGGCAGCGAGACGACGACCGAGGCGGCCATGAGCTGGTTCCAGTAGACGTCCTGCTGCGAGGCGTAGGCGCGGAGGCCGATGGAGAGCGTGCGCGTGTCCTTGCTCGTCAGCACCGAGGCGAAGAGCACCTCGCCCCAGGCCGTGATGAAGGCGTAGACCGCGACCGCGATGATGCCCGGCTTGGCGACCGGGATGATCACGCGGAACAGGGCACCGAGGCGACCCGTGCCGTCGATCATCGACGCCTCCTCCAGCTCTTTCGGGATCGACGCGAAGTAGCCCGTCAGCATCCAGATCGAGAACGGCAGCGAGAACGTCATGTAGGTGATGATCAGGCCGAGGTAGCTGCCGGTCAGCTGCACGCCGACCGTGCGCTGGATCTGCACGAAGATCAGGAACAGCGGCAACAGGAACAGGATGCCCGGGAACATCTGCGTCGACAGCACGACCAGGCTGAAGCTGCGCTGGCCCTTGAACCGCAGGCGGGCCAGTGAGTACGCGGCGAGCACGGCCATGGCCACCGACAGCACCGTCGCCGAGATCGTGACGATCAGGCTGTTCTTGAAGTACGACGCCAGCGGAACCGTCTGCCAGATCTGCACGTACGGCTCGAGCGTCACCCGGCTGGGGATCCAGGTGAACAAGCCCTGGACGTCGGCGAGCGGCTTGATCGACGTGGTCAGCACCACGTAGAGCGGGACGACCACCACGAGCGACAGGAAGGCCAGCCCGAAGAAGCGGAAGACCTTGAACCCACGGGTCTCAATCATCGTGTTGTCCCTTCGGCAGAACCATGCGGATGTAGAACGCCGACGCGATCAGCAGCACGACCAGGAGCATCACGCTCATGGCACCGCCGAGGCCGAAGTTCCAGTTGTTGAACGACTGCTGGTAGATCAACGGCGAGATGAGCGTCGCCTGCTCGGGCGACGCCGGGCCGAAGAGCACGTAGGGCACGTTGAACTGGTTGAAGATCCACAGGCTCATGATCAACAGCAGCACGGCGTTGGCCGGCTTGACCATGGGCAGGGTGATCTGGGTGAACTGCTTCCAGAGGCTGGCGCCGTCGAGGCTCGCGGCCTCGTAGACGTCGCCCGGGATGTTCTGCAGCGCGGCGAGCAGCATCAGGAAGGCGAAGGGCCAGAACTGCCACGCCGTCACGATGACGATGGCCCAGAACGAGTTGCCGCCGAGCAGCCAGAAGGGGCGGTCCTGCAGGATGCCGAGGTCGTCCACCAGGAAGCGGTTGATGGCCCCGTCGCGCTGGTTGAACATGAAGGCCCAGGCGATGGTGCCGACGTACGACGGCAGGGCGTAGGGCACGAGGAAGAGCGTGCGGAGGATGCCGCGGCCCTTGAACGAGCTGGTCAGGAGCACCGCGCCGAGCATGCCCATGCTCCAGGCGATGGCCACCACGATGACGGTGAACATCAGCGTGCGCCCCAGGGCCCCGTACAGCTGGCCGGCGATGGGCGAGGACGGGTCGAGCGCGGTGACGAAGTTCTGCAGGCCGACGAAGGGCGCGTTGACCCAGTTGGCGATGCTGAGCTGGTTCAGCGTGATGAACGCGATCCAGATGCCGAGCACCATCGGGACGATGTGGACGAGCAGTTCGGCCAGGGCGGCGGGCGCCACCAGGAAGTAGGCGAGCGGCGATCGGTGCTTCTTGCGCTTGGCCGGCTCGATCGGGGCCTGCTGGTGCGGGTCGGGCGGGAGGTCTTTCTCGGCGGTGGCGGGGGGCAGGACGTTGACGGTCATGAGGGTCCTCTCGGGGCCTGGGTGGCGGGGGCGGCCGGTCGATCGGACCGGCCGCCCCCGTCACGGGCGGTGGGACGGGCTACTGACCCGAGCTCATCTGGCTGTTCGCGTCCTCGAGGGCCGACTTGACGTCGGACTCGCTGACGGAACCGCCCTGGGCTGCGGTGGCGAGGAGGTTCTTGATCGCGGTGCCGACCAAGGTCTCCATCTGCCCCTCGGAGGGGTAGAGGGGCATGGGCTGGGCGTGGTCCTCGAGGATCGTCTGCTTCAGCTTGATCGTGTCCGACTGGAACGCCGGGTCGTCGTACGCGCTCGTGACCACGGGCAGCGAGCTGAACGCCTTGTTCAGGTACACCTGCTCGGAGTCGCTCGTCAGGTGCTTGACGAAGTCGATCGCCGCGTCCTTGTTGCCGCTGTTCTCGAAGACGCTCACGTTGATGCCGGCCACGTGGCTCTGGGTGCCCAGCAGACCGGTCGCGTCGGCGGACTCCATCGGCACGGGTGCCGCGGCGTAGTCGGTGAAGTCGCGGGCCGAGAGGTTCGCGTCGGGGGCCTGGTCGAAGAACATCGCGGCCTTGTCGTCCGCGAACGTCGCCGCCATGTCCGAACCGTTCACGCTCTCGGCGTCGGACGGTGAGACCACCTTGTCGACCGCCATCAGGTCGACCCACTCCTTGACGCCCTTGACGACGCCGTCGTTGCCGAAGTCGGGCTCGCCGTCCTCGTCGTACAGCGCGCCTCCGTTCTGCAGGCCCCGGACGAACGCCTGGTGGGCGTTGTTCGAGATGCTCGACCCGGCCATGGTGACGCCCCACTGGTCGATCGTGCCGTCGCCGTCGGTGTCGACCGTCAGCTTCTTGGCGTCCTCGACGAACTCGTCCCAGGTGGCGGGCGGGGTGGTGATGCCCGCGGCCTCGAACATCTTCGTGTTGTAGTACAGCGAGTACGACAGCCCGTAGAGCGGGATCGACGTGGGTGCCTGACCCTCGGCACCGCCGGTGGCGAAGCTGGACTGCACGAAGCGGTCCTGGCCACCGACCTGGTCGAGGGCGTCGCCCTCCCAGGGCACGAAGGCGCCGCTGGACTGCAGCGACACCGCCCAGGTGTTGCCGATGTTGAGGACGTCGGGCCCCTCGCCGCTCGAGACGGCGGTGAGGATGCGGTTGTAGAGGTCGGACCACGGGATGACCTCGAGGTCGACCTTGACGCCGGTCTCCTCCGTGTAGCGGTCGATGCTCTCCTGCAGGATCTCGGCGTCCTTCTCGACCGTCGGAGCCTGGTTGCTGGCCCAGTAGGTGATCGTGTCGGCGTCGCCGCTGCCGCCCGAGGCGCTGCAGGCGGTCATCGATCCGACCGAGAGGGCTCCGACCGCGAGGGCGGCGAGCCAACGGAACTTCGTTTGCATGACTTCTCCTGGTGTCTCTTCTTCGAGATTTCTCTTCATCGAGTGAGGGAAGGGGTGGTGCGGGGGTTCGTGGTGCTGTGGTGACTCCGGTGGTGCGGGTGGTGCGCTCAGGGGGTGGACGGGTCGGGAGGCGCGGTGCCGGCGTCGAGGAGGCGCCGGCACCGCACCGGATCAGCCGAGGGTCGGGACGGAGGGGTCCCAGCTCTCGGGCAGCTCGGGCGTCGGCTCGAGGGTCGAGTCGACACGGACGCTCTCGTCGCGTTCGGCGGACTCGGCCAGCGAGACCATGACGTCCAGGACGTGGAAGGCGAGTTCGCCGGGCACGCGCTCACGGCGACCCTCGCGGATGGCCTGGGCGAGCTCGGCGACGCCGGTGCCGCGGGTGAAGGTCGAACCCGTGGCCGCGACGACCGCCGGCTCGTCGGTGCCCGTGTGGACCGTCGTGTCGCCCTCGAACTCGTTCGGGTCGGGGAACACGGCCGTGCCCTCGGTCCCGGCGATCTCGACGAAGCCGGCACGGGCCAGCTTCGAGTCGAAGCTGAAGACGGCCTGCGCGCTGGCGCCGCTCTCGAACTGCAGCAGGGCGCTCACGTGCGTCGGCACCTCGACGGGGAAGACCGTTCCGGCCTTCGGCCCCGAGCCGATGACCCGGCTGTCCCGGGCCTTCGACGCCGTGGCCGTGACCTTCGCGACGGGTCCGAAGACCTGCACGAGCGTGGTCAGGTAGTACGGGCCGACGTCGAACATCGGTCCCGCGCCGTAGGCGAAGAGGAACTCGGGGCTGGGGTGCCACGACTCGGGGCCGGGCACCTGGAAGAGCGCGAGGCCGGTCAGGGGCGTGCCGATGTCGCCGCGCTTCACGACCCGCAGTCCGGTCTGCAGACCGGCGCCGAGGAACGTGTCCGGGGCGACGGCCACGCGGACGCCCGCCTCCTTCGCGGCGGCCAGCAGCCAGGCACCGCTCTCGCGGTCGAGGGCGTAGGGCTTCTCTCCCCAGACGTGCTTGCCCGCGGCGACGGCCTGCAGCGCCACGTCGACGTGGGCCGCCGGGATCGTCAGGTTGACCACGATCTCGACGTCGTCGAGGGCGAGCAACTCGTCGACCGTGCCGCTGGCGGGGACGCCCCACTTCTCGGCCTGGGCCGCCGCGCGGGCCTGGTCGATGTCGGCGATGAAGAGCACCTCGAGGTCGGGGAACTGCGTGAGGTTGCCGAGGTACTGGTCGCTGATCACGCCGGCGCCGATGACCCCGACGCCCACCGGGCCGGTCTTGCCGTCGGAGGCGACGGCGGGCCGCGAGGCCGTCGTCACGTCGGTCATGCGCGGACCCCCTGCAGGAACTCGAGGCTGTCGGCGAGCGCGGTGAACACGTCACCGGCGTGGTCGTCGAGTTCGACGACGGGGGTGGCCTGACGGGCCGCCTGCAGGATGTCGCGGACGGGCATCGACCCGCGCCCGACGGCGACCTGCTCGACGTCGTTCTTGTTCTTCGGGCCGTCCTTCACGTGGAGGAACTGAACCTTGTCGCCGAGGCGGGCGAGCAGCTCGGCGGCGTCGACGCCGCCGACCTCGACCCAGTAGGTGTCGATCTCGAGCACGACGTTCGCGGGCAGGGCCGCGGCGAACACCTCGAGGGCGGGGGTGCCGTCGATCAGGTTCTCCAGCTCGAAGGCGTGGTTGTGGTAGCCGATGGTGAGGTCGTGGGCGGCGGCCGCGTCGGCGATCTCGCCCAGCTCCTTCGCGATCGCCTCGACGTCCTCACGGGTGACCCAGCGGGTCTCGTCGATGTGCGGGTCGATGATCGTGCCGACGCCGAGACGGGTGGCGGCGGCGAAGATCGGCTCGAGGTCCTTGCCGATCAGGCCGACGTGCGCGCTGGGCGCGGTGAGTCCGGCGGCGGGCAGGGCCTCGGCGTACTCGTCGACGCGGTCGACGAAGGCGTACGGCTCGACCTGGGTGTAGCCGAGGTCGGCGATTCGCTTCAGGGTGCCGGGCAGGTCGGCGGCGATGGCGTCTCTGACCGTGTAGAGCTGGACCGAGATCGGGCTTGCGGTGGTCACCAGGGGTGTCTCCTCTTCCGAGTGGATGTGCGACGGCGACGGGCACCGTCGGGGACTCTCAGCGGTCGAGCCGTCGACCGGTCACCCCCGGAAGAGTGGCGGTCGGCGTCGACCGAGACTCACCATAGGACCGCTTCTGTCGACCCGCAAGCAAAAGTCGACCTTTTCTCGGCGGGGTTCTCTCGGGCGTCGCCGAGGGCTGTGGTTTACTGCTGCCATGTCCGACACGACGAGGTCGTCTGCCCTCGGCAGCACCGGAGCCAGCGAGATCTTCCAGCTGCTCCGCGACGGCGTGCCGCGCACCCGGGCCGAACTCGCGGCGATGACGGGCCTCGCCCGGTCGACGATCGGCCTGCGCCTCGACGTCCTGGCCGAACTCGGTCTGGTCGGCCCCTCCGCAGACGCCGTCTCGACGGGTGGCCGCCCTCCCTCTCGCGTGGCGCTCATCCCCTCGGCGCGTGTCGTCCTGGCCGCGGACTTCGGAGCGGGCCACGTCAACCTCGCCCTGACCGACCTGATGGGCGTCGAGCTGATCAGCGACCGTCGCCTGATCGACATCGCCGACGGTCCCGAGACGACCCTCGCCGGCATGGTGACCGGGGCGGACGCCCTGCTCGACCGGCTCGGTCGCACCCGGGACGACCTCATCGGGGTCGGGATCGGCCTGCCGGGCCCCGTGCAGTTCAGCACGGGTCGACCGGTGAACCCGCCGATCATGCCCGGCTGGGACGGCGTCGACGTGCCGGGCTGGGTGAGGCGCCACCTCGACGTGCCCGTCCTCGTCGACAACGACGTCAACATCATGGCCCTCGGCGAGCGCAGCCACGCCTGGCCGGGCACCGACCACTTCCTGTTCGTCAAGGTCGCCACCGGCATCGGCTCGGGCATCATCTCGGGCGGTCGCCTGCAGCGCGGCGCCCAGGGCATCGCGGGCGACATCGGCCACGTGCAGATCCCCCGCGGCGCCGGCGTCGTCTGCCACTGCGGCAACGTCGGGTGCCTCGAGGCCGTCGCCTCCGGCCCGGCCCTCGCCCGCTCGCTGCGGGCCCTCGGCCACGACTGCGAGGGTGGCCGCCAGGTGGTCGAGCTCGTCCGGGCCGGCAACGTCGACGCGGTGCAGGCCGTCCGCCAGGCGGGTCGCGACCTCGGCGAGGTGCTGACCGCCTGCGTCAACATGATCAACCCCTCGGTCATCGCGATCGGCGGCTCCATGGCGCAGGCCGGCGAGCACTTGCTGGCAGGCGTGCGCGAGGTCGTCTACCAGCGGTCGATGCCGCTCGCGACCGAGCACCTGAGCATCGTGCCGTCGCGGGCGGGCGACCGGGCGGGGCTCATGGGCGCGAGCATGCTCGCGATCCACCACGCCCTCTCCCCCGCGGCGATCGACGAGCTCGCCGCCGCCGTCTGACCGCGGGCTCCCGGTGCTCGCCGCTCCGCCGCGACACGAGGAGGCGCGGGTGTCGTCCTCGCGCCCCCGGCGAGGGAGAATGGTCACCATGACCGTCGTCCAACCCATGCTCGCCCTGTGGGACGACGACGAGCCGACGACCCCCGCCGCGCCTCCTGCGCACCTGACGCGCGTGCTGGCCGACTCGTCGGACCGCATCGCATGGCTGCGGGCTCGCAGCCAGGGCATCACGGCCACCGACGTCGCCCGGCTCTCGAGCCCGCGCGCCGTGCAGGCCGTCGTGCTCGACAAGTTGTACGGCAACGGTTTCGGCGGCAACGCCTACACCGACCACGGGCGGGCGCGTGAGCCCGAGATCGCCCGGTGGGTGCTGCAGCGGCACGGCATCGAGTCCAGCCAGAAGCTCTTCCACGCCGCGGGTCAGCGCCGACACCTGGCCACCCCGGACGGCGTGACCGTCCGCACCGACGGCACCGTCGAGCTGTGCGAGATCAAGACGACGAAGAACGCCTGGTCGTCGATCCCCCGCTCGTACCTGCGCCAGGTGGCCTGGCAGCAGTACGTGCTCGGCGCCGAGCGCACCCTCGTGGTCTGGGAGCAGCACACCGACTTCGTGCCCCTGCACGGTGACCCGCAGTGCCGCTGGGTCGAGCGCGACGAGGACGAGATCCACCGTCTCGTGGCCCTCGCCGACCAGGTGCTCGACACCCTCGCACGACAGGCGCCGGTCGACCCGTTCGCGCCGGGCGGTCGGGCGTCGGCGCCCCCACCGCCCGACGCCTACGAGGCCTACGAACCCCCGCCCTACGATCCGTTGCGCTGAGTCACGCGCCGATCCGGGTCGACGAGGCGCAGGCGCGACGCCGCCACGACGAGCGCCCCGATCAGGGCGACCGCGACGGCGATGCCCACGCACCAGAGCGCCACGACGCCCCCGCCGAGGGTCGCCACGTCGAGGAAGGGGTACGGCACGAAGTCGGCGCCCCGGGCCAGGACGACGACCACCCAGATCAAGGGGAAGGCCAGGAACTGCCACAACCGCCGCCAGGGCTGGCGGTCGCGGTCGGCGAAGAGCACCCAGTCGAGCACGACGTAGAGCGGGATCACCCGGTGGAACACGTTGCTCGCCCACCCCACGGTGTACGGGTCGTTCGAGGGCAGTCCCGCCAGCAGCAGGTTGAAGACCAGCCCGGTCAGCGCGATGTACGTGGTCGCCGCCGCCCGCACCGCGACCGTCCACCGGGGCGGCGTCGTCCGGCGCAGCACCGTGAACGCGCCGATCGCCAGGGCCAGCAGCACGATGAGGTTGCTCTGGATGGTGAAGTACCCGAAGAAGTCCACGAATCGGTACCCCGGGTCGCGCAGGCTGTTCTCCCACTGGGCCACGACGGCGACGAGGACCGCGACCGCAGCCGCGACGCGCAGGACGGCGACCGATGCTCTCATGCCCACACCGTACCCATCATCGTTTCCCTCTCGGTGACACCCGCGAAACACGGGTGACTCATCCGTCCCGTTGACTGACCTGACCACCGCGCCGGAGCCACGGCGCACACGAGCCGACAGGGGCCGCCGATGGACACGACGATGCAGACGACGATGCGGGCGATGGTGATCGAGCGGACCGGCGGGCCCGAGCAGCTCGTCGCCGCCGACGTGCCCTACCCGCGACGGGTCAACGCCGAGGTGCTCGTGCGCGTCGTCGCCGCCGGCGTCAACCGCTTCGACCTGGAGACCCGGGCCGGTCGCGGCGACAGCGACGCCATCCCGGCGTTCCCGGCCGTGCTGGGCCACGACTTCAGCGGCGTCGTCGTCGAGACGCCCTATGCGGCGCATCCGTTGAGTCCGGGTGACGCCGTCTACGGCATGGCCCCGTGCCCGCGCTCCGGTGGCAGCTACGCCGAGTACATCAGCGTCCCGTCGCTGTCGGTGGCCCGGAAGCCCACCACCCTGTCGCACCTCGAAGCCGCCGCGGTGCCCCTCGCGGCGCTCACGGCCTGGGGGATGGTCGTCGACGTCGCCAAGGCCCACGAGGGCCAGCGCCTCCTCATCAACGCCGGCGCGGGCGGGGTGGGGCACTTCGCGGTGCAGTTCGCCTCGTACTTCGGCGCACACGTCGTCGCGACCGGCTCGCAGGCCAACTCGGCCTGGCTGCGGGAGCTCGGGGCCGCCGAGGTCGTCGACTACGGCGCGGCCGACGTCGACCGCAGCGTCCGTCAGGTCGACGTCGTGCTCAACCTGGTCGACGACGACGTCGAGGCCGACCGGTCGCTGAGGTTGCTCCGACCCGGTGGGCTCGCCGTCCACGCACCGCTCGCCTCGGGGGCCGCCTTCGCCGAGAAAGCCGCGCAGGCAGGCGTCCGGTCGACCGGGTTCGCCGTCTCCCCCGACGGCGCCACGCTGGCGGTCATCTCGCGACTGCTCGACTCGGGAGACGTCCGGGTCTACGTCGACGAGGTCTACGACCTGGTCGACGCCCGTGACGCCCATGCTCGCCTCGAGCGGTCGCACACCCGCGGCAAGCTCGTGCTGCGCGTCACCGACGACACCGAGGCCGCCTGACCCGGCCTCCGGACCCGGCCCCCGGACCGGCCGCCGTGGCCCGACGCGACCCCGCCTAGATCCGACGCTCGAGGACGAAGTCCTGCTGCAGGTCGTCGCCGAGGGCGAAGGTCTTCGTCCCGACCTTCACGAGTCCGTGCTTGGCGTAGAAGCGAAGCGCCCGTTCGTTCTGCTGGTTGACTCCGAGCCACACCGAGGAGGCGCCGGTCGCGCGGGCTGCCTCGAGGGTCGCGGCCATCAGGGTCGAGGCCGCCCCCGTGCCGTGCCCCTGCGGCATGACGTAGAACTTGCTCAGCTCGACGGTCGGCCGGGACGAGACGGCTGCGGCGACGTCCGCGTCCTCGGGATCTCCCGCGATCATCATGCTGTAGCCGAGGGCCCCCCGGGCCGTGGGGTCGACGGCCAGCAGGACGGTCCGGGTGTCGTCGGCGAGGTAGCGCGAGAAGGCCTCCTCGGACAGCACCGTGGTGACGACCCGGGCGATGTCCGCGAGGTCCGACCCGGGCGGGCAGGCGAGCGGGAAGGTCACCGCGGCGACCTCGGCGAGCAGGGGGGCGTCGGTCGGGAGGGCAGGGCGCACGGTGACGGTCATCTGCCCATGGTGCCCCACCCGCGCCTCCCCGCCCGACCACGGACGGGAGCCGACGACGAAGGCCGCCCCACTCGAGAGTGGGACGGCCTTCGGGCGACGCAGTGCCTGGGAGGTCTGAGGACCTAGAAGACGTTGATGTCGAGGGGGATGCCGGGACCGAAGGTCGTCGACAGCGTGCCCTTGGTGATGTAGCGGCCCTTGGACGAGGACGGCTTGAGGCGGACGACCTCTTCGAGGGCGGCGTCGAGGTTGGTGTTCAGCTGCTCTTCCGAGAAGCCGGCCTTACCGATGACGAAGTGCACGTTGCTGTGCTTGTCGACACGGAACTCGATCTTTCCGCCCTTGATGTCGTTGACGGCCTGCGCGACGTTGGGGGTCACGGTGCCGGTCTTCGGGTTGGGCATGAGGCCGCGGGGGCCGAGCACCTTTCCGAGACGACCGACCTTGCCCATGAGCTCGGGGGTCGAGACGGCCGAGTCGAACGACGTGTAGCCGCCCGCGACCTTCTCGATGAGCTCGTCGCCACCGACCTCGTCGGCACCCGCGGCGATGGCCGCCTCGGCGGCGGCACCCGTCGCGAACACGATGACGCGGGCGGTCTTGCCCGTGCCGTGCGGCAGGATGACGGTGCCGCGCACCATCTGGTCGGCCTTGCGGGGGTCGACGCCGAGCTTGAGCGCGACCTCGACGGTCGAGTCGAACTTCTTCGAGCCGGTCTCGCGAGCGACGGCCACGGCCTCGCTGGTGCTGTAGAACTTGCCTGCCTCGATCTTCTCGGCAGCGGCGCGGTACGCCTTGGACTTCTGAGCCATGTTGGACCTCTTCGTACTGGGGACGTGGTTGCGAGCCTGGCCGGCTCTCCCACTGATGTCAGGGTCGTGCAGGCGGGTCGCCTGCACGGAGGGGTGCTGCTTAGGCGTCGACCGTGATGCCCATGGAACGGGCGGTGCCGGCGATGATCTTCGCCGCGGCGTCGATGTCGTTGGCGTTCAGGTCGGCCTGCTTGGTCGTCGCGATCTCGCGCACCTGGTCCATGGTCAGCTTGCCGACCTTGGTGGTGTGCGGGGTTCCCGAACCCTTGGCGACGCCGGCGGCCTTCTTGATGAGCTCGGCGGCGGGCGGGGTCTTGAGGATGAACGTGAACGAGCGGTCTTCGTAGACCGTGATCTCGACGGGGACGACGTTGCCGCGCTGCGACTCGGTCGCCGCGTTGTACGCCTTGCAGAACTCCATGATGTTCACGCCGTGCTGACCCAGGGCCGGGCCGATGGGCGGGGCGGGGTTCGCGGCGCCGGCGTTGATCTGAAGCTTGATCAGACCCGTGACCTTCTTTTTCGGTGCCATTGTTCTTTTCCTTCTTGTGGGGTTCGAACCGATCGCGGTCGCGACCTGCTCTCCCGGTGGCCCGCGGCGCGGACTCCGGTGATCTGTAGACCTGGGGGTGGGTGCCTGCTAGAGCTTCGTGACCTGGTCGAAGCTGAGCTCGACCGGCGTCTCGCGCTCGAACAGCGAGACCAGCACGGTGAGCTTGCCGCTCTCGGGCTTGATCTCGTTGATCGTACCGGGAAGTCCGGCGAACGACCCCTCTTTGATCGTGATCGTCTCGCCGATCTCGAAGTCGACCTCGGCGGGGATGACCCGCTGGGCCTGCTTGCCACCCTTGGCGCCGCCCTTGGCGGGCGCCGGGGTCGTGTCGACCTGGACGAGGCTCTTCAACATGTTGAAGGCCTCTTCGAAACGCAGCGGCGTCGGGTTGTGGGCGTTGCCCACGAAGCCCGTGACCCCGGGGGTGTGGCGGACGACGGACCAGCTGTCCTCGTTGAGGTCGAGACGCACGAGCACGTAGCCGGGGATGCGGACGCGGGTGACGAGCTTGCGCTGCCCGTTCTTGATCTCGACCACGTCCTCCATGGGGACCTCTACCTGGTAGATGTAGTCCTCCATGGTCATCGAGACCATGCGGTTCTCGATGTTCTGCTTCACGCGGCGCTCGAAGCCGGCGTACGAGTGGATGACGTACCACTTGCCGGGCTTGCCCCGCAGCTCGTAACGGAAGGCCTCGTAGGGGTCGACCTCGGCGGGCTCGTCGTCCTCGACCTCGGTGGCGGACACGTCGACGTCGACGTCGTCGTGCGCGATCTCGGCGTCGGCGTCCTGGACGGACTGCTCGGCCTCGGCGACGACGGCGTTCGCGGCGGGGGCGTCGCCCTCGTCGGCCGCCTGCTCGGCCTCGGAGTCGGCCTCGTCGTCGGTGGCCTCGACGGCGGCCTCGGCCTCGAACTCGTCGTCGATGTCGAGGGCGTCGTCGACGATCGCGTCGGCCTCGGGGTCGCGTGCCTCGGCCAGCGTGTCGAGCAGGCCGTCGAGGTCGCTCGTGTCGGTCGAACCGGACTCGCCTTCGTCGACGACCGAGAGGGCCTCGGACTCGGCGGGCTCGACGGCGTCCTCGTCGGCGGCCAGCGTGCCGCCCTCTTGGGCCTCTTCGACCTCGGAGGACTGCTCGGCAGCGGTGGCGAGGTCGATGTCGTCGCGCTCGTTGTCAGGCAAGGGTTCTTCTTTCGATCGGGGTTGTCGGGTGCTCGTGCTCGGTGGCACGGGACCCGCTCACGTGGTGCTCGGGGAGTCGGCCGGTGGGTGCCGCGTCAGCTGCCGGTCGGGCCGTTGCCGAAGACGTAGCCGACGCCGGTGCCGAACACCAGGTCGAGCAGGGAGACGAGGGCCATCATGATGACCACGAAGACCAGGACGACGCCGGTGTAGCTCAGCAGCTCTTTGCGGGTCGGCGTGACGACCTTCTTGAGCTCGGCGATCACCTGGCGGATGAACAACGCGATGCGGGCGAAGGGGCTGCGGCGCGTCGCACCGTCGCTCTTCGCCTTCTCGACGACGTCTTCACTGGGGACGTCAACGTCTTTTCTCGCCACTGTTCCGACCTTCCGAGCTCGGCCCGTGGGCCTGTGTCCGTATCTGTGTGTGATCACCGTGTCATGAAGAACACAGCCGGGCTGCAGGGCGGACAGGACTCGAACCTGCAACCTGCGGTTTTGGAGACCGCTGCTCTACCAATTGAGCCACCGCCCTATGGGATCGACGCCCTTCAGATGACCTCTCGGCCGGACCCGGAGGCCCTGCCTCTCTCAGCCGGCTGTTGGTGAACCGGACTGCAGAGGCGCGCTGAAGCTTGGCGCATTCGATCGCCTCGTCAAGTGTAGGCGAAGCGGCGGGCGCGTGCAAAGCCGGGCGCCGCGGGGTCCGACGGACCGCCGGCGGGCGCACCCGTCCGGGCCGGTCACACCCCCGCTAGGCTGACCCGCGTGACCCCGACCGCGCGCCGTCTCTCGTCCCGTATCTCGTCGATCGCCGAATCGGCCACGCTGGCCGTCGACGCGAAGGCCAAGGCCCTGCTGGCACAGGGCCGACCGATCATCAGCTACGGCCCGGGCGAGCCCAACTTCCCCACGCCCGACCACATCGTCGACGCGGCCGTCGTCGCCGCCCGCGACCCGCGCAACCACCGCTACTCGGCCGCGGCCGGCCTGCTCGAACTGCGCGAGGCGATCGTCGAGGAGACCCTGCGCGACAGCGGCACCACGGTGTCGACGTCGCAGGTGATCGTCACGAACGGTGGCAAGCAGGCCGTCTACCAGGCCTTCCAGGCGCTGCTCGACGACGGCGACGAAGCCCTCCTGCCGTCGCCCTACTGGACGACCTACCCCGAGGCCATCGCCCTCGCCGGCGGAGTCACCGTCGAGGTCTTCGCCGGTGCCGACCAGGGCTACAAGGTCACGGTCGACCAGCTCGAGGCCGCCCGCACCGAGCGCACGAAGGTGTTGCTGTTCTGCTCGCCGTCGAACCCGACGGGCGCGGTCTACTCACCCGACGAGGTAGAGGCGATCGGTCGTTGGGCCCTCGAGGCCGGCGTCTGGGTGATCACCGACGAGATCTACCAGAACCTCACCTACGACGGGGTGACGGCCGTCTCGATCACCGAGGCCGTGCCCGAGCTGGCCGACCAGGCGATCCTGGTCAACGGCGTGGCCAAGACCTACGCGATGACCGGGTGGCGGGTCGGCTGGATGATCGGCCCGACCGACGTGGTCAAGGGTGCCGCGAACCTCCAGTCGCACCTCACGTCGAACGTCTCGAACGTGTCGCAGCGGGCGGCCCTGGCGGCCCTCACCGGACCGCAGGACGAGGTCGAGGCCATGCGGGTCGCCTTCGACGCCCGACGCAGCACCATCGTCCGCGAGCTCAACCGGATCGACGGCGTCGTCACCCCCACCCCCGAGGGAGCCTTCTACGTCTACCCCGACGTGCAGGGCCTGCTCGGTCGCGAGTGGGGAGGCGTCACGCCCACCACGTCGCTCGAACTCGCCGACCTCATCCTCGAACAGGCCGACGTCGCCACCGTGCCCGGTGAGGCCTTCGGGCCCAGCGGGTACCTCCGGCTGTCCTACGCTCTCGGCGACGACGAGTTGCTCGAGGGCGTCCGCCGCCTCCAGCGCCTGTTCGCCTGAGGCCGCGACCCCCGTCCCGAGGCCGGGTCCACCGATCGGTGGACCCGGCCTCGACCGGTCGGGCCTGGTGCGCGGAGCCGCCACGGCGCACGCTGGAGCCATGACCCCCGAACCCGTCGGTCGAGTGCGCGACCTCACCAAGACCTACGGCACCGCCACGGCTCTGCACGGCCTCTCGTTCGAGGTGGCCGCGGGCGAGACCCTCGGCCTGCTCGGCCCCAACGGCGCCGGCAAGTCGACCACCATCGAGATCCTCGAGGGCTACCGCGACCGGTCGGGCGGTGACGTGTCGGTGCTCGGCGCCGACCCGCAGCACGCCGGTCTCGACTGGAAGGCGCGCCTCGGCATCGTCCTGCAGACCTCCGGCGAACAGGGGACGGCCACGGTGCGCGAGCAGATCGCCCACTTCGCCGGCTTCTACCCGAACCCGCGCGACGTCGACGAGGTGATCGCCGCGGTCGGCCTCGAGGCGAAGGCCGGGGCACGCATCCGGTCGCTGTCCGGGGGGCAGCGACGACGCGTCGACGTCGCGCTCGGTGTGGTCGGCGGCCCCGAGCTGTTGTTCCTCGACGAACCGACCACGGGCTTCGACCCCGAGGCCCGCCGACAGTTCTGGCAGTTGATCCGGTCGCTGTCGGACGACGGGACGAGCATCGTCCTCACCACCCACTACCTCGACGAGGCGGCGCAGCTGAGCGACCGCGTCGCGGTGATCGCGCAGGGCCGGCTCGTCGCCCAGGGGCGACCCGACGAGCTCGGGGACGAGGAGGCGCGCACCCCTCGGGTGACCTGGCTCGACGAACACGGACGGCACGACGTCCGCACCTCCGCACCGGGCGCCCTGGTCGCCGACCTGCACGCCCGCGGAGGCGAACCGCGCTCGCTCGAGGTGATCCGGCCGTCGCTGGAGGACGTGTACCTCGGGTTGGTCGCGACCGCCGAGACCGTCGCGGACGGGGAACGGGTCGCGACCGACGCCGGGGACGCGCCGCGCGCCTCCTCGTCCGGGGTGACCTCGTGAGGACGCTCTCGCTCGGCCTGAGCCGCACCCGGTACGAGGTGCGGGGGTACTTCCGGGCCGGCGACACCGTCTTCTTCACGTTCTTGTTCCCGGTCGTGATGCTCGCGATCTTCTCCACGGCGTTCAGCGCCTCGGGCTCGTTCGGCACGCGGCCGGACGGTTCCGAGGTGGGGGCCGCCGCGTTCTACCTGCCGGGCATGATCGCGGCCGGCATCCTGCTCTCGGGCGTGCAGAACCTCGCCGTCGACATCGCCCTCGAGCGTGGCGACGGCACCCTCAAGCGACTTTCGGGGACGCCCCTGCCGGTCGGGTCGTACTTTGTCGGCAAGTTCGGCCAGGTGCTCGTCACGAGCCTGCTGCAGGTGGCGCTGCTCGTGCTGGTGGCCCGGGTGCTCTTCGGCGTGCCCTTGCCGACCGACGCCGGGTCGTGGCTGACGCTCGCCTGGGTCTACCTGCTCGGCATCGCGACGTCGGCGCTGGTCGGCATCGCCCTCTCGCGCGTGCCCCGCAGCGGGAAGAGCGCCACGGCCGTGATCGTCCCGATCACGCTCGTGCTGCAGTTCATCTCGGGGGTCTACCTGCCGTTCACCCAGCTGCCCGACTGGCTGCAGTCGGTGGCCTCGGTGTTCCCGTTGAAGTGGCTGGCGCAGGGCATGCGCAGCGTGTTCCTGCCCGACACGTTCTCGGCCGCCGAGGCCGGCGGATCGTGGGACCTGCCCGGCGTCGCCCTCTGGCTGGCGGTCTGGCTCGTCGCCGGCGCCGTCGCCTCGCTGCTGACCTTCCGGTGGATCAGGAAGGACACCTGACCCGTGGACGGCCACCGTCCTCCGCCCGATCGGCGACGACCACGACGGCCTCGCCGGCCCGCGGCTGCCACTAGCGTGATCGACATGGACGACACCGGCGACCGGGCGGAGGCCGCGGCCCCCGCCCGGTCGGGAACCGCCATCTCGATGCGCTGGTGGGACGCCGGCCTCGCGATCACGGTCGTGGTGATGGTCGTCCTGGCCACGACCTCGTCGAGCGGCCGGGTCACGGCCTCGTTCGTCGCCGTCGGGCTGCTGGTGCTCACGTGGTTCGCCCTCGCGCGGCCCGTGGTGCGTCGCGCCGTCGCGCTGCTGTCGCTCCCGACCGTGACGGCCGTCGCCGCGCTCGTGGTGGTGGGCGGCGTCACGGTGGCCGCCACCCCCGAACTCGCGGTCGTGCAGGCCTTCCTCATGCCGCTGATCTGGACGCTGCTCCCCGGCACCCGGTCCGCGATCGTCGCCAACGTCTGCTTGTGCGTCGCCATCTCGATCGGGTTCGTCGTCAGCCTGGGGTGGTCGGCCGAGGCCCTCGCGACGGCCGCCACCAGCGAAGGCCTCTCGCTCGTCTTCAGCATCGCGCTGGGGATGTGGATCACCACGATCGCCGGGGTCGGGGTCGAACGCGGCCGGCTGCTCGACGAGCTGCGCGAGGCCCAGGCCGAACTGGCCGCGCGGCACCGCGACGCGGGCACGAGCACCGAACGCGAGCGCCTGGCCCGGGAGATCCACGACACGATCGCCCAGAGCCTCACCGGAGTCGTCATGCTCGCGCAGCAGACCCGCGGAGCCCTCGCGGCCGGCGACCTGACGACGACCCGTGAACGGCTCGACGTGATCGAGGCCGCCGCCCGCGAGGCCCTCACCGAGGCGCGCACCCTCGTCGCGGCGACCGCGTCCACCGGACCGGCGGGCACCGACGTGGCGGCCGCCCTCCATCGCCTCGGCGAGCGCTTCGAGCGGGAGAGCGGAATCGGGATCACGGTCGACGCCGTCGATGTCGACCTGCCCCGCGACCTGCAGGTCGTGCTGGTGCGGTGCACCCAGGAGGCGCTGGCCAACGTCCGCAAGCACAGTGCGTCGACGTCGGCGCGGGTCACGCTCACGGCGACGGACGGGACGGCCGTGCTCGTCGTGTCCGACGACGGCACCGGGTTCGACACGGCGGTCGCATCGACCGGGTTCGGCCTCGACGGCCTCCGCGAGCGGCTCGAGCTGTCGGGTGGCCGCCTCGACGTCTCGTCGGACCGCGACGGGACGGTCGTCACCGCGCAGGTCCCCCGCGCCGCGGTGGTGACCCCGTGACCGCGGGGCCCGCGCACGAGGATGCGACGTCGACCGGGCCCGGAGCCTCGCCGGCGGGATCGCCCGTGCACCGCACCGTCGTGGCCGACGACCATCCGATCGTGCGGCAGGGCATCGCCGCCCTGCTCGCGACGACGGACGACTTCGTCGTGGTGGGGCAGGCGAGCGACGGCTCCGAGGCCGTCGCCCTGGCGGACTCGCTCGAGCCCGACCTGATCGTGATGGACCTCCGCATGCCCGGCCTCGACGGTGTCGAGGCGACCGAGGCCGTCCTGGCACGTCACCCGACGACCAAGGTCGTCGTGCTCACCACCTACGAGTCCGACGACAGCATCCTGCGGGCGATCGAGGTGGGGGCGAGCGGCTACCTCCTGAAGGCCTCCCCGGAGGACGAGCTCGTGGCGGGCCTCCGAGCCGTGGTCGCGGGACAGGTGGCCCTCGCCCCCGCGATGGCGGCCCGTCTCGTCGGCCGCGCACGCAGCGGCGCCGAGCCCGTGCCGCGCCCGACCCCGTTGAGTCCTCGCGAGACCGACGTGCTCGCCCTCGTGGCGGAGGGTTGCTCGAACCGCGAGATCGGACGCCGGCTGTTCGTCGGCGAGGCGACGGTCAAGACGCACCTGCTGCACGTCTTCGAGAAACTGGGCGTCAACGACCGGACGCGCGCCGTCACGCTGGCGCTCGAACTCGGCCACCTGCCGCGCCGCTGAGGATCTCTGCGCCGCGACGTCGGACGGGCACCGCCGCGTCGGACGCACGTGGCCGCGTCGGACGCACGCGGCCGCGTCCCTACAGCGAGAGGCCGAGGAGGACGGGCTCGGGGTGCAGCAGCACGCCGAACTCGGACTGGACCCGCTGCTGCACGTAGCGCGCGAGCTCGGCGACCTCGTCGCCCGTGGCACCGCCACGGTTGGTCAGGGCCAGGGTGTGCTTGGACGAGACGGCGGCTCGCGAGCCCGGCAGGCGGAAACCCCTCGCGATGCCGGCGTGCTCGATCAGCCAGGCGGCGCTGAGCTTGACCTCGGCGGGCGCACGGGGCGCCGGGGCGGCCGGCTCCTCACCGAGTGGCACGACCTGGCGCTCGGGCTCGGGGCCGGTCGGCCACCGTGGCGCGTCGGCCGGCAGGGTCGACGCGTCGGCCCGCGACACGATCGGGTTGGTGAAGAACGATCCGCTCGACGCCGTGTCACGGTCGGCCGGATCGAGCACCATGCCCTTCGCGGCCCGCAGGGCGAGCACGCTGGAGCGCACGTCGGCGACCGAGACCCGGGCCCCGAGCTCGACGCCGAGGGCCTTCGCGAGCTGCGGGTACGCGACCTGCTCGCTCGCGCCTCCGTGGTCCGTGAGGGCGAACTCCACGGCCGTGACGACGCCCCGACGGCCCTGCTTGAAGACGCTCGTGCGGTACCCGAGGTCGAGGTTGGCCGCGGGGATGCGGACGAACTCGCCCGAGTCGTCGTCCAGGAAGTCGACGGCCACGAGCGTCGAGGCGACCTCCTGGCCGTAGGCACCGATGTTCTGGATCGGCGACGCGCCCGTCGAGCCGGGGATGCCGCTGAGCGCCTCGAGCCCCGACCAGCCCTGCTCGACCGTGGAGGCGACGAGGTCGTCCCAGGGCTCACCGGCGGCGACGCGGAGGTGGACGCGGTGGTCGTCGGAGTCGACGCGCTCGACACCCCGGGTGGCCACGTGGACGACCGTGCCGTCGAACGGCTCGTCGGAGGCGACCGTGTTCGACCCGCCGCCCAGGACGTACCAGGGGTCGTCACCGACCGACGCCTCACGGACCGCGGCCAGCAGCTCGTCGGTCGTCGTCGCCTCGACCAGGCGGGCGGGCTCGCCGCCCACCTGCATCGTCGTGAGCTCGGCGAAGGTCGTCACGCCAGCGTCACCACGACCTGGGCCTTGCCCAGCACGGTCTGGCCGCCGGCGGTCACGGTCAGGTCGATGCGCGCCGTGCCGGCCTCGGCGTCGAGCTTGCCCACCTTCGCGACGACGGCGATCTCGGCCCCGGCGGTGGGGTCGACCACGACGGGACGCGTGAAGCGCACCTGGTAGTCCGACACCCGACCGAGCACGCCGGCGTCGTCGCCCGCCCCCTCGAGCCATTCGACGACCGGCTGGACGGCGGTGCCCATCGTGAGCATGCCGTGGGCCAGGACACCGGGGAGACCGACCGCGGCCGCCACGTCGTCGCGGTAGTGGATGGGGTTGAAGTCGCCCGAGGCGCCGGCGTAGCGCACCAA